>NZ_JALJRJ010000003.1:201595-431287 GCF_024519755.1 Micromonospora sp. Mcm103
CGCCCGGCCGGTGCCCCGCCCCTGCTGAGAGGTAGGTCTCCCCTGCTCAGCGGACGCTGCGGGCGAACTGGCGGGCGGCCCAGAAAACGCCTGCGGCGGCGAGCACCGCGATGATGCCGAGGCCCTGCCACACCCGGTCGTTGCCGAGGTCGCCGTTGAACAGCGCGCGGGTGCCCTCGACCGCCCAGGAGAACGGGTTCCACTTGGCCACGCCCTGGAGCCAGCCGGGGGCGAAGGTGAGCGGCAGCAGGATGCCGGAGAGCAGCAGCACCGGCTGCGCGACGGTGTTCATCAGCGGGGCGAGCGCGTCCTCGCTCTTGACCTTGAGCGCGATGCCGTAGGAGACGGCCGAGGTCATCAGCGCGATGAGGGCGAGCATCAGGTACGCCAGGAGCAGGTTGCCGATGAACACGCGCAGGTCGAACGCGAGCGCCAGCAGCGTGATGATGATCGCCTGCGCGATCAGCGAGACCACGTCGCGCAGCGAGCGGCCGAGGAGCAGGGCGAGCCGGCTGACCGGGGTGACCCGGGAGCGCTCGATCACGCCGGCGCGCAGCTCGGCGATCAGGCCGAAGCCCTGGAACAGGCCGCCGAAGATGGCCAGCAGCACGAGCAGGCCGGGTACGAAGATCTTGTACGCGGCGGCCTGGGTGGGTGCGTTCAGCGCGGGCTTGAGCAGCGGGGCGAACAGGAGCAGGTACATCACCGGCTGGAAGACGCCGACGAAGATCCACACCGGGTTGCGCAGCAGGAGTTGCGTCTGGCGCTGGAAGATCAGCCAGGTGTCGCGGGCGAGTTTCATGACAGCTTCTCCGGGGGTCAGGACTCGCGCAGCGAGCGGCCGGTCTTGGTGAGGAAGACGTCGTCGAGGCTCGGGCGGTGCAGCTCGATCGAGCGCAGGTCCAGCCCGGCGTGGTCGAGCCGGCGCAGCACCTGCGGGATGGCGGTGGCGCCCTCGTCGACGTAGAGGCGCAGGCCGCCCTCGTCGACGGTCTCCAGCTTGCTCACGTACGCCTCGGTGTCGAGCAGTTCGGCGGCGCGCGGGGTGCTCGGGGCGTCCAGGCCGACGATCACCACCTCGCCGGAGATCTCCCGCTTCAGCTCGGCCGGTGTGCCCTCGGCGACCACCTCGCCGTGGTCCATGATCGCGATGCGGTCGCAGAGCGCGTCCGCCTCGTCCAGGTAGTGCGTGGTGATGAAGACGGTCATCCCCTCGGTACGCAGCCGGCGGATCTCGTCCCACATGTGCGCGCGGCTCTGCGGGTCGAGGCCGGTGGTCGGCTCGTCCAGGAAGACGATCTTCGGCTCGTGGATGATGCCGAGCGCGATCTCGACGCGCCGGCGCTGACCGCCGGAGTAGGTCTTGCACTTGCGGTCGGCGTACTCGGTGAGCTGGAAGGCTTCGAGCGCGCGCTCGGCACGGCGGTGCGCGTCGGCCTTGCCGATGCCGTAGAGGCGGGCCTGGAGCACCAGCTCCTCGCGGGCGCTCGACTCGTCCCAGGTGCTGCCGCCCTGGGCCACGTAGCCGATCCGGCGGCGCACCTCGGCCGGGTCCTTGCGCAGGTCGGCGCCGGCCACTGTGGCCTCGCCGCCGTCCGGCTCGATGAGCGTGGCGAGCATCCGCAGCGTGGTGGTCTTGCCGGCGCCGTTGGGCCCGAGGAAGCCGAAGATCTCCCCCGCTGCGACGTCGAGGTCGACGCCGCGGACCGCGTCCACTGTCTTCGTCTCGCGACCCGCGCGGGAGCGGTACGACTTCCGCAACCCCCTGGTCTCGATCATTTCTGCTCCTGGTCGTCCGGGCGGACCTGAGCGGCCGCCGATCGTCCGCGAGGACGCACGAATCCCCCGCGATTCCCGCCGAGGCTAACGCGATATAGCTCTTTTAGTCAACGTTGATTATGTCGTGTCACCGGGAGCCGTCGGACCAGCCCGACCAGTCCTCGGCCCGTTCCATCCCATCGGGCAGGTAAGACACTCCCGACTCGATCCGCTCCGCGATCCGCTCGCACCAGGCCGACTCCGCCTCGGCGCGGGCCAGCCACAGCTCGAACATCCACCCGACGTGCACCGGCTTGCGGGTGCGCACCCAGTCCGAGTCGAGCGCGGCGCGCGTCGACTCGACCCCGGCCCGGAGCAGGTTCGCCCGGTTGCGCAGCGCCGCCGCGGCCTCCTCGCGCGGCATCGCCGGCAGGAAGGAGAACGCCGCCACGAACGGGTCCGGCGGCTCGTGGAGCTGCCACCACTGCGCCCGCAGCAACGTCTCGAACTCGTCCTCCCCCTTCGCCGTCACCTCGTACGTGGTGCGCGCCGGGCGGGCGCCCACCTGCTCCACCGAGACGGTCCGGAGCAGGCCCTCGTCGGTGAGTTTGCGCAGCGCGTGGTAGATCGAGCCCGGTTGCACGTTCGCCCACTTGTCCGCGCTCCAGCTGAGCAGCTCGCGGCGCACGTCGTAGCCGTGCACCGGCTGCATCCACCGAACCAGGCCAAGAATCATCATCCTCGTTGCCGACACGGGACAAGCGTAATAACCAAGTTTGACTACAGTGCCGCATCCCACACTGAGCGATCGTTAGGCCCCGCAGCTCGGCCGCTAAACTCCCGGCAACGACCTCCCGGGAGGAGCCACAAGGTGCGCAAGGTTCTCATCGCCAACCGCGGCGAGATCGCCGTCCGCGTCATCCGCGCCTGCCGCGACGCCGGGCTGGCCAGCGTCGCCGTCTACGCGGACTCCGACCGGGACGCCCTGCACGCCACGCTCGCCGACGAGGCGTACGCGCTCGGCGGTGACACCGCCGCCGACAGCTACCTGCGCATCGACAAGCTGATCGACGTGGCGGCCCGCTCCGGCGCCGACGCGGTGCACCCCGGCTACGGCTTCCTCTCCGAGAACGCCGACTTCGCCCAGGCCGTCATCGACGCCGGGCTGACCTGGGTCGGCCCCACCCCGCAGGCGATCCGCGACCTCGGCGACAAGGTGACCGCCCGGCACATCGCGCAGCGCGCGGGCGCGCCGCTGGTGCCCGGCACCCCGGACCCGGTCGCGAACGCGGACGAGGTGATGGCGTTCGCCGTCGACCACGGCCTGCCGGTCGCCATCAAGGCCGCGTTCGGCGGTGGCGGTCGCGGCCTCAAGGTCGCCCGCACCATGGAGGAGATCCCGCACCTGTTCGAGTCGGCCACCCGCGAGGCGGTCGCCGCGTTCGGCCGGGGCGAGTGCTTCGTCGAGCGCTACCTGGACAAGCCGCGCCACGTCGAGGCGCAGGTGCTGGCCGACCAGCACGGCAACGTGATCGTGGTGGGCACCCGGGACTGCTCGCTGCAGCGCCGGCACCAGAAGCTGGTCGAGGAGGCCCCCGCGCCGTTCCTCACCGACGCCCAGCGGGCCCAGATCCACGACAGCGCCAAGGCCATCTGCCGGGAGGCCGGCTACCACGGCGCCGGCACCGTGGAATACCTGGTCGGCGCGGACGGCACGATCTCCTTCCTGGAGGTGAACACCCGGCTCCAGGTCGAGCATCCGGTCACCGAGGAGACCGCCGGCATCGACCTGGTGCGCGAGCAGTTCCGCATCGCCGACGGCGAGAAGCTGCGCTTCACCGAGGACCCGACGCCGCGCGGGCACGCCATCGAGTTCCGGATCAACGGCGAGGACCCGGGCCGCAACTTCCTGCCCGCGCCGGGCACCGTCACCGCGCTGCGCCTGCCCTCCGGGCCGGGCGTGCGGGTGGACACCGGCATCTCGGCCGGCGACGTGATCGGCGGCAACTTCGACTCGCTGCTCGCCAAGGTGATCATCGTCGGCGAGACGCGTACCGAGGCGCTGGAGCGGGCCCGCCGGGCGCTCGACGAGATGGTGGTCGAGGGCATGGCGACCGCGCTGCCCTTCCACCGCCTGGTGATCCGCGACGAGGCGTTCACCGCCGAGCCGTTCGCCGTGCACACCCGGTGGATCGAGACCGAGTGGGACAACACCGTACCGGCCTTCACCGCCACCGCCGGCGCCGCCGACGAGCCCGCCGAGCGCGAGACCGTCGTGGTCGAGGTGGGCGGCAAGCGGCTGGAGGTCGTCCTCCCCGCCGGGCTCGGCGCGGGTACGGCGGCAGCCGCGCCCGCCGCGAAGAAGCCGGCCCGCCGGGGTGGCGGGGGCAAGGCGGGCGCCGCGGTCAGCGGGGACACGCTCACCTCCCCGATGCAGGGCACGATCGTGAAGATCGCCGTCGCGGACGGCGACGAGGTGGCCGAGGGCGACCTGGTCGTGGTGCTGGAGGCGATGAAGATGGAGCAGCCGCTGCACGCGCACAAGGCCGGCACGGTCAGCGGGCTCGCCGCCGAGGTCGGCGCGGTGATCACGTCCGGCGCCGCGATCTGCACCATCGCCTGAGGAGTGCGGAAGGACCCCTGCGCGACAGCGCGAGGGCGGGTGGTCTGAGCCACCACGGAGGGCGGGAGCGCCGCCGGGCGGGAATGATGGCCGGGTGCGGTTCCTTCACGGCGCGGTCCCCGCGCACGACCTGACCTACAACGACGTCTTCATGGCGCCCAACCGGTCCGAGGTGGGCTCCCGGCTCGACGTCGACCTGGCCACCACCGACGGGACCGGCACCACGATCCCGCTCGTGGTGGCGAACATGACGGCCGTCGCCGGCCGGCGGATGGCCGAGACCGTGGCCCGGCGCGGCGCGGTGGCGGTGATCCCGCAGGACATCCCGATCGAGGTCGTCGCCGACGTGGTCGGCTGGGTCAAGCAGCGGCACCTGGTGCACGACACGGCGATCACGCTCGGCCCGACCGACACCGTCGGTGACGCCATCCACCTGCTGCCGAAGCGCTCGCACGGCGCGGTGGTCGTGGTCGACGCGGCCGGCCGGCCGATGGGCGTGGTGACCGAGGCGGACACCGTCGGGGTGGACCGCTTCGCCCAGCTCCGGCACGTGATGTCGACCGAGCTGCACACCGTGCCGGCGGACGCGGACCCGCGTACCGGATTCGACAGGCTGTCGGCGGGCCGGCGGCGGCTCGCGCCGGTGGTGGACGACGACGGCCGCCTGGTCGGCGTGCTGACCCGGCAGGGCGCGCTGCGCGCCACGCTGTACAAGCCGGCCACCGACGACCGGGGGCGGCTGCGGATCGCCGCCGCCGTGGGCATCAACGGTGACGTCACCGGCAAGGCCGCCGCGCTGCTGGAGGCCGGGGTGGACACGCTCGTCGTGGACACCGCGCACGGGCACCAGGAGCGGATGCTCCAGGCCCTGCGGGCGGTCCGCCGGCTGGACCCGCCGGTGCCGGTGGCGGCCGGGAACGTGGTGACTGCAGACGGCGTACGCGACCTGGTCGACGCGGGCGCGGACATCGTGAAGGTCGGCGTCGGGCCGGGCGCGATGTGCACCACCCGGATGATGACCGGCGTGGGGCGTCCGCAGTTCTCCGCGGTGCTCGACTGCGCCGCGGCGGCCCGCTCGCTGGGGCGGCACGTCTGGGCCGACGGCGGCGTACGCCACCCGCGAGACGTCGCGCTGGCGCTGGCCGCGGGCGCCTCGAACGTGATGATCGGCTCCTGGTTCGCCGGCACCTACGAGTCCCCCGGCGACCTCTACACCGACGCCGACGGGCGGCGCTACAAGGAGAGCTTCGGCATGGCGTCGTCGCGCGCGGTGAGCGCCCGTACGGCCGAGGACAGCGCGTTCGACAGGGCCCGGAAGGCGATCTTCGAGGAGGGCATCTCCTCGGCCCGGATGTATCTGGACCCGAACCGGCCCGGCGTCGAGGACCTGATCGACGAGATCATCTCGGGGGTGCGCAGCGCGTTCACGTACGCGGGGGCGCGCAGCCTGGAGGAGTTCCACGAGCGGGCGCTCGTCGGCGTGCAGAGCGCCGCCGGCTACACCGAGGGGATGCCGCTGCCGACGAGCTGGTGACGTCCGGCCGGCTCAGTCGAACAACCGCCTGATCACGGTACGGGCGGCGGCCTCCGGGTCGTCGCCCACCCGTGGTGGCAGCGCGCCGGAGAGCCAGAGCGTGGCGAAGCCGTGCACGATCGACCAGGCGGCGAGCGCGTCGGCGTCCGGCTCCCGCCCGGTGTGGCGGGCCACTCCGCCGCGCAGCAGTGCCCCCGACCGCGCGCGGGCGGCGACCAGTTCCGGGTCGTCGGCCCGGTACAGCTCGGGCCGGAACATGACGTCGAAGTGCGCCCGGTGCCGCACCGCGAACCCGACGTAGGCCACGCCGCTGTCGAGCAGGTCGTCCCCGGCCTGCCGCAACGCGTCGGCGAGCAGGTCGAAGCCCTGGGTGGCGAACGCGGTGAGCAGCCCGGCCTTGTCGCCGAAGTGGTGCGCCGGCGCGGCGTGCGAGACCCCGGCGCGCCGGGCCAGCTCACGCAGGCTCAGCGCGGCCGGACCGGACTCGGCGATCGCCTCGGCGGCGGTGCTCAGCAGGACGCGGCGGAGGTCGCCGTGGTGGTACGAGGCCATGCCGTCACCCTAACTTGTCATTGACAAGATGGCACCCGTCGACGCAATCTTGTCAGCGACAAGATGCTCGTCGGAGGGATCGACAATGGCACCCCTGATCGCACTCCTCGCCGGCACCGCGCTGGCCCGGATCGCCGGCCTGCTCGGCGTGGACGCCGTGGACGGGTGGCACCCCGCGCTGCGGGTGGGGCTGGCGCTGATGTTCGTGCTGACCGGCGTGGCCCACTTCGCGTCCCGCCGCGCCGACCTGATCGCGATGGTCCCGCCGGCGCTGCCCCGGCCGGCCCTGCTGGTCACCGTCACCGGCGTGCTGGAACTCGCCGGCGCGCTCGCACTGCTGTTCCCGGCCACCGCGCGCCCGGCGGCCGCCGGGCTGGCACTGCTGATGCTCGCCATGTTCCCGGCCAACGTGTCGGCCGCCCGGCGACGGCTCACGCTCGCCGGGCGCCCGGTGACGCCGCTCGGCGTCCGTACCGTGCTCCAGGTCGTCTTCGTGGCCGCGGCGCTGGCGGTGGCCCTCGGCTGATGACCCGCCGCCGACCCGGCGGCCGCCCGCGCCGAGCCGGCGGGACGAGAACGGCGGGACCCGGCTCAGGCGCGGGCCGGCTCCGCCTCGGCGGGCGGGGAGGCCCCGGTCTCCCCGTGGCGAACGGCCGGCAGGCGCAGGCAGGCGACCAGGCCGATCAGCAGGAATCCGGCGCCCGCGAAGGCCGCGTACCGGGTGGCCTCGGAGAACGCCGCCTTCGCCTCCTCGGCGATCGGCGCGGTACGCGGGTCCGCCTCCAGCCCGCCGATCGCCGCGCCGGCGCTCTCCTTGACCGCGCTCACCACCTGGTCCCGCTGGGCCGGGGTGAGTCCGGGCTGATCGGCCAGCCGGTCGCCGAGGAGCCCGCCGAGGCCGGCGAAGAGCACGGTGCCGAGCACCGCGATGCCGAGCGCGGAGCCGACCTGCCGGGCGGTGCTCTGCAGGCCCGAGCCCTGGCCGCTGCGGCGTACCGGCACCTGCGACAGGGATACGCCGGTGAGCTGGGCGGTGGCCAGGCCGACGCCGACGCCGTACACGAACAGGAAGCCCAGCGGCGCCCACCAGCTGGTGTCCGGCGCGACCACGAGCCCGAGCCCGGCCACGCCGACCAGTTCGGCGGCGACGCCGAGCTGCACCACCCGGGCCGCACCAAAGCGCTGGGTCAGCGGCGCGCCGATGCCGCTGGCCAGGAAGCTGCCGACGGCGAGCGGCAGCAACGCCAGGCCGGTCCGGAAGGCGCTGTAGCCGAGCACGTTCTGGAACCACAGCGGCAGCGCGAACAGCAGGCCGAACTCGCCCAGGCTGACGATCGCGGCGGCCAGGATGCCGTTGCGGAACGAGCCGATGCCGAACAGCGACAGGTCGAGCAGCGCGGGACGGCCGGCCCGGTTGCGGCGTACCTGCTGGGCCAGGAAAATCCCGAGCGCGACGAGGCCGACCAGCGCGGCCACCGGCACCGGCGAGATCGACGCGGTCCAGTCCAGCCCGAAGAGGCTGAACGGCCGCTCCCGCTCCCACCAGCCGTAGGTGCGGCCCTCGATCAGCGCGAAGACCACGCCGGTCATGCCGATCACCGAGAGCAGCGCGCCGAGCAGGTCCAGCCCGCGCTCGGCCCGCTCGTCCCGGGACTCGGCCACCAGCACGAGCGTCGCCACGATCACGGCCAGGCTGACCGGGACGTTGATGCCGAAGGCCCACCGCCAGGAGTACGTGGTGGTGAGCCAGCCGCCGAGCAGCGGCCCGAGCGCCGCCGCACCACCGATGGTGGAGCCCCAGACGGCGAACGCGATGCCCTTCTCCCGGCCGGTGAAGTTGGCGTTGAGCAGGGAGAGCGAGGTGGGCAGCATCATCGCCCCGCCGACGCCCTGGAGCACGCGGGAGGCGATCAGCGTCTCGCCGGAGCCGGCGAGCGCGGCGAGCACGCTGGCGACCACGAAGACGGTGACCCCGACGAGGAACATCCGCCGCCGCCCGGACCGGTCGGCGAAGCGGCCGGCGACCAGCAGCAGCGCGGCGAGGACCAGGGTGTACGCCTCCTGCACCCACTGCGCGTCGGTGGAGGTGATGTCGAGGTCCCGGATGATCTGCGGCACCGCGACGTTCACGATCGTGGCGTCCACGATGATCATCGCTACGCCGAGGCTGATGGCCAGCAGCCCGAACCAGCGTCCGCGCCCGTCGCCGCGCATGGCATCCTCCCGCTTTAGCTAGATTTTCTAGCTACCTGAGATGCTAGCTTTACCCCATGGAGGGGGTGCCGCCAACCGGAGAGTCCGCGCGGGTCGCGCCACCGAGCAGCGAGGCGTCCCGCGCGCTGCGCGACGTGCTGCGCCTGGCCGGCTACACGCGGGCCGCGCTGGCCCGCCGCCTGGGCCTCAACGCGACCGACGCCGCCGCGATCGACCACCTGGTCTCCAGCCCGGATCCGCTGGGCCCGGTCGAGCTGGGCAACCGGCTCGGCATCCGGTCCGCCTCGGCGACCACGCTTGTCGACCGGCTCGTGCAGGCCGGTCACGTCGCCCGGACCCCGCACCCGCACGACAGGCGCCGGCTCAGCCTCCAGGTCACGGAGAGCGCCGTCGGCGAGGTGCTGGAGGCGCTGCGCCCGATGCTCGTCGGCGTCGACCGGGCGGTCGCCCGGCTCACCCCCGAGCAGGCCGAGGCCACCACGGCGTTCCTGCGCGAGGTCAGCGAGGTGATGCGGGAGTACGTCGCCACCGCCCCGGACGAGCCGCCACGCACCCGCGCCGATCGCGGCTGAGGAGATTCTCAGAATTAGTTTGGGCCCTGATGGTTCGGGGGCTAACCTGACGCTCGTGAACATGGGCCCGCTCGTCCGCTTCCCCGACGCGTTGCACCACGCGCCACTCGGCCGGCTGATCTCGATCGCCGGACACGTGGTCGAACAGCACTGGGGGCGTTACCTCGCCGAACACGGGCTCACGTCCGCCGGCATGCGGGTCCTGATGATCCTCCTCCGGGCCGGCGACGTGAGCCACCGGGAAATGGCCGAGCTGTGCTTCGTCCGGCCCGCCACGCTCACCGGCATCGCGGACACCCTCGAACGCGACGGCTTCGTCAGCCGCCGCCGCGACCCGGAGGACCGCCGCACGGTCCGGCTCACGCTGACCGACAAGGGCGGCGAACACGCCCGCGCCATCAGCGACATGATCCACAGCGACCGGCCGCTGACGTCGGTCGACGCCGACCCGGCCAACCGGGCGGTGATCCGCCAGTTCCTGATCGAAATCATCACCGGCATGTCCGACGGGGACCTCCGTCGGTTGAACCGGGACAGCGAGTCCGACACCGAGCCGCCAACGGGGAGCCATCTGTGTTGATCCGCCTGCTCCGCACACATCTGCACCCGTACCGACGATGGCTGGCCGCCGTGGTGGCGTTCCAGTTCGTCGGCACGATCGCCTCGCTCTACCTGCCCAGCCTGAACGCCGACATCATCGACCGCGGCGTCGCCGTCGGCGACACCGACCAGATCCTGCGTACGGGCGGGTGGATGCTGCTCGTCAGCCTGCTCCAGATCGCCTGCTCGATCGCCGCCGTCTACTTCGGCGCGAAGACCGCGATGGCGTTCGGCCGCGACGTACGCGGCTCGATCTTCCGGCGCGTCAACAGCTTCTCCGCCCGCGAGGTCGCCCGGTTCGGGGCGCCGTCGCTGATCACCCGCAACACCAACGACGTCCAGCAGGTGCAGATGCTGGTGCTGCTGAGCTGCACCATGCTGGTCGCCGCGCCGATCATGAGCGTCGGCGGCGTGGTGATGGCGCTGCGCGAGGACGTCGGGCTCTCCTGGCTGATGCTGGTCTGCGTACCGGTGCTCGCAGTCGCGCTGGGTCTGATCATCCGCCGGATGGTGCCGGGCTTCCGGCTCATGCAGACCCGGATCGACACCGTCAACCGGGTGCTGCGCGAGCAGATCACCGGCATCCGGGTGGTCCGGGCGTTCGTCCGTGAGCCGTACGAGACCGACCGGTTCCGGGTCGCCAACACCGACCTGACCACCACCGCACTGCGGATCGGACGGCTCCAGGCGCTGATCTTCCCGATCGTGATGCTGGTGCTGAACGTCTCCAGCGTCGCGGTGCTCTGGTTCGGCGCGGCACGGGTCGACTCCGGTCAGATCCAGGTCGGCGCGCTCACCGCGTTCCTGCAGTACCTGATGCAGATCCTGATGGCGGTCATGATGGCCACCTTCATGCTGATGATGGTGCCCCGGGCCGCGGTCTGCGCCGAGCGCATCGAGGAGGTGCTGGACACCGACTCGTCGGTGGTGCCGGCCACCGACCCGGTCACCGAGGTCACCGGCCGCGGCGAACTGGAACTACGCGGCGCCGGATTCCAGTACCCGGGTGCGAGCGCCCCGGTGCTGCACGACATCTCGTTCCGCGCCGAGCCGGGCCGCACCACCGCGATCATCGGTTCCACCGGCGCCGGCAAGACCACGCTGCTCACGCTCATCCCCCGGCTGGTCGACCCGACCGCCGGCGCCGTCCTGGTCGACGGCGTGGACGTACGGGACCTGGCCCCGGACGAGCTGTGGCGGCGGATCGGGCTGGTGCCCCAGCGGCCGTACCTGTTCACCGGCACGGTCGCCAGCAACCTGCGCTACGGCAACCCGGACGCCACCGACGCGGACCTGTGGGCCGCGCTGGAGATCGCCCAGGCGCGCGACTTCGTCGCCGAGATGCCGGGCGGGCTGGAGGCGCCGATCGCGCAGGGCGGCACCAACGTCTCCGGCGGCCAGCGGCAACGCCTGGCCATCGCCCGCGCGCTCGTCCGCAAACCGGAGATCTACCTCTTCGACGACTCCTTCTCCGCGCTCGACCTCGGCACGGACGCCCGGCTGCGGGCCGCCCTCAAGCCGGTCACCGCGGACGCGGCGGTGGTGATCGTGGCCCAGCGGGTCTCCACGATCGTCGACGCCGACCAGATCATCGTGCTCGAGGACGGGGGTGTCGTCGGGATGGGACGACATGAGGAACTGCTGGAGAGCTGCCCCACGTACGCCGAGATCGTCGCGTCGCAGCAGACGGCGGAGGTGGCCGCATGACGTCGTCGGTGCCGCAGCAGAAGAACGAGCCGACGCGGCTGCCTCCGGCCGGGCGGCGGCCCGGCGGTGGTCCGCCGCACATGAGCATGGGCATGCCGGCCGAGAAGGCGATGAACTTCGGGCCCTCGGCACGGCGGCTGCTGGCGCGGCTGCGGCCGTACCGGCTCCAGCTCACCGGCGTGCTCGCGCTGGCCCTGGCCAGCGTCGGGCTCAGCGTCATCGGGCCGAAGGTGCTCGGCCACGCCACCGACATCATCTTCAGCGGGGTGATCGGGCGGCAGCTCCCGCCCGGCACCACCACCGAGGCGGCGGCGGAGGCGGCCCGCGCCGAGGGCAACGGCAACTTCGCCGACATGCTGGCTCGGATGGACGTGATCCCCGGCGCAGGCATCGACTTCGACGCGCTGGGCCGGGTGCTGGCGTTCGCCGTGGTGCTCTACGTCGGCGCGAGCATGCTCCAGTGGGCGCAGGGCTGGGTCCTCAACGGCGTGGTGCAGCGCACGGTGCTGACGCTGCGCGCCGACGTGGAGGACAAGCTCAACCGGCTGCCGCTGCCCTACTTCGACAAGCAGCCCCGCGGTGAGCTGCTCAGCCGGGTCACGAACGACATCGACAACGTGTCGCAGACGCTCCAGCAGACGCTGAGCCAGTTGCTCACGTCGCTGCTCACCGTCGTCGGCGTACTCGCGATGATGTTCTGGATCTCGCCGTTGCTGGCTGTCGTCGCGCTCGTCGCGGTGCCGCTGTCGGTGGTGGTCACCGGTCAGATCGCCAAGCGGTCGCAGGGCAAGTTCATCGCCCAGTGGAAGCACACCGGCGAGCTGAACGGCCAGATCGAGGAGGCGTACACCGGGCACGAGCTGGTCAAGGTCTTCGGCCGGCAGAAGGAGGTCGAGGCCGCCTTCCACGCCAAGAACGAGGAGCTGTTCCGGGCCGGCTTCGGCGCGCAGTTCGTCTCCGGGCTGATCATGCCGGCGATGTTCTTCATCGGGAATCTCAGCTACGTCGCGATCGCCGTGGTCGGCGGCCTGCGGGTGGCGTCGGGCTCGATGAGCCTCGGCGACGTGCAGGCGTTCATCCAGTACTCGCGGCAGTTCACCCAGCCGCTCACCCAGGTCGCGTCGATGGCCAACCTGCTGCAGTCCGGGGTGGCCTCGGCCGAGCGGGTCTTCGCCGTGCTCGACGCGGACGAGCAGAGCCCCGACCCGGCCGAGCCGGTCCGGGTCGCCGACCCGCACGGGCGGGTCGAGTTCGAGCACGTCTCCTTCCGGTACGACCCGGAGAAGCCGCTCATCGACGACCTGTCGCTGGTCGCCGAGCCGGGTCACACGGTCGCCATCGTCGGTCCCACCGGTGCCGGCAAGACCACGCTGGTCAATCTGGTCATGCGGTTCTACGAGCTCGATGCGGGGCGGATCACGCTGGACGGGGTGGACATCGCCACGATGCGCCGCGACGACCTGCGCGGCCGGATCGGCATGGTGCTGCAGGACACCTGGCTGTTCGGCGGGACCATCCGGGACAACATCGCCTACGGCCGGCCGGACGCCACCGAGGAGGAGATCCTCGCCGCCGCCCGGGCGACGTTCGTGGACCGGTTCGTCCGCAGCCTGCCGGACGGCTACGACACGGTGATCGACGAGGAGGGCAGCAACGTCAGCGCCGGGGAGAAGCAGCTCATCACCATCGCGCGGGCGTTCCTGGCCGAGCCGTCGCTGCTGATCCTGGACGAGGCGACCAGCTCGGTGGACACCCGGACCGAGGTGCTGCTCCAGCGCGCCATGGCGGCGCTGCGCTCGGACCGGACGAGCTTCGTCATCGCGCACCGGCTCTCCACCATCCGCGACGCCGACCTGATCCTGATGATGGAGCAGGGCCGGATCGTCGAGCAGGGCACCCATGACCAGCTCGTCGCCGCCGGTGGCGCGTACGCCCGGCTCTACCGGGCGCAGTTCAGCGGCGCGGTCATCGAAGACGAGGTGCCGGCGCCCGCCCCGGCCGGCCCGCCGGGGATGCGGGCCGGTGCCGGCACGCCGGTCGGGAACTGACGTGGACCCGGCCACAGGTCCGACACCGGTCCCCGTCCGGGCGCCTCACCGGCACCCGGACGGGCCGGGGTCAGGCCGGGAGCAGCGCCGCCGACCGGCTCGCGACCACCGCGCCGACCAGGCCCAGCGCCTCGGCGGCGGGCATCGGGTCGAGCACCCGGCCGTCGCGCAGGCGCAGCGAGACCGAACCGTCGGCCGCCTCCCGGGGGCCCAGAACCCCGGTGTACGGGACGCGGCGGCGGGACGCGTCCCGGATCCGGGCACCCAGCGAACCGGCGTGGTCCACCTCGACCCGCAGCCCGGCCGCCTCGGCCCGGCGGGCCAGCCCGACGGCCGCCTCGGCCTGGGCCGCGTCGACCGGGAGCAGCAGCAACTGCACCGGGGCGTACCAGGCCGGGAACGCGCCCTCATGCACTTCGATCAGGTACGCGAACAGCCGCTCCATGCTGCCGACGAGGCTGCGGTGCACCATCACCGGCCGTTTCCGGCGGCCGTCCGAGTCGGTGTACGACAGGTCGAACCGCTCCGGCTTGTCGAAGTCGAGCTGGACGGTGGAGATGGTCGACTCCCGGCCGGCCGCGTCCACGATCTGAATGTCGATCTTCGGGCCGTAGAACGCGGCCTCGCCCGGCGCCTCGACGACGTCCACCCCGTCGAGCGCGGCGCGGAGCAGTTCCTCGGCCCGCGCCCAGCCGGCGTCGTCGCCCACGTACCGCTGGCCCGGCCCGCGCAGCGACAGCCGCAACCCGGCGGGACGGACGCCGAGCGCCGCGTGCGCCTCGCCGATCAGCCGCAGGATCTCGCGGACCTCGTCACCGACCTGCTCCAGGGCGCAGAAGTTGTGCGCGTCGTTGAGCGAGATGGCCCGCACCCGGGACAGCCCGCCGAGCACACCGGAGCGCTCCGCCCGGTACATGCCGCCCAGCTCGGCGATCCGCAGCGGCAGCTCGCGGTAGGAGCGGCCGCGGGCGCGGAACACCAGCGCGTGGTGCGGGCACAGCGCCGGGCGCAGCACGAACTCGTCGTCGGCGCTCAGCCGCATCGGCGGGAACATGTCGTCGGCGAAGTAGCCCAGATGCCCGGACAGCTCGAACAGCTCCCGCTTACCGAGCGGCGGCGAGTAGACGTGCCGGTAGCCGGCCCGGCGCTCCAACTCCCGGACGTACTCCTCGACGGCGTGCCGGGCGGCGGCGCCGGCCGGCAGCCAGATCGGCAGCCCGGCGCCCGCGAGCGGGTCGGAGACGAACAGCTCCAGGTCCCGGCCGAGCCTGCGGTGGTCGATCATGTCGCTCTCCTTGATCGGGTACGACCCGGAGGCGAGCAGGCCCGGTACGCCGCGAGGCCCCGGAGCGGATCGCCCCGGGGCCTCGTCGACGGAAACGTCAGTGCGGCGCGCCGGGAACACCCGGCGTCGTGGTCACTACCGCGCTGCGCATGCCCCGACCGTAGGCGCGCGGGCATCGACGGCGCACCTGAGTTTCGGAGTGTGGGTGCGGGTCGCCGGCACGGGACCTGCCGGCGACCCGCGGCGGCCCGGTCGTCAGGAACGGGGGACCCGACGACTCCGGTGCCGCGTCCGACCAACGGTACGCCGGGAATCGACGATGCGCCGCCCCGCCCCGTGGTGTACGCGCCGGTGGCCCGTCACCTGCGGGCGGGCCGCCTCGTTTCACACCTACGGCCTGCCGGTGTCGGCTGTCACCGTGCGGCGGGGCCGGTGGTGGTGACGCCGGACACGGCGTCAGGCTCGATCCGGTCGAACGGAGAACTCCGGCGAGGTGGCGGTCGTGGCCGAGCTCATCTCTGACGTCGCGTCGCCCATGTGGGCGTACGCGCTGTTGCTGATCCTGCTGATCGCCGACGCCTTCGTCCCGGTGGTGCCGACCCAGCTCGTCATGATCACCAGCGGGGCGCTGACCGTGTACGGCGGGCTCAGCCTGCCGCTCACCATCGCGGTCGGCGCGGCCGGTGTGTTCATCGGTGACCTGGCCTGCTACCTGATCGGCCGCAGTACGCCGACCCGGCGCGCGGCGCGCGCCACGACACCGGGACGGGCACGCCGGGCGGTCACCCGGGTCACCCGTGGGCTGCGCGAACCGGGGCCGATGGTGATCCTGCTCTGCCGTTTCGTACCAGGTGGCCGCATGGCGGCCTGCTTCTCGGCCGGGCGCAGCCGCTACCCGTACCGGCTGTTCCTGCCCTACGAGGCGGCGGCGGCGCTCGCGTGGTCCAGCTACGGCGCGCTCGTCGGCCATCTGGGCGGTACGGCGCTGACCCACTCGGCGTGGCGGCTGCTGCTGATCGGCGGGGTGGCCGCTGCGGGGTTCGCGCTGGCCGGGTGGGCGATGACCTGGATCAGCAGCGCCCGGCAGACCCGTGCCGAGGCCACCGCCGACTCCGCCGGCAGTTGACCCCCGAGCACCTGATCGACGTGAAGGAAGAACAGGTCATGAGCGATGCGGCGGCGTGGCACGACGTCAAGGCCAGGGCTCGGCGAATCGATCCCTCATGGAATGACGCCAAGCGCGTGACCCGGCGCGGGCAGCTCAGAGAACAGATGCTGGCGTCGATCGCCGCCGCGCAACCGGCGGGAGACCGGGCGGACGATCCATCTCGACCCGACCTCACCTGACGCGGTTCTCGGGGGTCCGGTAGGGGACGACCCGGGGAGCGAAGTGGGTGGTGGTCCCGGATCCGTCTGGGGCGGTTACGGCGACAGGCTGGCCGTATGCCTGGAACGCGGAGCAGCGGCCTGTTGGCCCTCGGCGGGATCGTCCTGGCGGCGGTGCTCGCGATGGTCGGTCATCTCGAGGTGAGCGACGACCTGGATCCCTGGTCGCTGACCGTCAGCGACTTCGCCGTCTCCGATCGGGGCGGCGTCATCGACACCGCGATGGCGGTGCTCGCGGCGGCCAGCCTGGTGCTGCTGCCGTCGCTGCGCCGGGCCGGAGCGGGCCGGGTGCCGCTCGCGCTGCTGACCGCCTGGTCGGCCGGGCTGCTGGCCGCCGCCGTGGTGCCCACGAACGAGCCGGGCACGCCCATGGACACCGCCGCGTACGTGCACCGGTACGCCTCGGTGCTGTCGTTCCTGGCCCTGCCGGTGGCCGGCTGGCTGCTGGCCCGTCACCCGGTCGCCGGAGCCGCCACCTGGCTACGCGGGCTGACAGTGGCCAGCCTGGTGCTGGCGGGCGCGATGATCTGGTCCGCCTACCCCGGCGACCGCGCCCTGCTCGGCCTGATCGAGCGCCTGCTCATCCTCACCGAGACAGCCCTGCTGACAACCCTGGCCCTGCACCTCACCCTGACCAAAGTCGTCGATCATGCAGTTGGGACCCCGCACAGACCGGGCATACCGGTCGGATCGGGGGCCGCAACTCCATGATCGACGAGCAAAGAGGGGGTTACTCCAGCTCGTGGAGCATGAGCTGGCGGGCGGCCTCGGTGATGGAGCCGGACAGGCTCGGGTAGATGGTGATGGTGTGCGCCAGCTCGTTGACGGTGAGGTTGTTCTCCACCGCCATCGTGATCGGCAGGATCAGCTCGCTCGCCTTCGGCGCCACCACCACGCCGCCGATCACCTGGCCGCTCGCCGGCCGGCAGAACAGCTTGACGAAGCCGTCGGCCAGGTCGTCCATCTTCGCCCGGGCGTTGCCGGACAGCGGCAGCATCACCTGGCGGGCCGGGGTCTTGCCGGCATACACCTCGTCCTGGGAGACGCCGACGGTGGCCAGCTCCGGGTCGGTGAAGACGTTCGCGGCGACGGTACGCAGCCGCAGCGGCCGGACCGCCTCGCCCAGCGCGTGCCACATGGCGATCCGGCCCTGCATGGCCGCGACGCTCGCGAGCGGCAGCACGCCGGTGCAGTCACCCGCCGCGTAGATGCCCGGCACGTTGGTACGGGAGACCCGGTCCACCGTCACGTAACCGCCCCGGGCCAGCTCCACGCCGTACTCGGCCAGGCCCAGGTCGGCGGTGTTCGGGATCGAGCCGACAGCGATCAGCGCGTGCGAGCCGGTGACCTGCCTTCCGTCGGAGAGCACCACCTCGACCCCGTCGCCGACGCGGCGGACCGCCTCGGCGCGGGAGTTGTTCAGGATGCTCATGCCCCGGTTGCGGAACACCCGCTCGATCGCCATCGCGGCGTCGGCGTCCTCGTGCGGCATGACCCGGTCCCGGCTGGACACGAGCGTGACCTTGACGCCCATGGCGAGGTACGCGCTGGCGAACTCGGCGCCGGTCACGCCGGAGCCGACCACGATCAGGTGCTCGGGCAGGTCGGGCAGGTCGTACACCTGGCGCCAGGTCAGGATGCGCTCGCCGTCCGGTACGGCGGTGGGCAACTGGCGGGGGGTCGCGCCGGTCGCGACCAGCACCGTCGACGCGGCGATCGAGTATTCGGCGCCGCCGTCGGCCGGGGTGACGATCACCCGGTGGGTGTGGCCGAGCGTGTCCTCGCCGAGCCGGGCGGTGCCGGCGACGAACTCGACGCCGGCCTTTACGAGCTTGGTGTGGATGTCGGCGGACTGGGCCAGCGCGAGCCGCTTGACCCGCTCGTGCACCGCCGAGGCGTCGACGGTGACCGCCTCCAGGCCGTCGGAGTGCACCCCGAACTCCTCGGTGTCCCGGTAGCCGGTGACCACCTCGGAGCTGGCGATGAACGTCTTGGAGGGCACGCAGTCGGAGAGCACGCAGGCGCCGCCGGCGCCCTCCGCCTCGACCACTGTGACATCGGCGTCCAACTGCGCGGCGACCAGAGCCGCCTCGTACCCGGCCGGCCCGCCGCCGATGATCACGATCTGGCTCACAGCAGTCGCCCCTCGTCTGTGCTCACAGTGACTTTCTTCTCCCCGTCCCGTCCGACACGCACTGTCGTATTCTCCCCCACCCGCCAGCCGGGCTATCGTCGTCGCCGTGGGTCTCTACGCTGCTTACGGCTCGAACCTGGATCCCGCCCGCATGCGCGCCTACTGCCCGCATTCGCCGATGGTGGGCACCGGCTGGCTTGAGGGCTGGCGGCTCACCTTCGCCGGCGAGGACGTCATCGGCTGGGAGGGCTCGGTCAGCACCGTTGTCGAGTCCCCGGGTGACCGGGTGTTCGTGGCGCTCTACGACATCCACCCGTACGACGCCGCGCAGCTCGACGAGATCGAGGGCGTGACCTCCGGGACGTACCGCAAGCTGACCGTCCGCGTCTCGACGCTCGACGGCGACGTGACAGCGTGGGTCTACGTGTTCGACGGGTACGAGGGCGGGCTGCCCACCGCGTGGTACCTCTCGGAGCTCGCGAACGCCGCGGAGAAGGCGGGCGCGCCGGACGACTACGTCACCGAGCTGCGGTCCCGCCCCACCGGCACCGCGTCGGCGTAGCGCGTCTCCCACACCCACAGTGTGCGCCGGGCGGCCGTACCCGCGCTCGGCGACCCCGGTACGAGGGGTGCCGGGTCACACCCGCGAGGCGGGCACGCTCCGCTCGTACATGTCGGCCCAGTGCTCCTCCACCAGCCCGACGGAGCGGTAGAGCGTGACCGGCGCGGTCGGGTTGGCCAGGTCGACGCCGAGCCCGGCGCCGGTGCGGCCCTTCGCCGCGTAGACCGCGAAGGCCCGGCGCAGCAGCGCCGCGCCCACCCCGCGGCGCCGGTACGCGGGCAGCACCGACAGCGTCCGCACCCACCCCCGGTCCTGGTCGAGCGCCTGGTCGGAGGACTGGAGCGCACCGGCCGGCTCGCCGTCGACCTCGGCCAGGAACCACTCGTCCCAGACCTTGCCGTACGACGGCAGCAGGTCCCGCCACTGTGCGAAGTCGAGCGGGTCGTGGTCGGGGGTGTCCCGGAACGCGGTGTCGTAGATCCGGTGGAACAGCCGCAGGTCGTCCTCGTCGTCGGCGCGCAGCGGCCGCACCGTCACCCCGGGCGGGGGCGCCGGCTCGGCGGGCAGGTCGGCGAGCGAGCGGCTCATCCGGATGTAGCGCTTGATCCGGGTGAACCCGGCCTCGGCCAGCTCACCGGCCCAGCGGGTCTCCGGCGCGTACACCCCGGCGCGGGCGGTCAGCGCGGGCAGGCCGCGCTCGGCGGCCCGTTCGGCGACGCGTTCCAGCAGCCGGGCCAGCAGCGGCGCGCGCAGGTCGGCGCCGCGGTCGGGGTCGACGAGCACGTCCACCCACTCCCGCCCGACACCGCTCGGGTTGGCCAGGATCGACCAGGCCACCGCCGTGCCGTCCGGGTCGGTGACCAGCCACGAGTCCCGAGCCGGGTCGACGAACGGCGCGGTCAGCGCGGACCGCACGTCCTCGTCGTCGAAGTCCGGGTGGCCCACGGCGAACGTGTCGGCGGCGTGCACCACCGCCAGGATCGCGGGCACGTCTTCGAGGGTCGGGCGGCGGGCCGACCAGCCGGCGGGAAGCGTCACGGGCCAGATCCTGGCAGCCGCACCGGCCGGATCGCCTCCCATTTATCCGCCGCGGGCGCGCTGCCGCGCGGCGCCGAGCAGACCCAGCAGCTCAGCGCCCTCGGCGGCGTCCAGCACGCGGAACGCCGCCGACGCCAGCCGGTCGGTCACCGCCTCGGCCCACAGCCGGCGCCGCACCAGCGGCCCGACCGGCGGGTACGGGGGCACCCAGCCGCACGCGGCGGCACCGGCCTCGCCCTCCGGCCCGGCCAGCACCGCCTCCAGCGGTGTCAGCCCGGCCGCGCGCACCGCCAGCAGGTACGCCCCGGCGAAGTGCTCACGCAGCAGCAGCATCCCGACAGCCGCCCGCGCACCCGGCGACGGGTCGGGCACCGGCATGGCCCGCCAGGCGGCGAAAAGCGGCATGCCGCTGCCGTCCGCCGCGTCGACCGCCCGGCCCAGCAGCGCGGCGAGCCGGGACGACTCGGCGCCGTCGCCCAGCCGGGCGGTGCCCCACCGGCAGCACTCGGCGAGGTTGGCGGTGGCCACCTCCAGCGGCGGGACGGTGCGCGCGGCGGCGTCCCAGCCGTCGGTGACCGCCTCCGGGGCGATGAAGCCGAGCGCCGCGGCGACCGTCTCGGCGCGGACGTCCCCGAGCGCACCGGCCCGCCCGGTGATGTAGAAGGCCCACCCGGAGATGCCGAGCAGCCGCGCCCGGCGCAGCGTGGACGGGCAGCGCGCGAATGCCTCCCCGAGTTCGAGCACCAGCGGCTTGCAGGCGGCGGCGAGCTGTTCCGGAGTCATCGGCCGCCCGTCGCCGTGACTCCACCGTAGCCATTCATCACGCTCAGTCTGCCGCGTGGTCACCGGTGTCGGCATCCCCCTCTTCGGCGTCCAGCGCCTCCAACACGGCCTCCACCTCACCGGCCCGGCGCCGGGCCGCGGCGACCGCCCGTTCCGCGCCGCGGCGCGCCAGCCGGGCCCGGCTCAGTTCCTGCTCGGCCACGGCCCGGCGACGTTCCAGCTCGGCCAGTTCGGTCTCGATCCGGTCCAGCGTCGCGGCGCCGTCCCGCTCGGCCGCGTCGGCCGTGGCCAGCTCCTTCTCGGCCCGGTCCAGGTCCGCGCGGGCCCGGGTCAGCTCCCGGGTCGCGGTCCGCCGCCGCCCGGCCCGTTCGGCCCGCGCCGCCCGCTCGTCGCGGGCCCGGCGCGCGTCGGCCCGCTCGGCCGCCCGATCCGGTACGACAGGCGCCTCCTCGCCCCCTGTCACGAGCCGGAGCTGGGGGCGGGGCACCTCGCCGAACCCGGCGTAGTGGCTGGCCCGCAGCAGGCGTCCGGCGCGTACCTGTTCGGCCACCTCGGTGTCCGACAGCGCGGCGTTGAGTGTCGCCTCCACCTCGCCCAGCGGCAGCTTCCCGGCCGGGGGCGCGGCGGGTTCGGCGGCGGCGAGCCGGCGTACCTCCGCCACCAGCGCGCCCACGACGGCGCGCCGCTGCGCGGAGAGTTCCCGCAGCGTGCCGCCGCGCAGGTCGCGTTGCGCGGCGCGCAGCGATTCGGCCAGCTGGGTGAGGTCGGCGACCAGCTCGGGCCGGCGGATCGCCAGCAGGTTGACCAGCCAGGCCGCCACTGTGGGCCGGCGCAGCTTGCCGATCTCCCGGGCGGTACGCGGGTCACCGGACTGCCGCGCCTGCGCGACGGCCTCGTCCCGGGCCGCGACGAACCGGTCCGGCGGCGTGGCGTAGAGCCGCCGGATCACCTCCTCGGGCACCTCGGCCATGGTCAGGCGTCGATCCGGGTGCCCGGCTCCAGACGGCGGTAGTCGGTGTTGGACATCGCCGTGTACTGCCGGTCCAGCACACCGAAGCCGTTGTCGTTCAGCAGCCCGTCGTGCAGCGCGTACGCCCGCCGCGGCGCGACCGCGCGGATGAAGTCGACCACCTCGGAGAACTTCGACCAGGGCGCGTGGATCGGGGCGAACAGCGTGTCCACCTGTACGTCGTCGGGCACGAACAACGCGTCGCCCGGGTGGTACACCACATCGGCGAAGAGGTAGCCGATGTTCTGGATCACCGGGATGTCCGGGTGGATGACCGCGTGCTGCCCGCCGTACGTCCGTACCGGCGTCCCGGCGACGCTGAGCGACTGTCCGGGCTCGACCGTCACCAGCGCCTCGGCGGCATCGCCGAGCACCCCGGCGAGCGAGGCGGGACCATGCACCGGCACCGGCCGCCGCTCCAGCGCCCGGGTCAGCGCGGCGACGTCCACATGGTCCGGGTGCTCGTGGGTGATCAGCACCGCGTCCGCCCCGTCCAGCGCCGCCGGATCGCTGAAGACACCCGGGTCGACGACGAGCACCGCACCGTCGTGCTCCAGTCGGAGACAGGAGTGGGCGAATTTGGTCACCTGCATCGTGACTCCTCGATTATCGAATCGTGATGTCCTCAGCGCAGTCTGCCGGAACCGGCGCGACCACGCGTCACGTCCGAGGTATCGGTCCCGGCAGTCGGGGCCGCCGACGATCGGAGTACGGGGAATGGGCGGACGACGACTCCGGGGCGTGGCCCTGGTGGCTGTGGGTCTGATAGCGGCACTGGGTGTGGGCGCCTGCGGCGCGGGCGGGGACTCCGGCAGCGACTCGGCCGCACCGGCCGCCGACGGAGGCGCGGGGCGCGAGCAGGCCGCCGAGGGCGGCGCGGACAGCGGTGGCGCGGATCGCGACCAGGCCGTCCCGGGCGGCACCGGTGGCGCGGACCTGCGGGTCGACCAGCGGTCCATCATCTACACCGGGACCATGCAGGTCCGGGTGGACGATGTGGAGGCCGCCGCGCGGGAGGCGACCACAGCGGTGACGGCGGCCGGCGGATTCGTCGGCGCGGACCGGCGGTCGAGCCGGGCCGCCGAGGCGCGGGCGGCGCTGACGCTGCGCGTGCCGGCGGACCGGTTCGCCGCGGTGATCGACCGGCTCGCCGGTCTCGGCCGGCAGGAGCGCCGGGAGATCCGCACCGAGGACGTCACCGAGCAGGTGGTCGACCTGGACGCCCGGATCGCCACCCAGCGGGCGCGGGTGGAGAGTTCCCGCAAGCTGCTGGCCCGGGCCACGTCGGTGGACGAGCTGGTCCGGCTGGAGAACGAGGTGGGCACCCGGCAGGCGGACCTGGCCGCGCTGGAGGCCCGCAAGCGCCGGCTCGCGGACCTGACCTCGCTGTCCACCATCACGGTGACGTTCCTCGGTCAGGACGCCAGCACCGCCGAGGAGGAGGCCGACCTGGGCTTCCTGGCCGGGCTGGGGGGCGGCTGGACGGCGTTCCTGGCCTCGGCCCGGGTCCTGCTCACAGTGCTCGGCGCGGTGCTGCCGTTCGCGGTAGTGATCGGCGTACCGCTGTGGTTGCTGCTCCTGTGGCGGCGCCGGGTGCGGTCCCGGCGGACGCCGCCGCCCGGCCCGGGCGTGATGCCGCCGCCCGGCCTGGGCCCGATGCCGCCGGGCCCGGCCGGGCCGGCCGACGGTCCGGTCAGCGCGCCGCCGCCAGTGCCCGCAGCGCGGTCTGGACCATGAGGCGTACGCCGACCTCGATGGCGCGCTCGTCCACGTCGAACGAGGCCCGGTGCAGGTCCACGTTGGGCCCGCTACGGCCGACGCCGAGGCGGGCGAGCGCTCCCGGCACGTGCTCCAGGTACCAGGAGAAGTCCTCGCCGCCCATGCTCTGCGGCGTCTCGGCGATGCCGTCGGGGCCGAGCGCGGCGGCGGTGGCCGCGGTGAGCACACCGATGGCTCGGGCGTCGTTCGTCACCGGGGGCCGGCCGCGCAGGTATTCCAGGTCGACGGTGGCGCCGGTGGGGGCGAGCACGTCGCGCACCACCTGAGCCACGATCTTGGGCGCCTGGTCCCAGGTGTCGCGGTCCATCACCCGCAGCGTGCCGGCCGCGCACGCCTCGGACGGGATGACGTTGTAACGGGTGCCGGCCGAGGCGTGGCCGAACACCAGCAGCAGCCCGCTGTTGGCCGGCACCCGGCGGCTGATCAGCGTCGGCACCTCGGTGACCAGGCGGCCGAGCGCGTCCACCAGGTCGACGGTCAGGTGCGGGCGGGCGGTGTGCCCGCCCGGCCCGGTCAGCCGGACGGTGACGTTGTCGGCGGCGGCGGTGATCGGGCCGACCCGCAGGCCGACCTTGCCCACCGGCAGGTTCGGGTCGCAGTGCAGCGCGAAGATCTGCACCACGTCGTCCAGGCCGCCGGCCTCGATGACCTCCAGCGAGCCGCAGGGCAGGATCTCCTCGGCCGGCTGGAAGATCAGCCGGACCCGGCCGTCGAGCCGGCCGGTGTCGGCGAGCTGGGCCAGCAGCATGCCGACGCCGAGCATCACCGACGTGTGCACGTCGTGGCCGCAGGCGTGGCAGACGCCCTCCACCGTCGAGCGGTACGGCACGTCCTTCGGGTCGCTCAGCGGCAGCGCGTCGATGTCGGCGCGGAGCGCGATCACCGGGCCGTCGGGGCGGCCGTCGATGTCGCAGATGACGCCGTTGCCCTTCGGCAGCAGACGCGGCTTCAGCCCGGCGAGGGACAGCTCCCGGTGCACCAGCGCGGCCGTCTCGAACTCCTCGCCGGACAGCTCCGGGTGGGAGTGGATGTGACGGCGCGTCTCGATGAGGCCCGGTACGCGCAGAGCGAGCAGATGGTCGAGCTCGAAGGGCAGGGGCTGGTAACCGGTCGGCGTCTCGGGCCGGGACGACGCCAGCGGGCCGCCGGAAGGCAGCGTCAACGCACTCGTCACGTCGAATTCTCGATCACTAGAAGTGGATGGATCTTCGGGTCGGACAGCAGACAGCCTAGACCTCCGACGGTGACGCTGCGCAACATCTTTCGCGTAGCGGTCGGACCGCGCAGCGTCACGAATGCCCTGGTGGGAGGGCTCGAATATCTGCGGGACAGCAGGTAGATCGCGGTCGAACGCCGTCATCCGCCTCCCACCTCCTACAACGCGTAACCGTTTCATCGGTCACAAATAACGACCCGTCGTTCCGAATTGTCGCATTAGTCGTGGCAATTAACTGCCGCTCCGACAATTGCACGACAACCGTCGGCTGCCGGAAGACTCCCGACGGTGACACGAGCGCCCGACCGCCGACCGCACAGGCTGTCCGTCCCGTTCACCCGATCCGGTTACCCGAATCGCCGAATCGCACACGCGAAAGCGGCCCCGCCGCGCACTCAGGGTGCGCGGCGGGGCCGCCGACGGACGACTCAGAACCGGTCGCTGGGCCGGTAGATCCCCCACACCTCGCGCAGCGTCCCGCAGACCTCGCCGACTGTGGCGCGGGCGCGCAGCGCCTCCTTCATCGGGTAGAGCACGTTGGCGTCCCCCTCGGCGGCGGCACGCAGTTCGGCCAGGGCCCGCTCCACCGCGCCGGAGTCCCGCTCGGCGCGCAGCCGGGCCAGCCGCTCCCCCTGTGCCGCCTCGATCGACGGGTCGACGCGCAGCGGCTCGTACGGCTCCTCCTCGTCGATCCGGAACCGGTTGAGCCCGACCACCACCCGCTCGCCCGAGTCGATCTCCTGGGCGATCCGGTACGCGGACTGCTCGATCTCCCGCTTCTGGAACCCGGCCTCGATCGCGTCCACCGCCGAACCGTGGTCGAAGACCCGGTCCATCAGCTCGGTGGCGGCCGCCTCCACCTCGGCGGTCATCGCCTCCACCACGTACGACCCGGCGAACGGGTCGACGGTCGCGGTCAGGTCCGTCTCGTACGCCAGCACCTGCTGGGTCCGCAGCGCCAGCCGGGCCGCCTTCTCGGTGGGCAGCGCGATGGCCTCGTCGAAGCTGTTGGTGTGCAGCGACTGGGTGCCGCCGAGCACCGCGCCGAGGCCCTGCACCGCCACCCGGACCAGGTTCACCTCCGGCTGCTGGGCGGTGAGCTGCACGCCGGCGGTCTGGGTGTGGAACCGCAGCATCATCGACTTCGGGTTCTTCGCGCCGAACTCGTCGCGCATCAGGCGGGCCCAGATCCGCCGGGCGGCGCGGAACTTCGCGACCTCCTCCAGCAGCGTGGTGCGGGCCACGAAGAAGAACGACAGGCGGGGCGCGAAGTCGTCGACGGCCAGCCCGGCGGCGAGCGCCGCGCGGACGTACTCCACGCCGTTGGCGAGCGTGAACGCGACCTCCTGCGCGGGCGACGCGCCGGCCTCGGCCATGTGGTAGCCGGAGATGGAGATGGTGTTCCACTTCGGCACCTCGGCCCGGCAGTAGGCGAAGGTGTCGGCGACCAGCCGCAGCGAGGGCTTCGGCGGGAAGATGTACGTCCCCCGGGCGATGTACTCCTTGAGGATGTCGTTCTGGATGGTGCCGTTGAGCGCCGCCCCCGGCACGCCGTTCTCCTCGGCCACGAGCTGGTAGAGCAGCAGCAGCACCGAGCCGGGCGCGTTGATGGTCATCGAGGTGGAGACCTTGTCCAGCGGGATGCCGCCGAACAGCGTGCGCATGTCCTCGATGGAGTCGATGGCGACGCCGACCTTGCCGACCTCGCCGTGCGCGATCGGGTCGTCCGAGTCGTACCCCATCTGGGTGGGCAGGTCGAACGCGACCGACAGGCCCATGGTGCCGGCGCGCAGTAGCTGGTGGTAGCGCGCGTTGCTCTCGGTCGCCGTGCCGAACCCGGCGTACTGTCGCATGGTCCAGGGCCGGGACGTGTACATCGTCGGGTAGACCCCGCGGGTGTACGGGAACTCGCCCGGCTCGCCCAGCCGGGCGTCCAGGTCCGCCGGAAGGTCTGCCGCCGTGTAGACGCCCTGGATCGGGAAACCCGACTCGCTTGACCGCGCATCGCTCATTACCGGATGGTAGGACGCGCAGACCGCCTGGTGGGTGAGGGATACCGCACACCTCGCGGCCACGACCCACCGGAGGTGAGCGACCGACCACATACCGTCGAGTAGGTAAACGCCCGCCGCGTCGGGTTTCGCATCGGGCGTCGGAACCAGCAAGATAGAGGGGTTGTGTCCCAGCCCCCTCGATATCCCCTGGTGGCTTTTCTGTGACTCAGATTCCGACGTGGAGCGGCGGACCGGCCAGTCCCCCCACTGGACGCGCGGCGCCCGGCACCACCATCGGTGGTCGCTACTCGCTGCGCTCCCCGGTGGGCAACGGAGGCATGGGCACGGTCTGGCGGGCCACAGACACGTTGCTGCGCCGTGATGTGGCGGTCAAGGAGGTCGTCCTCCCGCCGGGGCTCGCCCCGAGCGATCGCGACGCGCTCTACGAACGGACGCTGCGGGAGGCCCGAGCCGCCGCCGCGATCCAGCACCCGGCCGTGGTGCAGGTCTACGACGTGGTCACCGAGGGCGGCCGTCCGTGGATCGTGATGGAGCTGCTGGACGCCCGCAGCCTCGCCGACATGGTGATCGAGGACGGGCCGGTCCCGCCACGCGCCGTCGCCAAGATCGGGATCGCGCTGCTCGGCGCGCTGGAGGTCGCGCACGCGATCGGCGTGCTGCACCGCGACGTGAAGCCGGCGAACGTACTGATCTGCACCGACGGCCGCTGCGTTCTCACCGACTTCGGCGTCGCCCGGATGCCCACCGACGTGCAGCTCACCACGCCCGGCATGGTGCTCGGCTCGCCGCACTTCATCTCGCCCGAGCGGGCCATGGGCCAGGAGTTCGGGCCACCGAGCGACCTGTTCTCACTCGGCGTGACGCTCTACACCGCGGTCGAGGGCCGGCCCCCGTTCGACAAGGGCGACCCGATCGAGACCATGCACGCAGTGGTCGAGGACCCGCCGGCCACGCCGCAGCGCAGCGGCCCGCTCACCGGCGTGCTGATGGGGCTGCTGGAGAAGGACCCGGCCCGCCGGATGGACGTGCACCGCGCCCGCGCCAACCTGCGCGAGCTGCTCGCCGGGCCGCTGACCAGCACCGCGACCGCCGTCAACTCGGTCACCGACCCGTACGCGGTGGTGCCGGTGCCGCGCCCGACCACGCCGCCGGCGATCGCCGCGGAGCCGAAGCCGAGCGGGCAGATCGGCGGCCGGGCGATGATCGGCCCGGACGAGTCGCTCACCGACCGCCTCGCCGCCCTGCGCCGCGGCGAGCGGCCCCAGGCCGAGAAGGCCGCAGCGGGTGCCGCCGCGCTCGACGAGACCAGCGCCGACGCGCTGGCCGGTCCGCTGCACACCCCGACCGGCGCGATGTCCGGGCCGGGCACGCCGGAGGCCACCCAGCGCATCTCGCCGGACGCCACGGTCCGGCTCGGGGCGGGCGCCGGTGCGGACGCGACCCAGGCGGTACCCGCCGCTTACGGCCGCACCGTCGACGCCACCCAGCCGGTGTACGGCGGCGGCAACCAGTGGTCGGTGCCCGGCACCGGCCAGGCGTGGACCACCCCGGCCACCGCACCGGCCGCCGCCGGTGATGGCGGCCCGCTGGGCGCGGCCAAGGGCCTGCTCGGCCGGGTGAAGGCGTGGCCGCGCAAGGTCCAGCTCGCCGCCGCCGGTGGCCTCGCCGTGGTGCTGCTGGTGAGCGTGATCGCGTTGACCAGCGGCGGCGACGACGCTCCCCCGCCGATCGTGGGCGCGCTGCCGTCGAACTCGGCCGCCGCCTCGCCGGTGGAGATGCAGGAGCAGACCGTCAAGGACATCACCGTCCAGGTGCCGAAGGGCTGGGACCGCAAGACCGGTGGCGTCTTCGTCGACTACGTCGACCCGCAGGACCAGAGCCGCAAGGTGCGGGTGCTGGCCGAGAACTGGGGCGGCACGTCGGTCAGCTGGGCCGAGTTCGCCTCCCGCAACCTCCGCGACAAGAGCAAGTCGTGCGCCAAACCCTACGAACAGCTCGCGATGACCGAGACGACGCTGGCCGGTAAGCCGGCCGCCGAGTTCGAGTACACCTGCGGCGAGGGCGACGAGAAGCGGCACGGCGTGTGGCGGGGCGTGGTCCAGGGCGGCAAGGTCTACTCGTTCTACCTCTCCTCCAGCGACGCCACCTTCGCCGAGAGCAAGCCGATCTTCGACGCGATGGTCGGCTCGTTCCAGCTCACGGCGGCGAACTGAGTCGAGGCCGACGGTCGGTGGTGATCCGCCGCCGTGCTTTCATGAGGCAATGGCGGCGGAAACCACTGACCTTGACGACCTTCGCGTACGCGCCGAGCGCTGGCTCGGCGACGACCCGGACCCGGCCGACCGCGACGAGCTGCGCGCGGTCCTCGACGGGCTGCCCGGCACGGCGGCCGACCTGGCCGACCGGTTCGCCGGTCCGCTGACCTTCGGCACCGCCGGGCTGCGCGGCCCGCTGCGGGCCGGGCCCAACGGCATGAACCTCGCCGTGGTCACCCAGGCCGCCGCCGGGCTCGTCGGCTGGCTCGCCGCCCAGGGCGGCGAGGGCCCGCTGGTGATCGGGTACGACGCCCGGCACGGCTCGCTGGCCTTCGCCGAGCGCACCGCGCAGGTGGCCACCGGCGCGGGCCGCCCGGCGCTGCTGCTGCCCCGGCCGCTGCCCACGCCCGTGCTGGCGTTCGCGGTCCGGCAGCTCGGCGCGGTCGCCGGCGTGATGGTCACCGCCAGCCACAACCCGCCGCAGGACAACGGCTACAAGGTCTACCTGGGCGCGCAGCTCGGCGGTGACCTGGGCGCCGGCGCGCAGATCGTGCCGCCCGCCGACGCCGGGATCGAGGCGGCCATCCGCGCCGTCGGCCCGCTCGCGGCGGTGCCGCTCGGCCCGGCCGGTCAGGTGCTCGGCGACGACCTGGTGGCCGCGTACGTCGATCGGGCCGCCGCCGTGGTGGACCCGGCCGGACCGCGCGACCTGAAGGTGGCGTACACGCCGCTGCACGGGGTGGGCGGCGCGGTGCTGACCGCCGCGTTCGCACGCGCCGGATTCGGCGTGCCGGGCGTGGTGCCCGAGCAGGCCGAGCCGGACCCGGCGTTCCCGACCGTCAGCTTCCCCAACCCGGAGGAGCCGGGCGCGGTGGACCTGCTGGTCGCGCTCGCCGACCGCACCGGCGCCGACCTCGCCATCGCCAACGACCCGGACGCGGACCGCTGCGCGGTGGCCGTACGCGACGCCGGGTCCTGGCGGATGCTGCGCGGCGACGAGGTGGGCGCACTGCTCGCCGACCACCTGATGCGGCGCGGCGTGACCGGCCTGTACGCCACCACCATCGTGTCGTCGGCGCTGCTGCGGGCCATGGCGGCGGCCCGGGGCCTGCCCTACGACGAGACGCTCACCGGGTTCAAGTGGATCGTCCGGGCCGGCGGCGGCCGGGAGCCGCTCGTGTACGGCTACGAGGAGGCGCTCGGCTACTGCGTCGCGCCGGAGCACGTCCGGGACAAGGACGGCATCACCGCCGCGCTGACCGTCGCCGAGCTGGCCGCCGGTCTCAAGGCCGAGGGCCGTACGCTCCTCGACCGGCTGGACGAGCTCGCAGCCGAGTTCGGCGTGCACCACACCGAGCAGCTCTCGGTCCGGGTGGAGGACCTGCGGGTGATCGCGGACTCGATGGCCCGGATCCGGGCGGCCACCCCTACCGCGCTGCTCGGGCAGCCGGTGACCGAGGCGTCCGACCTGCTCCCGGACGCGGACGTGGTGATCCTGCGCACCGGCGCGGCCCGGGTGGTGATCCGGCCGTCCGGCACCGAGCCGAAGCTCAAGGCGTACCTGGAGGTGGTGGAGCCGGTGACCGGCGGCGACGTGCCCGCGGCCCGGCAGCGCGCGCGTGCCGCGGTGACCGAGCTGCGCAACGAGATCGCCGCCGCCCTGGGCCTCTGACCCCTGCTGCAAGGAAGGGCCCCTTGTTAACGCCTGGCGTTAACAAGGGGCCCTTCCTTTACCGGAGGCGTTAATAGGGGGCCCTTCCTTACCGCTTGCCGAGGGCGGCGTCGACGGCCTGGCCCAGCGCGGCGATGACCAGGCTGATCGACGGGCGTACCACGCTGTCGTCCAGGCTCACCGTGCCGGAGAACCCGGCGCCGGCGGCGATCTCCTCCAGGCGCCGGCCGGCGTCCTCGGCGGCCGAGCCGGTCAGTCCGAGCGCGGGTTCCATCCGCAGCACCGCGACCAGCGTGGCGAGCGCGGCGGTCCGCTCGTCCGGGAGCTGCCCGCTGGTCAGCGCGTCGGCCAGCCGCTGCCGGATGTCCGCCTCGACCGAGGCGTCGGCGACCGGGTAGCGGTGCACGTGGATGAAGCCCAGCTCGGTCTCGTCGACGTCGCGGACCACGCCCCGGCCGCAGAGGTCGGAGAGGATCCGGTCGCGCAGCCCGTGCCGCAGTCGCTGCACCCACGACGACGGCGTGTGCGGGGTGTCCGCGGCGATCTTGGCGAGTACGGCGTCCGCGATCGGCTCGCCGGTCGGGGCCGGGTCGACCACCGCCAGGTTCCCGTCCGCGTACGCGACCCGTCCGGCCAGGGCCAGCTCGACCAGCACCGCGGCGGCCATGCCCAGATCCAGGCTGATCCGCGGCATGGTGGCCTTGCCGGTTTCGTCGTCATACGCGAGGAGCAGCAGCTCCTCGGCGAGCGCAACACCAGTCATGGCCCGGAACGCTAGCGCCTCCCCGCACCCCCGCGCATCGACTCGCCGGGTAGGGCCGGTCCACGGTGCGGAGGGCGTCCCTCCGCACCGGACCGGTCTCAGAAGCGGGGCATGCCGCCGAACTGGCGGTCGCCGGCGTCACCCAGGCCGGGGACGATGAACTTCGAGTCGTTCAGGCCCTCGTCGATCGAGGCGGTGACCAGGCGCAGCGGCAGGCCGGAGCGCTCCAGCCGCTCGATGCCGACCGGCGCTGCGAGCACGCACAGCACGGTGATGTCGGTGCAGCCGCGGTCGGCGAGCAGCCGGCAGCAGTGCTCCAGCGAGCCGCCGGTGGCGAGCATCGGGTCGAGCACCAGCACCGGCAGGCCGGCGAGGTCGCGCGGCAGCGACTCCATGTACGCCCGGGGCTCGTACGTCTCCTCGTCGCGGGCCAGGCCGACGAAGCCCATCGACGACTCGGGCAGCAGGCCGAGCGCGGCGTCGGCCATGCCGAGACCGGCCCGCAGCACCGGCACCAGCAGCGGCGGGTTCGCCAGCCGGCTGCCCTCGGTGGCGGTGACCGGGGTCTGGATCGAGTACTTCTCGACCGGGAAGGAGCGCGCGGCCTCGTACACCAGCATGGTGGTGAGTTCGCGCAGCGCGGCCCGGAACGACGACGAGTCGGTCCGGGCGTCCCGCATGGCGGTCAGCCGCGTCTGGGCGAGCGGATGGTCAATGACGGTTACGTCCACGATCGCTCAACCTACCGTTTGGCGGCCGGGCGCAGGGCGGGTGCGGTACGACCAGCGACACCGCTCACGTATGACGCTCACGACCGGTCGTTCGTGAGCAAGATCACTCGACTCGCGGGTGCGTACTATTCGGGGCATGACGGCGACAACGACGTCGGCCCGGTCGGACCTCACCGAGCTGGGACGATCCGAGACCGCTCTGCGGACCTTCCTGCACGGCCTGCCCGGCGTGGACCAGGTCGGCGCGGAGCAGCGGGCGGCACAACTCGGCACCCGCTCCATCAAGACCACCGCCAAGGCCGAGGCGATCGACCTGGCGATCCGGATGGTCGACCTGACCACCCTGGAAGGGGCGGACACCCCGGGCAAGGTGCGGGCGCTGGCGGCGAAGGCACTGCGTCCCGACCCGGCGGACCCGAGCTGCCCGCACGTCGGCGCCGTCTGCGTCTACCCGTCGATGGTCCCGTACGTGGCGGAGGTGCTGCGCGGCAGCGGCGTGCACCTGGCCAGCGTGGCGACCGCGTTCCCGTCCGGTCAGGCGCCGCTGGAGATCAAGCTCGCCGACGTGCGCGCGGCGGTCGAGGCGGGCGCGGACGAGATCGACATGGTGATCAACCGGGGCGCGTTCCTGGCCGGGCGGTACGCCGAGGTCTACGACGAGATCGTGGCCACCAAGGAAGCCTGCGGGGACGCCCACCTCAAGGTCATCCTGGAGACCGGTGAGCTGGCCACGTACGACAACGTGCGGCGGGCGTCCTGGCTCGCCATGCTCGCGGGCGGCGACTTCATCAAGACCTCCACCGGCAAGGTCCCGGTCGCGGCCACCCTGCCGGTGACGCTGGTGATGCTGGAGGCGGTCCGCGACTTCCGCGCCGCCACCGGGCGTCAGGTCGGCGTCAAGCCGGCCGGTGGCATCAAGACCACCAAGGACGCGATCAAGTACCTGGTCATGGTCAACGAGACCGTCGGCGCCGACTGGCTGAGCCCGGACTGGTTCCGGTTCGGCGCGTCGAGCCTGCTCAACGACCTGCTCATGCAGCGCACCAAGCTGACGACCGGCGTCTACGCCGGCCCCGACTACTTCACCCTGGACTGAACGCGATGTTCGAATACGCACCCGCCCCCGAGTCCCGCTCGGTGGTGGACATCAAGCCCTCGTACGGGCTCTTCGTCGACGGCGCTTTCGTCGACCCGGCTTCCGGCGGCAGCTTCAAGTCGGTGAACCCGGCCTCCGAGGAGGTGCTGGCCGAGATCGCCGAGGCGGGCGCCGACGACGTGGACCGCGCGGTCCGCGCCGCCCGCAGCGCGTACGAGAAGGTCTGGGGTCCGATGCCGGGCCGGGACCGGGCCAAGTACCTGTTCCGGATCGCCCGGATCATCCAGGAGCGCTCGCGTGAGCTGGCGGTGCTGGAGTCGCTGGACAACGGCAAGCCGATCAAGGAGTCCCGCGACGTCGACCTGCCGCTGGTCGCCGCGCACTTCTTCTACTACGCGGGCTGGGCGGACAAGCTCCCGCACGCGGGCTTCGGCCCGGACCCGAAGCCGCTCGGCGTGGCGGCGCAGGTCATCCCGTGGAACTTCCCGCTGCTCATGCTGGCGTGGAAGATCGCCCCGGCGCTGGCCGCCGGCAACACCGTGGTGCTCAAGCCGGCCGAGACCACCCCGCTGACCGCGCTGCTGTTCGCCGAGATCTGCCAGCAGGCCGACCTGCCGGCCGGCGTGGTGAACATCGTCACCGGCGCCGGTGACACCGGCCGGGCGCTGGTCGAGCACCCGGGCGTGGACAAGGTCGCGTTCACCGGCTCCACCGAGGTCGGCCGCGCCATCGCCCGCTCGGTCGCCGGCACCCGCAAGAAGCTGACGCTGGAGCTGGGCGGCAAGGCCGCCAACATCGTCTTCGACGACGCCCCGATCGACCAGGCCGTCGAGGGCATCGTCAACGGCATCTTCTTCAACCAGGGGCACGTCTGCTGCGCCGGTTCCCGGCTGCTGGTGCAGGAGTCGGTGGCCGACCGGGTGCTGGAGTCGCTCAAGCGCCGGATGGCCCAGCTCCGGGTCGGTGACCCGCTGGACAAGAACACCGACATCGGCGCGATCAACTCGGCCGCGCAGCTGGCCCGGATCCGGGAGCTGTCCGACGCCGGGTCCGCCGAGGGCGCCGAGCGCTGGTCGCCGCCGTGCGAGCTGCCCGAGCGCGGCTTCTGGTTCGCGCCGACCATCTTCACCGGCGTCACCCAGGCGCACCGGATCGCCCGCGAGGAGATCTTCGGCCCGGTGCTGTCCGTGCTCACGTTCCGCACCCCGGCGGAGGCCGTCGAGAAGGCCAACAACACGCCGTACGGGCTGTCGGCCGGGATCTGGACCGACAAGGGTTCCCGGATCCTGTGGCTGGCCGACCGGCTGCGCGCGGGCGTGGTGTGGGCGAACACGTTCAACAAGTTCGACCCGACGTCGCCGTTCGGCGGCTACAAGGAGTCGGGCTACGGTCGCGAGGGCGGCCGGCACGGGCTGGAGGGGTACCTCAATGTCTGAGCGGGTCGCGGTACGCAAGACGTACAAGCTCTTCATCGGCGGGAAGTTCCCGCGCAGCGAGTCGGGACGGTCGTATCTCGTGCAATCCGCGAACGTGTCTCTTGCCTCCCGGAAGGACGCGCGGGACGCGGTCGTGGCCGCCCGCGCCGCGGTGAAGGGCTGGGCCGGGGCGACCGCGTACAACAGGGGTCAGATCCTCTACCGGGTGGCCGAGATGCTGGAGGGCCGGCGCGAGCAGTTCGTCGCCCTGGGCGTCCCGGCCGACGAGGTGGACGCGGCGATCGACCGCTGGGTCTGGTACGCGGGCTGGTCCGACAAGGTCGCCCAGGTGTACGGCGGCGCGAACCCGGTGGCCGGCCCGTACTTCAACCTGTCCGCGCCGGAGCCCACCGGCGTGGTGGCGGTGGTGGCCCCCGAGGAGCCCGCGCTGCTCGGCCTGGTGAGCGTGATCGCCCCGGCGATCGTCACCGGCAACACGGTGGTGGTGGCCGCCTCCCCGGCGGCGCCGCTGGCGGCGGTGACGCTGGCCGAGGTGCTCGCCACCTCCGACCTGCCCGGCGGGGTGGTCAACATCCTCACCGGCCGGCTGACCGAGACCGTGCCGACGCTCGCCGCGCACATGGACGTCAACGCGATCGACCTGACCGGCGTCACCGATGCCGACCTGGCGGCCGACCTGGAGATCAAGGCCGCGGAGAACCTCAAGCGGGTGCTCCGGCCGGCCCCGGCCGACCACGACTGGTACGCCGACCCCGGCATCACCCGGATGACCACGCTGCTGGAGACCAAGACGGTCTGGCACCCGAAGGGCGTCTGACCGGCGACAGTCCGGTCCCGGCCCGAAGTGGCGGCACACCCACCCGGGTTGCCGCCACTTCCCGTTCCCGCACTTCCCGCGGCTGTTGTCGATCGCACCCGCGCCGACCAAGATCGACACCAGCACGGCGAGGTGGCTGCATCGAGCCGCCTCGGACCACACCACCTCCCCGAGCTGGCGTTGATCTTCGGAGGGAGGACCGGGGACCGGGGCGGCGGAAGGGATCTACTACCGGGGGTAGGATTGACGGGTGACTCGGCTGGGGGACCTTGAGCGTGCGGTGATGGACGTGCTGTGGGACGCGGCACCCGCCTCGTCGGGCGGGGTGACCGTACGCGAGGTCGCCGACGCCCTGGACGGCCGGGAACTCGCCTACACCACCGTGATGACAGTGCTCGACCGGCTCGCCGGCAAGGGCATGGTGCAGCGCGAGCGGGAGGGCCGCGCGTGGCGCTACCGTCCGGCCGCCACCCGCGAGGCGCACATCGCCCAGCTCATGCTCGAAGCCCTCGATCTCGGCGGCAGCCGGGACGCCGCACTCGTACGCTTCGCCCGCTCGGTGACCGGCACGGAGGCGGACGTGCTCCGCGCCGCGCTCGGCGCCGAGGCCGGGGCGACTGTCGAGGACGGACCGGCCGGCCGGGTCGAGAACCCCCGGCCCGGTCGGCCGGCGCTCGACGAGGCGACGGACCGGTAGGGCGGCTGCCGTGGCGTACGCCCTGCACTTCGCCGCGATCATCCTGGCCTGCTGGCTGACCGCGCAGGTCCTCGCCGCCGCGCGCTGGACGTGGCGGGCGCCCCGGGTGGCGATCCTCTGCTGGCAGGCGGTCGGGCTGGCGCTCGGCCTGTCCGCCATGGGGCTGCCGATGGCGCTGGGGCTCGACGCGTACGACCGGGCGACCGGCTACGCGCTGCTGGCCCTGGCCGACGACCTGGCCCACGGCACGCTGCCGGCCGGTGTGGGCGCGGTGCACCTCAGCCTGGTCGGCGTCGGTCTCGGCATCGGCGCGGTGCTGCTCACCACGACGGTACGCAGCCTGCACGGCGCGGTCCGCGCCCAGCGCCGGCACCGGGAGTTGCTGCACCTGGTGGCCCGGCGTGACCCGACGGTGCCCGGCGCGCTGGTGCTCGACCACCCGAGCGCGGCGGCGTACTGCCTGCCCGGTGTTCGTCCCCGGGTGGTGGTGAGCGCGGGCACGCTCGACCTGCTCGACCCGGCCGAGCTGGCGGCGGTGCTCACCCACGAGCGCGCGCACGCCCAGGAGCGGCACGACCTGGTGCTGCTGCCGTTCACCGCGCTGTGCCGGGCGCTGCCCTGGTTCCGGTGGGTGCGGGACGCGCACGCGCGGGTGGCGCTGCTGGTCGAGATGCGCGCCGACGACAAGGCCCGGGAGCTGCACGCGGACGCGCCGCTGGCCGGTGCGCTGCGCCGGTTCGCCGCCGCCGAGCACCGGGTCCAGCCGGCGGGCACGCTCGGACTCGGCGACCGCGACCTCGACGTACGCGTGCAGCGGCTGCTCGTCGCGGACCGCCCGCCGCGGGTGCTCGGCGCGATGGCGCTGGCGGTCGCGGGCACGCTCGTCTCCCTGCCGTTCGCCCTGTTCCTGAGCTGACGTCGCCCCCTACGGGACTTCTCCGGGTTCGCGCACCCCTATAGGTAGCAAGGCTACGTGTAGGTTGGCTACGACAAGAGAGCCAACCCATGGGAGGACGACAGTGGATCCGCTGCTCCTCGCCCGCCTCCAGTTCGCCACCACCACCTCGATCCACTTCCTGTTCGTGGCGGTCACGCTCGGCCTGGTCACGCTCCTGGTCGGGTTGCAGACGGCCGGCTACCTGACCGGCAAGCCGGTGTACGAGCGGCTGACCCGGTTCTGGGGCCAGCTCTACGTGATCAATTACGTGCTCGGCATCGCCACCGGCATCGTGATGGAGTTCCAGTTCGGCCTGAACTGGAGCGGGCTGTCGCGCTACGTCGGGAACGTGTTCGGCGCGCCGCTGGCCATCGAGACGCTGGTGGCGTTCTTCCTGGAGTCCACGTTCCTCGGTATGTGGATCTTCGGATGGCACCGGCTGCGGCGCGGCGTGCACCTGGCGCTGCTCTGGGGCGTCGCGATCACCGCGTACGCCTCGGCCTTCTGGATCATGGTGGCGAACGCCTGGCTGCAGAACCCGGTCGGGTACGAGGTCCGCGACGGCGTCGCCCACCTCACCGACTTCGGCGCGCTGCTCACCAACCCCACGTTCGGCATGGCGTTCGGCCACGTGATCTCGGCGAGCCTGGTCACCGGCGGCCTGCTGATGGCCGCGGTGAGCGCCTGGCACCTGCTGCGGCGTACCCCCGACTACGTGCTGTTCCGCACCTCGCTGCGGCTCGGCCTGGTCACCGCGGCCCTAGCGGTCAGCACGCTCCAGGGTTTCGGCTTCGCCCAGTTCGGGCCGGTGGGGCAGCTCCAGCCGACCAAGTTCGGCGGCGGGCCGGAGCGGGACGCGCTCGTCGCCGACTGGACCGCGCGGTTCGGCCCGGGCGACTGGGAACCGCCGGCGCTCTCCAACGTCGGCCTCGGCTTCATGATCCTGATCGGCTTCACGCTCGGCGCGCTCTGGCTCCTGCTGCCGCTGCTCTGGCGCGACTGGATCATCAGGTTGAAGGCGCCGCTCTGGCTGATCCTGCTCGGCCTGCCACTGCCCTTCGTGGCGATGCTGCTCGGCTGGATCGCCCGCGAGGTCGGCCGCCAGCCCTGGGCCGCGTACGGGCTGCTGCCCACCGCGCAGGCCGTCTCGCCGGTCTCACCGGGGCTGATGCTCACCTCGCTGATCGGGTTCAGTCTGCTGCTCGGCGCGCTCGCGGTGACCAACTGGACGCTGATGGCCCGGCACGCGGCCCGTGGCGCGCAGAACCCCGCGCTCGGCCGCCCGCCCGCGCCCGACAGCGACGCCCACCACCAGCCCGTGTTCGTCTGAGGGAGCCCGCCGTGGAACTCGCCTGGTACGCCCTGCTCGGCCTCTTCTTCGCCACCTACCTCGTGCTCGGCGGCTACGACTACGGCGTCGGCCTGCTGCTGGCCCGGCGCGGCCCGGCACCGGGCAGCCGGGCCACGCTCACCGCGCTCGGGCCGTTCTTCCTCGGCAACGAGGTCTGGCTGGTGGCCGCCGTCGGCATCCTGTTCGGCGCGTTCCCCCGGCTGGAGGGCGAGCTGCTCTCCGGCTTCTACCCGGCGGTGCTCGCCGCGCTGGCCGGTGTGGTGCTGGTGACCGCCGGGGTGCAGTTGCGCAGCCGCCCGGCCTCCGCCGCCGCCCGCGCCCGCTGGGACCGGGTGGTGGTGGTCGGCTGCGTGCTGGCCGCGCTGGGCTGGGGCGCGGTGCTCGCCGGGCTGCTCCAGGGCGTGCCGCTGAGCGCCGACGGCCACGTGGTCGGTGTCGGCCACCTCGCCACCCCGTTCGCCGCCGCCGCCGGGCTGGCGCTGCTCGCGCTGGTGGCGGTGCACGGTGCGACGTTCCTCACGCTCCGGCTGCCCGCCGCCGAGGCCCCGGCCCTCGCCCGGCTGGCGAGCGGCCTGGTGCCCGCCGCACTCGTCGCGGTCGGCGCGGCCACCGTCCTGGGCGTGCTCTCCGATCGGGTACGCGCCGCGGTGGCGCGCCCGGCTGTGGCCGTACTCCTGCCGTTGGCGCTCGTGGCGGCGCTGCTGGCGGCCCGCGCGGCGCTGCGGCGGGGCCGGGCCCTGGCGGCCTTCGCCGCGACCGCGACGGCGCTGGCGCTGCCCGCGCCGCTGATCGGGGCCGCGCTCTGGCCCCGGATCCTGGTCTCCACCACCGACCCGGCGGCGTCGCTGACGGTGGCCGAGGCGGCCGCCAGCCACCCGACGCTGGCGCTGTTGGGATGGCTCGCGCTACCGCTCCTGCCGGCCCTACTAGGCTTTCAGGCGATGTGCTGGTGGGTTTTCCGGGGACGGATCGACGGCAGGGCACCGGTGTACTGGTGAACCGCCGCCCGTTCGACCCGCGTCTGCTGCGTCGGGTCCCCGCGGCCCGGCGCGACCTCGCCGTGCTCGCGGTGCTGGGCGGGCTCACCGCGCTGCTGGTGATCGCTCAGGCCACCGCGCTGGCGACGCTGCTGGCGACGGCGTTCGACGGGCGGCTGCACCGGCCGGCGCTGGCCGGTCTCGTGGCCTCTGTGGCCGGGCGGGCGCTGGTGAGCTGGGCGCAGGGCACAGTCGCGGCGCGGGCCGCCGCCACGGTGAAGGCGGCGCTGCGAGCCGACCTGCTCGGCGCGGTCGGCCGGCACGGCCCGACCTGGGTCGCCGGGCAGCGGGCCGGGCAGCTCGCCACGCTGGCCGGGCGCGGCCTGGACGCGCTGGACCCGTACTTCACCGGCTACCTGCCGCAGCTCGTGCTGAGCGTCACGGTGCCGGTGGCCGTGCTGGCCCGGATCGTGTTCGCCGACTGGAGCTCGGCGCTGATCATCGCGCTCACCATCCCGCTCATCCCGATCTTCGGCGCGCTGCTCGGCTGGCAGGCGCAGGCCGCCACCGAACGGCAGTGGCGCCGGTTGTCGCTGCTCGGCGGGCACTTCCTCGACATGGTCGCCGGGCTGCCCACGCTGCGCGCGTTCGGCCGGTCCCGGGGGCAGGTCGACGTGGTACGCCGGATGGCGGACGGCCACCGCCAGGCCACCATGAAGACGCTGCGGATCGCGTTCCTGTCCGCGCTGGTGCTGGAACTGGTCGCCACGCTCTCCGTCGCGCTGGTCGCGGTGCCGGTCGGCATCCGGCTGCTCGGCGGCGGCCTCACGCTCTCCACCGCGCTGCTGGTGCTGCTGCTCACCCCGGAGGCGTACCTGCCGCTGCGGGCCGCGGGCAGCCGGTTCCACGCCAGCATGGAAGGACTCACCGCGCTGGACGAGGCGCTCACGCTCTCCGCCACCGACGCGCCCGCCACCGCCGAGCCGCGCCGCCCGGCGCCGCGCGGCCGGGGTGAGATCCGCTTCGAGGGCGTCACAGTCGCGTACGACCGGACCACCGCGCTGCGCGACGTCACGCTGACCATCCGGCCCGGCGACCGGGTGGCGATCATCGGGCCCAGCGGCGCGGGCAAGAGCACGCTGCTCAACCTGCTGCTCGGCTTCGTCGCACCGACCTCCGGCCGGGTCACGGTCGACGGGGTGGACCTGGCCGGCGTCGACCTCGACGACTGGCGGCGCGAGCTGGCCTGGGTGCCGCAGCGGGCGCACCTGTTCGCCGGGTCGCTGGCCGACAACATCCGCCTCGGCGCACCGGACACCTCCGATGCCGCGCTCGCCGCGGCGGTCACCGGCGCCGCGCTGGACGAGGTGGTGGACGCCCTGCCCGACGGGCTGGACACCCGCCTGGGCGAGCGCGGTCACGGCCTGTCCAGCGGTCAGCGGCAGCGTGTCGCGCTGGCTCGCGCGTTCCTCCGGGACGCACCGATCGTGCTGCTCGACGAGCCGACCGCGCGGCTGGACAGCGCCAGCGAGGCGGTCGTGCTGGACGCGACCCGGCGGCTGGTCGCCGGGCGTACCGCGCTGCTCGTCGCGCACCGGCCCGCGCTGCTCGCCGACGCCGACCGGATCCTGCGCGTCGAGGACGGCCGGGTCACCGAACTGCACCCGACCGCCACCGGACCGGGAGTGGCCCGATGAAGCCCGTCTCCCCCGCCGGTGCCCCGGCGAGCCCCGTCTCCCCCGCCCGACCGGCGGTGACCCGGTGACCGCCGGCGACGGCGTGACGCCGGTGGGCCGGGAGCCGGCCGGGCCGACGGGGGTTGCGGTGACGGCCTCCGGCTCGCCGGAACCGCCCGCGCCCGCCCGGCCCGGCGCGGAACGGGCGGTGCTGCGTCTGGCCCGGCCCTACCTGAGCCGGCTGCTCGGCGCCGGGCTGCTCGCCGCCGCCACCGAGTTCGCCGGCCTGGCGCTGATGGCCACCGCCACCTGGCTGCTGATGAGCGCCGCCGGCCGGCCGCCGCTGGACCGGCTGACGGTGGCCATCGTCGCGGTCCGGGCACTGGCGGTCAGCCGGGGCGTGTTCCGGTACACCGAACGGCTCGCCGGGCACGACGCCGTCCTCCGCATGATCACCGACGTGCGGGCCCGCGTCTTCGCCACGCTCGCCGCCCGGCGCGAGACCGGTCGCCGTACCGGGGACGCGCTGAGCCGGCTGGTCTCCGACGTGGAGGCGGCCCAGGACCTACTGCTGCGCGTCCTCGTACCGGGAGCGGCGGCGGCGCTGGTCAGCGTGCTCGCGGTCGGCGTCGCCGCGTTGATCTCGCCGCCGGCCGCCGGTGTGCTCGCGGTCGGCCTGCTCGTGGCGGGAGTGGCGCTCCCCGCACTCGCCGCCCGGATCACCCGCCGCGCCGCCGACGAGGTGGCCCCGCTGCGGGGCGCGCTCGCCGTGGACGCGGTCGACCTCACCCACGGCGCCGCCGACCTGGCCGCGTTCGGGGCCACAGGCGCCGCGCTCGCCGCCGCCGACGAGCGGGCCGGACGACTGGCCCGGCTGGAACGCCGGCTCGCCGCGACCGGCTTCGCGGTGGACGCGCTCGGCGTCCTCGTCGGTGGCCTCACCGCCGCCGCCGTGGTGGTCGTGGCGCTGCGGGCCGAGGTCGGCGGCGTGCTGGTCGGCGTCCTCGCGGTCGGCTCGCTCGCCGCCGTGGAGGTCGCGCTCGCGCTCGTCGCGGCGGCCCGCCAGCGTACCCAGCTGCGGGCCGGGCTGGCCCGGGTCGCCGACCTGCTCACCGAGCCCGGCCCGGCGACGCCACCGGACGCGCCGGAGCCCACTGTCGACGGCCACGACGTGCGGTTCGCCGACGTGACGGTCCGCTACCGGGCCGGCGCCGCCCCCGCCCTGGCCGGGTTCGACCTCGACCTGCCGGCCGGCCGCCGGGTGGCGGTGGTCGGGCCGAGCGGCGCCGGCAAGAGCACACTCGCCGCCGTGCTCACCGGCGCGGTGCGCCCCGACACCGGCCGCGTCACCGCCGGCGGCGTGCCGGTGTCCGAGATCCCGGCCGAACACCTGCCCCGGGTGGTCGGTGGCCTGCTCGCCGAGGCGTACGTCTTCCACGCCACGGTCGAGGAGAACCTGCTCCTCGGCCGCCCGGACGCCACCGAGGCGGACCTGGTCGCCGCGACCCGGGCGGCCGGCCTGCTCGACTGGGTACGCGAACAGCCCGACGGCTGGGACACGGTGGTCGGCGAGCAGGGCGGGCAGCTCTCCGGCGGGCAACGGCAGCGGCTCGCGCTGGCCCGGGCGCTGCTGGCCGCCCCGCCGGTGCTGGTGCTCGACGAGCCGACCGAAGGGCTCGACCCGGCGGCCGCGGACGCGGTGCTGGACTCCACGCTCGCCGCCACCCCGGCCGGGCACTCGGTGCTGCTGATCAGCCACCGGCTCAGCGGCCTCGCCGGGTTCGACGAGATCGTGGTGCTCGAAGGCGGCCGGATCGTGCAGCGCGGCCGGCACGACGAGCTGGTGGCACGCCCCGGCTGGTACCGGGAGCAGTGGCTGCGCCAGGAGGCGGCCGAGCGCGGCTACCTGGCGATCACGCCCTGACGCCCGGCCGATCGGGGTTTTCCCTGACGCGGGTTGTCGCCCTCCGGTGGCAGGCTTACCCCATGCGGGTGCATGAGGAGGCAGTGGTCGACCGCCGGCTGCACGAGTTGTCCACGCGGTTGCACGGGCCGAACCGGCTCAAGACCGACCTGCTGACCGAGGCGCGGCACGCGCTGGAGGACGCCGTCGAGGCGTACCGGGAAGGGGGCCTGCCGCGCGCGGAGGCGCAGCGGCGGGCGGTCGCCGAGTTCGGCAGCGACGCCCAGCTCGTGCCGGGTTTCCAGGCCGAGCTGGCCGTCGGCGCGCTGCGCGGGCTGGCGCTGCGCACGCTCGTGGTGGCGGTGGTGCTCATCGCCGCCGGTGACCTGACCTGGCAGGGGTCGAGCTGGAGCGACGGTCCGCCGCCGCCGCAGACCTACCTGCTGCTCTCCGCCGCGCTGAACGGCATCTGGGGCGTGGTCGCCGCGCTGGCGCTCGTCGCGCTGCTGGTCGGTCCGCTGGTCGCCCGGTGGGGTTCACCGCGGCTCGTCCGCCCGGCGCGGCTGATCGGTTTCGGTCTGACCGGCAGCCTGCTGCTCGGCGCGGTCGCCGGCGGCGCGCTGTTCGGCTGGTCGATCGGGCTGTGGGACGCCGCGCTCACCTGGCCACCCCTGGTCATCGGGATGGTGGTGGTCTCGGCGGCCTGGTTCGCGCTGGCCCGGGCGGCCCGATGCTGGGTGCTCGCCGACCGCCGGTTGGCCGGCTGAGCGGCTGCCGGCGCGCCCCCGTCAGGCCGGTGCGGTGGGTGGCTCGTCCGCGCCGAGGAACCTCCCGACGGTGGCGCTGAACTCGTGCCAGCCGGCCCGCTCCCCGGCGAGCGCGCGGCCGCCGGCCTCGGTCAGCTCGTACGTGCGGCGCTCCCGGCCGTTGACGGTGCTCCACGTGCTCGCCACCAGCCCGGCCCGCTCCAGCCGGCGCAGCGCCGGATAGATGGTGCCGGTGGGCAGATCCAGCGTGCCGCCGCTGCGGGCCCGCAACGCCTCGATGATCGCGTAGCCGTGCAGCGCGCCCCGTTCCAGCACCGCGAGCAGGAGCGCGTCCAGGTGTCCGTGCAGCGCCTGCGCCTTCATGTGTAGCAACGCTACTTGTCGTGCCGCCGCGACGCCAAGGGGTGCGACTCCCGGTCGGAACCGTCGCCCACTAGGGTATGTGCGCAGAGTCACTCGGCGGCGCGACGCCGCCGGGTGGGCAACCCGAACGCACACGGAGGTCAGCGTGGCCCGCCAGTCGCCCCAACGGCCCGACGCCGACGAGCCCGAGCTCGACGACACCGACGCCGCCGCCGCGGCCGACGAGGTCGAGGAGGACCGCCCGCCGGCGGACCGCGCGCTCTGGGAAGAGGTGCGGATCGACCCGGTGGAGATCGCCCTGCCCGCCGGCACCGGCTTCACGCTGCGGGCGTACCGGCCGGCGCGCGAGCTGACCCCGACCGACGTCGCCGAGCGCGACCAGGACGACCCGTTCCTGGCCCGCCGCCAGGTCGTCGAGACCGAGGAGGACGAGGAGGTGGTGATCCTCGACGAGGAGTTCGCCGCCCTCTCCGCCGAGGAGGACGACGAGGACGAGGAGAAGGACGCCAAGTCCCGCCGCAAGGGCAAGGCCGACGCCTCGGACGAGGAGAAGGCCGAGGGCGGCGAGGACGACTCCGAGGCCGAGGACGAGGACGACGAGGACGAGGCGGGCGACGAGGAGGTGCCGCTCTTCCTCACTCACAAGGGCCGGCTCCTGCTGTTCAAGACCCCCGAGTCATTGGTCACTTTCATCCGTTCCGGTGCGCCGAACGATCTGTCCCAGCTGGACAGTTGGAATGAACTGTCCGAACGGCTGGAACCGGCCGACATCGCCCCGCTGGACGAGGACACGTACGAGCTCGACCTGGTGGTCGAGAACCTGCGCGGCGGCCACGACGCGTGGGACCACGAGCTGCTCATCGAAGCCGGTGAGATCGCCCGTGACCTGGCGTACGCCCTGCGGCTACCCGCCGTGCTGGACATGCTCTCGGCGGGCTCCAGCCTGGACGACCTGGACGAGGCTCTGCGCGCTTCCGTCAACGGTGGCGTCGGTGGTTTCCTGGGTCGGCGCCGGCTGAAGAAAATCGGGGCACAAACCGCAAGTTTGGGTTGGCGCACCATTGTCGGCAAGATCTCTGCGGTTGTGGACTGGCGCGACTGACCCGGAGCGGGGAGCATCAGTCTCTGGCAGAGCAAGACCTGTGTCCCGGGAGGAGGACGACGCCGTGGCGCTCGTGCGCGTGTACTGCGGTCTGGCCTCGGCAGATCCGGCCGACCGAACGGCTTCGGCCGGAACGACGCTGACGTCCGCTGTGGTCGACGACGCAGGCCGTCTGCTGCACGTCTGCGAGATCGGTGACGATCCCGCCGGTTACGCCCGGCTGGTCGCGCTGCTGGTGGAGCGGTCCGGCGGTCCGAGCGGCGCGGCCATCGCCGCCGACAGCGACGACCACATCGTCACCTCGCTGCTGAGCGCCGCCGGCCGGCCGCTGGCGATCGCCGACGACGACTCGGTCGACGACTTCGCCGAGCGCTTCGCCGACGACGACTCCCTGGAGGAGATGCAGTCCCCGCCCGCCGAGCGTCGCGCGGTCGGGCTGGCCCGCGCGCTCCAGGCCGGCGCGCTCTCCGCGGTGACCCTCCCGGCACCGCGTGAGCTGGCCGGATACACGCAGGTCCTGGCCGCGCACGCGGCGCTGGCGAGTGGCCGGCACTCCGCCGCGGTGACGCTGCGCGAGGTGCTCCGCGAGCTGTACCCGGCCGCGCTGCGGGCCTACCCGGATCCTGCCGACCGGGTCGCCCTGGCGGTGCTCGACGCGCTGCCCGAGCCGGGCATGCTCACCGGCCCCGCGGGGCGTGGTGGCGCGCCGGCCGCCGACGCGGTCGTCGCGCATCTGGCCGGCGAGGGAGTGGCCGACGCCGACGCCGTCTCCGACGCGGTGACCGCGCTGCGCGTCGCCATCTCCGAGACGCCCCGGCGGGCCACCGTCAACCGCACGCTCACCGCTGCCGTCGCCGAGACCGTGCGGCAGGCAGTCGCCTCCGTCCGCACCTGTGACGCCGGCTGCGACGCGCTCGTCGGCGCGCTCGCCGAACGCACCGCTCCCGCTCCCGCGACCGGCCGCCGGGCCGCCGCGCGACGGGGCGAGCAGGTCGACGAGCTGGCCCCGGCGCCCGCGGCCGACCTGCGTCCGGTGCGCTCGATCCCGCCGGAGCCGATCGCCGAGCCCCACCTCGGTCGTCCCGAACCGGCCGGCGCACCCGAACCGGCCGGCCGTCGCGGCCGTCCCGAGCAGGTCCCCGGTGGGCGGCGCAGCCGTCCGGAGCCGGTGTCCGGGCCGGCCGCCACGACGACGCCCCGGCCGCTCGGCCCGCCGCCCGTCGCGCCCGCGCCCGTCACGCCGCCGCCGGTCGCCCCGGCGCCGGTCACGCCCGTTGCTCCGGCAGCCGCACTGGGCCGGCCGTCCTCGGCTCCCCCGGCGCGGCCCGAGCCGACCGGCGCGCCGCTGCCGTCGCGGGTGGACGGCCCCACCAACCGGCCGATCTCCGCGCCGCCACCGCCGCCCCCCGGGATCACCCCGATCGCACCGTCCCCGCGCGGTGCCGTGCCGCCCGCCGAGGCCGGCGAACCGTTCCGCCCGACGCTCACCACCGCTGCCATCAACAAGGCGCGGGCCGAGCGGCAGCGCACAGTCATCCCGCCCCGGCCCAAGACCAACCAGCACCAGGAACCGCCGACCGGTGGCTTCAGCGCCACCGACCTGAGCATTCCGGTGCCGGCCCCGCGTCCGCCCGCGCCGGAGGCGCCGCCGGGCTCCCGGGCGAACTGGCCGCTGGTGAACACCGAGGACGACACCGCCCGGGAGCGGGAGGGCACCACCTACCCGTACGGGCGGGGCGTGGACGCGCCGAGCGACCCGGGCCGGGTCACGCCGCCGTGGCTCGCCGACGACCTGCCGCAGGAGCCGCCGATGCTGCGGCTGGTGGAGCCGCCGCCGCTGGCTGATCGGGCGCTGCGCGACGAGATGAGCCGCTCGGCCGACCCCGGTCTGGAGACGCCGCCGCTGCGTCTCGTCGACCAGGGCGACCCGGGCCGCGTCCCGCTGCCCGCCGCGCCCGAGCGGCGTCCCGCACCGAAGGAGCACCGGCCGCCGCCGGTCTCCGACGAGGGTGACGGCGATCTGCTGATCTTCGCGCAGGCCAAGTCCGCCTGGTTCGTCGGGCACGGCGACGAGGCCGACCTGGAGTGGTCGACCACCGCCGACACCGGCTGGCAGGCGGCCGAGCAGGCGGCCCGCCCGGCCGTCGGTGCCGAGACCAAGGCCGGGCTGCCGAAGCGCGTGCCGCAGGCCAACCTGGTGCCGGGCTCCCCGCTGCGCGAGGAGCGTCCACTGCGGATCGTCCGGAACGCGGCGAGCCTCGCCGAGAACACCACCGGATACTTCCGGGGCTGGCGGCGCGGCCAGGAGATCGGCGGCTTCGCCGTGGGCGGCCGTCCGGGCCGCGAGGCGGCCGGCGGCTGGGACTTCACCCGCGACACCGGTGACCGCGACGACGACCGGGAGTACGAGTACCGCTCGGCGGGCTACCGCTCCTGACCGGGCTCGCCGGGGGTGTTTCATCCCACACCGGGGCGATTTGACGCTGGGCTGGACCGGCCGGGAACATACCCGGCGGACCAGCGGCGGCGCCTGTTCGCCGGGGTGGGAAGGCGATTCCATTGGCGACACCGGCGTTCGACTCCACTGTGCTCACCCGGCGGGGCGTCCTCGCCGCCGCTGCCGGGAGCCTGCTGCTCGCCGGCTGCGCTCCGCAGGGCCAGCGGCCGGAGGACGGCCCGTCCAGCAGCGCGCCGAGCGACCAGGATCTGATCGTCGGCGCGAGTCTGGAGCTGACCGGCACCGGGTCACTGCTCGGCGTCGCCCAGCGGCAGGCCCTGCAGCTCACCGCCGACTCGCTCAACCGCACCGGCCTGCCGGTCGGGAACCTGGTCCGGTCGGTCCGGCTCCAGATCCTGGACAACGGCAGCAATCCCGAGGTCGCCGCCCGGCACGCCGCCGACCTCACCCGGATCGGCGCGCAGGCGTTGATCGGCGGTGTACTCGGCGAGACCTCGGCGGCCCTCGCGGCGGCCGCCCAGCGGATCAAGACGCCGTTCCTGTCACTCGGCTACGGTGACCGCATCGTGCTGCCGCTGGACGAGCGCACGTTCACCTACAAGCTCACCCCGGACGCCGTCGACATGGCACGTCGCCTGGTGGAGCTGTTCGAGTCCAAGAAGATCCGGCGGGTGTCGGTGCTCGCCACCGAGGGGATGCACGGCGACTCGGGTGTGCGCGCGATGCGGGAGGCGCTCGCCGACAGCACCATCGACCTGGCCCGCACGGTACGCCTGCCGGCGACCGGCCGGCGTTTCCGTGCCGCCGCCGAGCGCGCCGCCGGGGGCCAGCGGGACGGCGTCGTGGTCTGGGGTACCGCGCCGGACTCCGGAGTCGCGGCACGGGAGCTGCGCGCCGCCGGTCACCGCGGCCCGATCTTCTTCGACGCAGGCGCGGTCGCCGACGACACCGCCCAGGGTGCGAACGCCGCCGCCGTGGAGGGCGCGTACGCGGTGCACCCGGCCTGCCTGGACGTCTCCGCCGCCACCGCCACCACGACGGCGCAGCTGGCCCGCAGGGACTTCGTCAACCGCTACACGCAGCGGCACGGCGTCAGCCCGGACTTCGCTCCGTACGCCTCGGACGCGCTCCAGCTCCTCGCCACGTCGGCACGGATGGCGACGAGCCTGGACCGGGGCCGGCTGCGGGCCCTCCTCCAGGCGCAGACCGTCGAGGGCATCGCCGGCGGGTACGCGTTCAGCGCCGACCGGCACGGCGGCATGGAGCCCGACTCGCTCGCCGTGTACCAGGTGTTCCGCGGCACCTGGACCCGGTACGCCTGACCCCGCTCACCGCCCGGTGACCGTCCCGCGTGGAGGGTCACCGGGCGGTCGCGTACCGTGTCCGACCCCGGACGGCAGGAAGCGCCCGGTGGCCCTGAGGCCGCCGGGCGCTTCCGCGCGTCGGTCAGGCGGGCGCGACGGCCCGCGAGCGCCGCATGGTGAGCACGTACTCGACCAGCGAGATCAGCACGTGCTTCGTGGACTCCCGGTTACGGGCGTCGCACGGCACCACCGGCACGTCGCGGGAGATCGCCAGCGCGTCCCGGACGTCCTGCGGATCGTGGTACTGCATGCCGTCGAAGCAGTTGATGGCCACCAGGTACGGCAGCCGCCGGTGCTCGAAGAAGTCGATGGCGGCGAAGCAGTCGGCGAGCCGCCGGGTGTCGACCAGCACCACCGCGCCGATCGCACCCCGGACCAACTCGTCCCACATGAACCAGAACCGCGTCTGACCCGGCGTACCGAACAGGTACAGGATCAGATCCCGGTCGATCGAGATACGACCGAAGTCCATCGCCACCGTGGTCGTCGTCTTGCCCGGCACCTGCCGGGTGTCGTCGACGCCGACACCGGCGGAGGTCATGATCGCCTCGGTGGTCAGCGGCGTGATCTCGGAGACCGAGCCGACCAGCGTCGTCTTGCCGACGCCGAACCCACCGGCGATAACGATCTTCGCCGACGTCACTCGGCCGCTCGGGGCCGGCGGCCGGTGCGACATGTCAGAGCCTGCGAAGTCCACTCAGCACCCTCTCCAGCAGTTCAGTGCCCACCGCGTCGTCGGAGTCGTCCAAAATGGTCGGCTCGTGGACCGCGACCAGGCCGTCCGTCGCCATGTCGGCGATGAGCACCCGGGCCACGCCGAGCGGAAGCTGCATCCGCGCCGCGATCTCGGCGAGCGACTGCACACGTCCGTCACACAACGCGGCTATGTACTGGTGTTCACGACCGTGGCCACCATTGCCAGTGGCAACCGCTCGGCCGCGCACCGTCGTCTCGACGAGTGCCTCCAGGGCGATGTCGAGCCGAGGGCGGGTACGACCGCGGGTGACGGCGTACGGCCGGACCAACGCGCCGGTCGGCTCGTCACGATCCACCATTTCGCCGCTCACCTCCCTCGTACCCGGCACCGGCTCGCCCCGGTGGCATTCGTCGCTGTCGTTGTCGTTCCCGCACCTGACCCACCGGCCAGCGCGTCATTCAGCCCATCATCCCCACAGCCGTGCGCGGCTGCGGCGTCAGGGCATCGCCCACCCGGTCCACGAGCAGGGCCATCTCGTACCCGACCTGACCCACGTCGCAGCTCCGCGCCGCCAGCACCGCGAACGACGAACCGTCGGAGATGGACATCAGGAACAGGAAGCCGTTGTCCATCTCGACGACTGTCTGCAACACCGCCCCGCCCTCGAAGCAGCGGGCCGCGCCCTGGGTGAGGCTGACCAGACCGGACGCGATCGCGGCGAGCTGGTCGGCGCGGTCCCGCGGAAGGTCACGGGACGAGGCGAGAAGCAGGCCGTCGGCCGAGACCGCGACCGCGTGCGCCACACCGGGCACCCGGTCGGCGAAGTTGGCGAGCAGCCATCCGAGATCCTGCGTAGTAGTCATCCTTGTTGCTCCTTCTGCCCGCTCCCGGCCACCGGGCCTGAGCCAGACTGCGAGGACTGCTGCCCGCCCGGAGTGCCCTCCGGGCCGGTCGTGTTGCTGTCGGTGTTACGCCCGCGCTGCACGCCCCGATGGTAGGCCGAGAGCAGGCCCCGGACGCCCTCCGGCGTCCGCCGCTGCACCGACGCGGAAGGCTTTTCGATGCTGCCCGGCACGAGCTGCGCCATCGGCTTCCGCTTCGGCAGGCCCTTCTGGGTGGTCTCCGCGACCGGCACCTCGGTGGCCGCCGAGGCGGCGCGCCAGCCGTCGTCGGCCGCGGTCTGCCACGGGGAGGAGGCCTGCGGCGACGCGGACGGCTGCCGGGTGGGCAACCCGCCGGTGTACGCGGGACGGGTGTTCCCGTTCGCCGCGCCGTTGTCACGCGGTGCTCCGCCGGCCGTCGGAGTTTGTGCCATCGGTGTGTTACCTGTCGTTGCGGGTGTCTTCTGCGGCACGGGCCGGCCGGCCGTGTCCACCTTGGCGAACTGCTGGGTGGCGGCGCCGCCGTTCGTCGTCGCGGCCGGTGCCGCCGACTCCTCGTTGGGCCCGGGCCGGCGGGTGCGGAACCACGCCGACTCCAGCTCCCGGAAGATCGGCAGCTCCATCGTCTCGTCCGCGTACCGCTGTCGGTTGCCCTGCTGCTGCGGCGCGGCCGGGCGTGCCGCCGGGCGGTTCGCCGCCGGTGCCTCGGCCGGCCGGCTCGCGGCCGGAGCGGCGGACGGCTGGCCGGCCGCCTGCTGCGGGGTGGCCGGAATCTCCGTGCGCGGCACCCGGGGCAGCTCGGTGGTCATGTCCATGCCGCCGGTGGGCCGTTCCGGCGCCGCCGGAGCCGGGGCCGGCGTGACCGGCGGCCAGACCGGCGGGGCGCTGACACCCGGTGCGGGCATCGGACGTGCCTGCGGCTGGTTCGCCGGCGGCGCGGAGGTCGGGTACCCGGCGGCGGGCTGTCCGGACACCGGCGCGGGGTGCCCGGAGACGGGCGCGGCCGAGACCGGCCGGTACGGCAGCGGGTCACCGGAGACCGGCGCCGCGGAGACCGGGCGGCCCGAGAACGGGTCACCGGAGACCGGCGCGGCCGAGACCGGCCGGTACGGCAGCGGGTCACCGGAGACCGGCGCGCCGGAGACCGGGGGCAGCGGCGGGGCCGACACCGGCGGGACCGGCGGCGCGGAGACCGGCGGCGGGCTGTAGGGCCGCGCCTCCGGGCTGCTCGGCAGCTGGCGCGGGATCGCCGGCTGCTGCCCGGTGCTGCCCGGGTCGCCGTCGGCCGGGTTACGCCGCTGCGGCAGCGGGTCCGTCGACTGGCCGTTGGGCCGGCCGTCGAATCCGCCGTCGCCGCCGGACGGGCTGGCGCCGGTCAGGTCGGACCAGGCCGGCATGGCACGGCCGCCACCGGCGTTCGCCGGGGTGCCCGAGCCGTTGCGCGGCGCCGGGTCGAACGCGCGTCCGCCGAGCGTGACCTGGTTGCCCGAGGAGCCCGGGTGGGGCGCCGGCGGCAGGCTCGGCGGGTTGTTGTTGCCGAAGGCCGCCAGGGCGCCGAAGGCCGGTGCCGGGCCGTTCTGTTGCGGGCCCGCTGCGGGCAGGGCCGGTCCGGGCAGGCCACGGCCGGCCAGGGCGCGCGGCACCAGGACCGAGGTCGGCAGCGTCACGTCGGCGACGGTGCCCCGGTCGGCGCCCGGCCGCAGCTCGACCCGGACGCCGTGCCGGGCGGCCAGCCGCGCGACCACGACCAGGCCCATCATCCGGGAGACCGCGACGTCCACCTGCGGCGGCGTGGCCAGCCGCTCGTTGAGGTCGCGGAGCTGCTCCGGGCTGATGCCGATGCCGCGGTCCTCGACATAGAGGGAGGCGCGGTCGCCGACCCGCCGGGCCTCCACCATGACCTGCGAGTCCGGCGGGGAGAAGGCGGTGGCGTTGTCGAACAGCTCGGCGACCAGGTGCACGAGGTCGTTGACCGCGTGGGCGGCGACCTCGATGTCCCGGTCGATCACGCCGAACTCGATCCGGGTGTAGTGCTCGACCTCGGACTGGGCGGCGCGGAGCACGTCGATCAGGGCGGCGGGCTCGCGCTGCACACGGGTGGAGTCCGCACCGGCGAGGACCAGCAGGTTCTCGTCGTTGCGGCGCATCCGGGTGGCCAGGTGGTCGAGCTGGAACAGCTCGGCCAGGCGGTCCGGGTCCTCCTCGCCGCGCTCCAGCCGGTCGAGGTGGCCGATCAGCCGGTCGACCAGGATCTGCGAGCGGCGGGCCAGGTTGACGAACATGGTCGCGACCGACGCCCGCAGGGCGGCCTGCTCGGCGGCGGTGCGGACGGCCTCCAGGTGGACCGCGTTGAACGCCTCGGTCACCTGGCCGAACTCGTCCTTGCTGCGTACCGGCAGCGGTTCGGCGATCTGGTTCGCCAGCTGGACCGGGGAGAGCTGGCCGGTCACCTGCGGGTCACGCAGCCGGGCGACCGCCTGTGGCAGCCCGTACTGGGCCACCGCCAGGGCGCCCTGGCGCAGGTCGCGCAGCGAGCGGGCCATCGAGCGGGCCACCAGGTACGCGAACAGGATGGCCAGCAGCAGCATGGTGAGCAGCAGGCCGGTCTCCAGGAACACCTGGCGCTGGGTGTCCGAACGCAGCGCGTCGGCCTGGCGGACCACGTTGCCGTCGAGCCGGGCCTCCACGGTCCGGATCAGCTTGGCGTTGGCGACCATGGTCTGGTCCCACTGGTCCGCCCCGAACGGGGCGTTCTCCATGGAGCCGTTGTTGTTGCCCGAGACGAAACTGGTGAAGCGGTCGGCCTTGCGCAGGTCGGGCCCGGAGACGGTCTGCTCGTAGAACAGCTTGTCGGGCTCGGTGGCGACCGCCTGGAACGTCGCCAGCGACTGCGACTGGCCGGTGCCGCTGGCGATGAACTGCTCGCGCAGCGCGGCGGTGTACTGGTTCTGGGTGAGCGCCTGGTGGACGACCACCCGGCGCTGGGTCAGGTATTCCTTCTGCCGGGCCACGGCGGCCGACGCGCGCATCCGGTCGCTCAGGTCGTTGTTGCCGGCGAGCTGGGTGGCCGAGTCGCGGATCGCGAGCAGGTCCTCGATCAGCTGCCGGTACGCCTGGTCGGCGTCATTGATCTTCAGCTTGCCGTTCAGCACCTGGCTGCGGGTAGCCGGAAGGTCCTTCAGCTGGGTGTCGATCGTGTCGAGCAGCCCGACGAAGTTGCGGGGCAGGTCGTCGATCTCGCCACGCTGCCGCAGGTACGGCGACTTCGCCTGGTCCACCCGCTGGTTGGCGCGGTTGTAGCCCTCCTGGTACTGCGCCCGGGTCTGGAACTCCTTCGCGCCGAGGAAGAGCACGGCACCGACCCGCTCGTCCTGCACGGTGTCGACCAGGTCACCCGAGTAGCCGATCAGGTTGGCCAGATCCCCCGCCCGGTTGGCATTGTTGAGCGTCTCCAGGTGGTCGACCAGACCACTGGTGCCCACCACGACCGTGGCGATGGTCGGCACGATCATGATCAGACCGAGCTTGGACCAGATCGGCATATCGCGCAGCCGACTCATCGGCCGGCGCAGCCGCGACAGGAAGGAGCCCGCCGTCGTTGGCCGTTTGCTCACGTCACCGCCCTCGCATTACTGCGCCCCGCGTCACCCTGAGGGCAACGCCGAGCGACCGACCCGGCGGGTCGGACCTCCGAGATTCCATCACGCCGCTCCGCAAAGAGAAAGACCAGGTTGTCCCTCACCGGAGGTGTGATGAGATGTTGATGCAATTTGATAGCAATCCGTCTGGCCGGAGTCACTGAAGGTAATGGAACACCCGCACCGCGTCGTCTTGCTCGCCGGCCCCTCCGGGTCCGGAAAGTCATACATAGCCCAGCGAACCGGACTTCCGGTGCTCTGCCTGGACGACTTCTACAAGGACGGCGATGACCCCACGTGTCCGCGTCGAAACGGACAGGTGGATTGGGAGTCCCCCTTGTCCTGGGATTCGGACACGGCGGTGCAAACAATCGCCCGACTGGCTCGTGAGGGCAAGGCCGAAGTGCCGGTTTATGCGATCGGCGCAGACCGTCGGGTAGCCACCCGGCCATTCGATGTCGACGGATCGCCAATCTTCGTCGCCGAGGGGATCTTCGCGGCCGAGATCGTGGCCGAGTGCCGCCGGCTGGGGTTGCTCGCCGGGGCGTACGCGCTGCGCCGACCGCGCGGCGCGACGTTCCTGCGCCGCCTCGCCCGGGATCTCGCCGAGCAACGCAAGGCACCCCGGGTGCTGCTCCGGCGCGGGGTCGCGCTGCTGCGCGCCGAGCCGGCCGTGCTGCGCCGGCAGACCGGGCTGGGCGCCGAGGCGGCCCGGGCCGGCCAGGTGCTGCGCGGGGTGGCCGCACTGCTCTCCGGCCACCCCCGCCAGTCGTGATCAGCCGATCAGCTCGGCGTACGCCGGCTTGATCACCTCGTCGATGATCCGCAACCGCTCGTCGAACGGGATGAAGGCGCTCTTCATCGCGTTGATGGTGAACCACTGGAGTTCCTTCCAGCCGTAGCCGAAGGCCTCCACCAGCAGCGCCATCTCCCGCGACATCGAGGTGCCGCTCATCAGCCGGTTGTCGGTGTTCACAGTCACCCGGAACCGCAGGTCGCGCAGCAGCCCGATCGGGTGGTCGGCGATCGAGGCCGCCGCGCCGGTCTGCACGTTCGACGACGGGCACAGCTCCAGCGGGATGCGCTTGTCCCGCACGTACGCGGCCAGCCGGCCCAGCACCGGCGGGTTGCCCGGGGTGATGTCGTCGACGATGCGGACGCCGTGGCCGAGCCGGTCGGCGCCGCACCACTGGATCGCCTGCCAGATCGACGGCAGGCCGAACGCCTCACCGGCGTGGATGGTGAAGTGGAAGTTCTCCCGCTGGAGGTACTCGAACGCGTCCAGGTGCCGGGTGGGCGGGAAGCCCGCCTCGGCGCCGGCGATGTCGAAGCCGACCACACCGGTGTCGCGGTGCCGCACGGCCAGCTCGGCGATCTCCTGCGAGCGGGCCGCGTGCCGCATCGCGGTGAGCAGCGTGCCGATCCGGATCGGGGTGCCCGCCTCGGCGGCCAGCGCGCTGCCCTCCCGGAACCCGGTGACCACCGCGTCGACCACCTCGTCCAGGGTCAGGTTCTGCTCCAGGTGCTGCTCCGGCGCGAACCGCACCTCGGCGTAGACCACGCCGTCGGCGGCCAGGTCCAGCGCGCACTCGCGGGCCACCCGGCGCAGCGCGGCAGGGGTCTGCATGACCGCCACCGTGTGCGCGAACGTCTCCAGGTAACGCTCCAGCGAGCCGGAGTTCGCCGCCTCGGTGAACCAGACGCCGAGCGCCGCCGGGTCGGTGGTGGGCAGTTCGTGGCCGACCTCGGCGGCCAGCTCGACGATCGTCGCGGGCCGCAGGCCGCCGTCGAGGTGATCGTGCAGCAGCGCCTTCGGGACCTTGACGATGTCCTCGTACGAGATTGCGACCATGCTCAGACCCTAGTCACCCCCGGTACGGGCGCGGCGGTGGACCGGGGCGGTCAGGGTCGCCAGCCGTACACCCGCTCCACCGCGAGCCGCAGGACCACCCGCCCGTCGGCCACCATGGCGGCCCGGTAGTCGGCCCAGTCCGGGTGCTCGCCGCGGATCCGCCGGTAGACCTCGACCAGTTCGTCGACCGTCGCGTCGTCGGTGGCCGCAGCGGGCGGGGTGAGCGTCACGGTGCCCTCGGCGACCGCGTACGCACCGCCGTCGGCGGTGGTCACGTGGAAGCTCGCCCGGGGGTCGCGGCGCAGGTTGCGCACCTTCGCCCGGTCGCCGGTGGTGGAGCAGCGGATCAGGCCCGGCTCGCCCAGGTAGTCGAGGTTGGACAGCTGGGGACGGCCGTCCCGGCGCAGCGTGACGAGCACACCGCGCCCGCGCTCGCCGAACAGCTCCCACAGCCGCGCGCTCATGCGGCAACCCGCAGCGGCGCGAGCGCGGCGGCCAGCCGGACGAGCTGGTCGAGCATGAGCGCGGCGGCGTCCTCCCGGCCCGGGTCGGGTCGCAGCTCGCCCGACTCGTCCAGCGCCTGCCGCAGGAAGACGACCACCTGGTCGTTGACCGGGGTCATGTTCAGCGTGGTCACCACCTGCTTGATCATCTGCACCGCGCGCAGACCGCCGGAGGTCATGCCGTAGCTGACGAAGCCCACCGGCTTGTGCTGCCACTCGTGGTAGAGGTAGTCGATCGCGTTCTTCAGCGGCGCGCTGAAGCCGTAGTTGTACTCCGGCATCACCAGGACGAAGGCGTCCGCGGCGTCGATCTCGGCGCTCCAGGCGCGGGTGTGTTCGTGCAGGTAGACCCGCTCGGACGGGTGGTGCGGCTCGTCGTGGAAGGGCAACCCGATCTCGGCCAGGTCGAGGAGGCGTACCTCGTCGAAGCCGGCGTGGCGGACGGCGGCCGCGGTGACCCAGTCACCGATGCGGCGGCCGACCCGGCCGGGGCGGGTGCTGGCGACGACGACGTTCAGGCGGGGCATGGTGAGGTCACTCCTGTCGGGGCGGCGGCCGGGGCCGGCGTGGTGAGCCGGGGAACGAACCAGGCGACGATCGGCCCGATGCCGATCGCGTAGAGCAGGGTGCCGGGGCCGACGGCGCCGCCGAGCAGCCAGCCGACGGCCAGCACCGTCACCTCGATCGCGGTGCGGGCCGGGCCGAGCGGCAGGCCGCGGGCGGCCAGGCCGGTCATCAGCCCGTCCCGCGGGCCGGGGCCGAGGCGGGCGCCGAGGTAGAGCGCGGTGGCGAGGCCGTTGAGCAGGACGCCCGCGGCCAGCAGGCCGATCCGGCCGGCGAGCGGGGCGACCGGCGGCAGGAGCGCCAGCGTCGCGTCGAGGGCCAGGCCGACGAGCGCGACGTTCGCCACCGTGCCGACGCCCGGGCGCTGCCGCAGCGGGATCCACAGCAGCAGCACCAGCAGCGCCACGCCGTTGACCAGCAGGCCCATCGGCAGGCCGGTGCGGTCGGCGAGGCCCTGGTGCAGCACGTCCCAGGACGCGAGCCCGAGGTCGGCGCGGACCATCAGCGCGACGCTGACGCCGAACAGGGCCAGGCCGGCGAACAGCCGCACCAGCCGGGACGGCAGTTTGGTTGACATGTCATCAACCTAGGCCGCGACTTGGTGACATGTCAACCAAACCGATAGGATCGGTCCGTGGACGAACCGCGCTGGCTGGACGAGCAGGAGGACCGCGCCTGGCGCGGCTACCGCCGCATGCGCCGCCTGCTCGACCTGGAACTGGCCCGGGAACTGATGCAGGACGCCGGCCTCTCCGAGCCCGACTACGACGTCCTGAGCGACCTCTCCGAGACCCCGGAACAGCGGCTGCGGCTCAGCGAACTGGCCGACCGGATGCTCTGGTCCCGCAGCCGCCTGTCCCACCACATCTCCCGCATGCAGCAACGCGGCCTGGTCACCCGGGAGGAGTGCGCCACCGACGGCCGCGGCTCGGTCGTCGTGCTCACCCCGGCCGGGCGCCGGGCCGTCGAGGCCGCCGCGCCCGGGCACGTGGCGGCCGTCCGCCGGCACCTGATCGACCGGCTCACCCCGGCCGAGGTGGCCGCGCTCGGCACGCTCAGCCAGCGGGTGATCGGCCACCTCACCGGCCGCCTCCCCGGCCGACCGGAGACGGAGGACTGAGCCGTGGACGACCGCGTCCTCTCCCGGCTGCGCTGCCCGGTCTGCGCCGAGCCGCTCACCGAGACCACCGCCGGCACCGCACGCGCGCTGCGCTGCCCGCGCGGGCACAGCTTCGACATCGCCCGGCAGGGGTACGTGAACCTGCTCGCCGGCCGCGCCCCGCACACCGGGGACAGCGCCGAGATGGTCGCCGCCCGCGCCGGGTTCCTCGCCGCCGGTCACTACGACGCCGTCGCCGCCGCGCTGGCGAGCACAGCGGTACGCGTCGCGGGCGTCGACCCGTACCCCCTGGTGGTCGATGCCGGCGCCGGGACCGGGCATTACCTCGCGGCGGTGCTGGCGGCGCTGCCGGACGCCGCCGGCCTGGCCCTGGACGTCTCCAAGCCGGCGCTGCGCCGCGCGGCCCGGGCGCACCCGCGGGCCGCCGCCGCGCTGGCCGACACCTGGCAGCGGCTGCCCCTGGCCGACCGGTCCACCGCCGTACTGCTGAACGTGTTCGCGCCGCGCAACGGCCCGGAGTTCCACCGGGTGCTCGACCCCGGCGGCGCGCTGCTGGTGGTCACCCCGGCCGCCGACCACCTGACCGAACTCGTCGACGCGCTGGACCTGCTGCGGGTGGACCCGGACAAGGCCGACCGGGTCGCCGGCAGCCTCGGCGCCCACTTCGCCGAGGAGTCCGCGACCGGGCACCGGGCCCGGCTCGCGCTGACCCGCGCCGAGGTCACCACGCTCGTCGGGATGGGACCGAGCGCCTGGCACGCCGACCCGCAACGGCTCGCCGCGCGCATCGCCGCGCTGCCCGACCCGGTGCCGGTCACGCTCTCCGTCCGGCTCGGCGTGCACCGCCCGCGCTGACGCGGCTCAGGTGGAGAGGTCGACCTCTTCCCAGCCCGGCGGCTCGTCGTGGTACGGCCCGCGCAGCACCACCGCCCACTCCAGCGCCCACCGGCGCTGCCCGATCGCGTTGGCGTCCACCAGACCCGGCAGCGCGCCGCCGGCCTTCTCGGTCTCGAGGTACGCCCAGTCGAGGCAGTAGTGCAGGTCCAGCAGCGCCGCGGCGTCACCGGGATGCTGCGGCGCGGCCAGGATCCGAGCCCGCCACTGGCCGAACGTCTCCCCCGCGACCAGGTTCGGCATCCGCTCGACCAGCCGCTCGTCCACCGGCACCGTCGGGTCCAGTTCCTTTGCCAGCCCGAGCACCCAGGCCAGCGAGAACAGCGCGTCGTGGTGCAGCACGAACGACCTGTGGTCACCCCGGCCGCCCATCACGAACTGCCACTCCGGCGGCGTCACCGAGTCGACCAGGTGCGACTCCAGCAGCCAGCTCATCGCCGCCTGCGCGGGCATCCCGAAGCAGCGGGCCAGGATCACGTGCAGCACCGCGATCCGGGCCTCGATCTCCGGGGTCGGACGCAGCTCGATCTCGTCGCCCGGCTCCCACACCAGCGGGAACTGCGGCGGTGGCAGCGGAAGACCCAGCCGGGACAACTCGTCCAGGCTCGCCTCCCGGACGGCCCGGGGATCGGGAGCGGGTACGCGCACGGTCAAGCCCCTGTCTGCTCACCTCGGCTCGTCGCCGGCCGATCCCCCCTGGCCTGGGAGGATAGCGGCTCCCGCCGGGCCGGCACCACGGCCGTCCCCGGTCAGCCGATCCGCTCGACGACCAGCGGCGTCGCGTCCGGCGCGTCCGGCGCCACCCGCACCGCGCGGCGCGCCTCGTCCAGCGCGGCGGGCATCCGCTCGGCGTGCTCGGCCCGCAGCTCGAACAGCGGGTCGCCGACACGTACCCGGTCACCGCGTCGCTTGTGCAGCACCACACCGGCCGGGATGCTCACCGGGTCCTCCTTGCGGGCCCGGCCCGCGCCGAGCCGCCACGCGGCCACCCCGATCGCGTACGCGTCGATCTCGGCGACCCAGCCGTCCTCGGTCGCGGTGAACAGCTCGACCTCGTTCGCCGTCGGCATCGGGGCGTCCGGGTCACCGCCCTGCGCCCGGATCATCGTGCGCCAGGAGTCCATCGCCCGGCCGTCCCGCAGTGCCGCCTCCGGGTCGGCGTCCGGCAGGCCGGCCGCGTCGAGCATCTCCCGGGCCAGCGCCAGCGTCAGCTCCACCACGTCGGCCGGACCGCCACCGGCGAGCACCTCCACCGACTCGGTCACCTCGACCGCGTTGCCGACGGCCAGGCCGAGCGGGGTGGACATGTCGGTGAGCAGGGCGACCGTCCGGACGCCGTGCGCGCCGCCCAGCTCGACCATGGTGCGGGCCAGTTCGCGGGCGTCGTCGACGTTCTTCATGAACGCGCCGGAGCCGACCTTCACGTCGAGCACCAGCGCGCCGGTCCCCTCGGCGATCTTCTTGCTCATGATCGAGCTGGCGATCAGCGGGATCGCCTCGACGGTGCCGGTGACGTCGCGCAGCGCGTACAGCTTGCGGTCGGCCGGGGCGAGCCCGTCGCCGGCCGCGCAGATCACCGCGCCCACGTCGCGGAGCTGGGCGATGAACTCGTCGTTTGTGAGCGCCGCCCGCCAGCCCGGGATCGACTCCAGCTTGTCCAGCGTGCCGCCGGTGTGGCCCAGGCCCCGGCCGGACAGCTGCGGCACCGCCGCGCCGCACGCCGCCACCAGCGGGGTCAGCGGCAGGGTGATCTTGTCACCGACGCCGCCGGTGGAGTGCTTGTCGACGGTCGGCCGGGACACCGGCGACAGGTCGAGCCGCTCGCCGCTGGCGATCATGGCGGCCGTCCACCGGGCGATCTCCGGCGCGGTCATGCCGCGCAGCAGGATCGCCATGGCCAGCGCCGACATCTGTTCGTCGGCGACCAGGCCCTTGGTGTACGCGTCGACCACCCAGTCGATCTGCCCGTCGCTCAGCACACCCCCGTCCCGCTTCGCCCGGATGACGTCAACCGCCGTAAAAGCACTCACTTCTCAAGATCCAATCAATTTGATCGCGCGTGGCCGCACCGACCCGCGAACGGTGACCGTCGAGGAATCGGGCCGACCGTGACCGGCGGAGGGATCAAGCCTGACTGCCCGGAGCCGGGCACGGTCGGCCCGATTCCCCCACCTCAACCACCCCAACGGGACGGAATCTCCGAAGGAGGCTCACCCTCACCAGCCCAGAAGATCGTCCCCGAAGCGTCCACCACGACCACGCGCGGCGTCCGCGCCAGCCCCCACTCGATCGCCTCGGCCGGGTCGTCCCAGGTCGAGCCCTCCTCCAGCACGCCGGTCTCGGCATCAGTGGTGTCACCGGACGACCGCTCCCAGTACGTCGTCCAGACCTGCTGCCCGGCGGACAGGTCCGGGTGCACGAACACGGTGCCCCGGCCCCGCCAGGCGGCCAGCCGGTCCGGCACCACAGGCACCGGATGCTCACCGGTCACCGCCTCGATGTCGGCCACGTCGAAGGCGTGCGGCAGCAGCTCCGCCATCCGCAGCGGTCCGCCCTTCGCCTCGACCAGGCACTCCGGCCCACCCTGCTCCCAGAGCAGCTGCCGGCACCTGCCGCACGGCATCAGCGGCTCACCGGTGGCGTCGACGCAGGACAGCGCCACGATCCGGCCACCGCCGGTCGCGTGCAGCTGCGAGACCACGCCGCACTCGGCGCAGAGCGTGACGCCGTAGCCGGCGTTCTCCACGTTGCAGCCGACCACGACCCGGCCGTCGTCGACGAGCGCGGCGGCACCCACCGGGAACTTCGAGTACGGCACGTAGGCGTGCCGCATGACCTCGGTGGCGGCGGTACGCAGCCGCTCCCAGTCGATCTCCATCACAACCCCCATTCTGCCCAATCAACGCCGATCGGTCGCGGGTGCGGCCGGAGACGACGATGCCCGGCGGGTCGCCCCGCCGGGCACGGTGTCGCGGCGGGCGGTCAGCCCTTGATGTACGGCTTGCCGTCGGCGGCCGGCGCCCGGACCTTGCCGACCAGCCCGGCCACGGCCAGGATCGTCGCCAGGTACGGCAGCATCGCCAGGAACTGGCTCGGGATGCTGCTGCCGATCGCGCCCAGGTAGGTGGCGAGCTGGTCGGCGAAGCCGAAGAACAGCGCCGCCAGCAGCGCGCCGGTCGGGCTCCACCGGCCGAAGATCAGCGCGGCCAGGGCGATGAAGCCCTTACCGCCGATCATGTTCTTGGTGAACGAGTAGAGCGCCAGCGTGTACGAGGCGCCGCCGACACCTGCCACCAGACCGGCCAGGATCACGTTGCGGTAGCGCAGCCGCAGCACCTTCACGCCCAGCGTGTCCGCGGCGGTCGGGTGCTCGCCGACCGAGCGGGTCCGCAGGCCCCACCGGGTACGGAACAGCGCCAGGTGGATGACGAGCACCAGCAGCAGGCCGACGTAGAGGAAGATGTTGCCCCGGAACAGCGCCGGGCCGAGCAGCGGGATGTCGGACAGCAGCGGAATCTCCCAGTTGCCGAACCGGGGGGCGCTGTTGTACTTCGCCGCGTCGGTCTGCATCAGCCGCTCGTACAGGAAGCCGGTGATGCCGACCGCCAGCAGGTTGAGCACGATGCCCATGACCACCTGGTCGACCAGGTAGCGGATGGAGAACACGGCCAGCAGGAACGAGATGAACGCGCCACCGATGGCGGCGGCCACCAGGCCCACCCAGACGCTGCCGGACATGCTGCCGAACAGCGCACCGGAGAAGGCGCCCATCAGGAGCTGGCCCTCGATCGCCACGTTCACCACGCCGGAACGCTCGCAGAGCACACCGGCGAGCGCGCCGAAGATCAGCGGCAGGGCCAGGATGAACGTGCCGCGGACGACGTTCACCAGCGGCATGAAGTTGCGGCCCTCGGGCGCGGCCGAGACCTGCCAGCACAGGAAGCTCAGCACGAAGGCGACCAGCCCGGCGCCGAGCAGCAGCGTGAACCAGCGCTTCGGCACCCCGGCCAGCAGCGCGCCTCCGGCCGCGGCGGTGATCAGCCCGAACAGGATCGCGCCGACCGTACCGTTGATCTCCAGGGCGGCCCCGCCCTCGGTCTCGCTGAGCGTGAACCGCGCGTGCTGGTCGGTCGCGAGCGCGCCGAACAGCACCGCCGCGAGCACACCGAGCGCCAGCAGGACCGCGCCGATCTTCCGGTTACGGGTCCAGAAACCCTCGTCGACCGCGGTAACGGCGACCTCGGGGACAGCGGTGGTGGACATGCTCACCAGCCCTTCGCGAGGCTCGTCTGCAACCGGGCGGCGCGGGCCGCCCGGAGCTGGAAGATCGTCTTCACCAGGGCAGGCGCGGCGATGAAGATGACGATGAGCGCCTGGAGCACGGTGACCAGTTCCAGCGAGATGCCGGAGTACGACTGCATCCGGTTGCCGCCGGCCTGGAGCGCGCCGAACAGCAGCGCGGCCAGCAGCACGCCCCACGGCTTCACGCGGCCGAGCAGCGCGACCAGGATGCCGTCGAAGCCGATCTGCGCGATCACCAGCGGGGTCAGCGCGGTGGCGGTGGTGCCGAGCACCATGGTCGAGCCGCCGAGACCGGCCAGCATGCCCGCGAACACCATCACCAGCACGTACGTCTTGGTGACGCTGATGCCGGCGGTCCGGGCCGCGTCCGGGTTCGCACCCACGGCCCGCAGCTCGAAGCCGAGCGTGGAGCGGTTGAGCAGCCAGGCGATGAACCAGGTGGCCGCCACCGCGAGCAGGATGCCGGCGTGCACCCGCAGGTCGTCGCCGAGCAGGCGGGGCAGCTGTGCGGTGGACTCGACCGGCTTGCTGATCGCGTCCGCCCGGTTCGGGTTCTGCACCCCGTTCTGGACGATGATCCAGGACAGGAAGTAGACCGCCACGTAGTTGAGCATGATCGTGTTGATCACCTCGTGCGCGCCGGCCCGTGCCTTGAGGATGCCGGGGATGAAGCCCCAGAGCGCGCCGCCGAGCGCGCCGGCGATCAGCGCCACCAGCAGGTGCACGACGGGCGGCAGCGGCAGCGCGAAGCCGGCCACGGCGGCCAGGATGACGGCGATCGTGGCCTGGCCCTGGGCGCCGATGTTGAACAGGCCGCCGCGGAAGGCCAGCGCCACCGACAGGCCGGTGAAGACGAGCGGCGCGGCGTAGGTGAGCGTCTCCGAGATCGGGCTCAGGGCGGCGGTGAAGCCGACCGCGTCCGGGTCGAAGATCGCGCCCTTGAACAGGTTCGCGTACGCCTCACTGACCACCGTCCAGCTGGCGTTCAGCGCATCGGTGGGGCGAGCCGTGATGTAGCTGTAGGTGGCGAGCACCTCGGGGTCGGACACGATGATCAGCACCGCGCCGACCACCATGGCCAGCAGCACCGCGAGCACCGTCACGGTGAACGTGTTCGCCGCCCAGAGGTTTTCCAGGAACATCCGGCCCATGCTCGGACGGGCTTCTCCGGCCGGGGCCGGCTTCTTCGCGGTCGCGGTGGCGGGCACCGTCTGCTCGGTGTCACCGGCCGGCTGCGTCGGCGTCGCCCGCGCCTCGCTCAGCGACTCCTGCGCCTCGGTCGCCGGCTCCTTGTCCGGCGAGCCCGAGACGGGGTTCGGGTTGGTCATGCCTCGTCCTCGTTGCCAGGGCCGTCCTCGGTCGCGGTGGCGGCGTCCGGGGTGGCGGCGTCCGGGGTGATGCCGGCCATCAGCAGGCCGATCTCCTCGCGCGGGGTGTCCGGGCCGACGATCCCGATGATCCGGCCGCGGTACATGACCGCGATCCGGTCGGCCAGGCCGATCACCTCGTCCAGTTCGCTGGAGACCACCATGACCGCGGTGCCGATGTCGCGCTCGCGGATCACCCGGCTGTGGATGAACTCGATCGAGCCCACGTCCACGCCCCGGGTGGGCTGGGCGGCGATGAAGAGCTTCAGCGGCCGGGACAGCTCCCGGGCCACGATCACCTTCTGCTGGTTGCCGCCGGAGAGCGTGCCGACCGCCGCGTCGGCCGAGGAGGTACGGACGTCGAACTGCTCGATCCGCTCCCGCGCCGACTTCGCGATGGCCTCGGGCTTGAGCGACAGGCCCTTGCCGAACGGCGGCCGGTCGTAGATGTCAAGCACCAGGTTCTCCGCCACGGAGAACTCCTTGACCAGGCCGTCCACGCTGCGGTCCTCCGGCACGTAGCCGACGCCGGCGCGGAGCACCTTCTTGGTCGACCAGCCGTGCGTCGGCTGGCCGTCGAGGGTGATCGTGCCGGCGAGCACCGGGCGCAGGCCCATGATCGCCTCGATCAGCTCGGTCTGGCCGTTGCCCTGCACGCCCGCGACGCCGAGCACCTCGCCGGCGTGCACGGTCAGGTCGACACCGTCGACCGCGCGTACCTGCCGGTCGTCGTCCACGACCAGGCCGGCGACCTCCAGGACCGGCTTACCGGGGGTGGCCGGCTTCTTGTCCACGGTCAGCCGGACGCTGCGTCCCACCATCAGCGCGGCCAGCTCGTCCCGGCTGGCGCTCGGCTCGGCGGTGCCGACGGTCTTGCCGCGCCGGATCACCGTGATCCGGTCGGCGATCGCCTTCACCTCACCCAGCTTGTGGGTGATGAACACGAGCGACTTGCCGGCGGCCTTGAGCGACCGCATGACGGTGAGCAGTTCCTCGGTCTCCTGCGGCGTGAGCACGGCCGTGGGCTCGTCGAGGATCAGCAGGTCGACGTCGCGGGTGAGGGCCTTGACGATCTCCACCCGCTGCTGGATGCCGACCGGCAGGTCCTCGATCACCGCGTCCGGGTCGACCCGCAGGTTGTACCGCTCGGAGACCTCGGCGACCTCGCGCCGGGCCCGCCGCCGGTCGAGGATCCCGGCGAAGGGCCCCTTGACCTGCTCGGCGCCGAGCATCACGTTCTCGGCCACGGTGAAGACCGGCACCAGCATGAAGTGCTGGTGCACCATCCCGATCCCGGCGGCGATCGCGTCCGACGGGCCCTTCAGCTTCAGCGGCTTGCCGTCGACCAGGATCTCGCCCTCGTCCGGCTGGTAGAGGCCGTAGAGCACGTTCATCAGGGTCGACTTGCCGGCGCCGTTCTCGCCGACCAGGGCGTGGATCTCTCCAGGCTCCACCGTCAGGTCGATCTGGTCGTTGGCGACCAGATCACCGAACCGTTTGGTGATGCCGCGCAGTTCGAGTCTCAGCGCAACCTCCTGGAGTGCGAGCGATGGTGCAGCGTAGCGACCTGCCGCGCCGCCACCACGCCGGGTGGGGATGTCGGGGGGAGTCAAGCTGATCGGCCGCCCCGGCGCCGGGGGTACCTTCCCCGTTGCGCCGGGACGGCCGGATCGTCAAACCTGGTGTCCGCCGGCCCCCGCTGCCGATGATCGCACCGCGGCGGCCGGCGGGACTGTCACTTGGTCGGCTGGGCCTTCGAGGTGACGGTGATGGTGCCGGCGGCGATGTCCGCCTTGATCTTGTCGACCTCGGCCTTCAGGTCCGCCGGGACCTTGCTCTCGAAGTCGTGGTACGGGGCGATCGAGACGCCGGTGTTCGCGAGCGTGCCCACGAAGCCCGGGGTGGACTGCAGCTTCTCGCCACCGGCGGCCTTCAGCACGGCCTCCTTGACGGCCTCCGGGATGTTCTTGACGACCGTGGTCAGGATCGCCGAGCAGTCCGGGGTGCTCTCGCAGCCGTCGATGTCGACCCAGACGACCGAGTACTTGCCGCCCGAGGCCTTGGCCGCGGAGGTGGTGCCGAGACCGGCGCCACCGGCGACCGGCATCACGATGTCGGCGCCCTGCGCGACGAGCGCGTCGGAGACCTTCTTGCCCTCGTCCTGCTTCTCGAACGAGTTGGCGAAGGAGCCCTTCTGGGCGGCCTTGTCCCAGCCCAGGACCTGGACGTTCTTGCTCTTGGCCTTGTTGTAGTACGCGACGCCGTCGGCGAAGCCGTCCATGAAGATGGTGACCGGCGGGATCGGCAGGCCACCGTAGGTGCCGACCTTGCCGGTCTTGCTCATCCCGGCGGCCAGGTAGCCGGCCTGGAACCCGGCCTGCGCGGTGTCGAACTGCATCGGGTAGACGTTCGACACGCCCGGGTTGGCGTCGACGATGCCGAACTGCTGGTTCGGGTTCTTCTCAGCCGCCGCCTTGGTGGCGTCCGACATCAGGCCACCGACGGCCAGGATGAAGTCGCACTTCTGGTTGACGAACCCGGTCAGGTTGACCTCGTAGTCCGCCTCGGCCTTCGACTGGACGTTCTTGATCTCGATCTTGTCGTTCTCCTTCTGCGCCTGCTGCAGGCCCTTCCAGGCCGAGGCGTTGAAGGACTTGTCGTCGATGCCGCCGACGTCGGTCACCATGCAGGCGCTGAACTTCTTGCCACCGTCGCCGCCGGCGTTGTTGTCGTCGTCCGGAGCCTCACCACACGCGGCAGCGCCCAGCACGAGTCCACCCGCCACGATGGCGGAGGCGATCCGCATCCCACGCACAGAGCGCAAGACGTCTCCTTCCCCTTGCGCACCGCGTCGTGCGCGGTGCACAGCCCTTCGCCGGCCTGCGGTGTGCCGCCGGCGTCCCACGTTACGGACGGGAGCGTACGCCCGCGCCCACCCACCGGCCGCCAATCGTGCACGACTGTTGAGCGTCCGTTACCCCGGCGTAACCCTTGGGTGGGGCAGGTCACTATCCGGCCGGTGGGCGTGCGCGGTAGGTGTCGCGAACGTCCGTTTTCCCGAGCTTCCCCGACTGCTGGCGAACTAACGCCAGAACACCGCGACGGCTGCGTTGACCAGCGTCAACCCGACGATCGCGAGGAAATGGCCACGGTTGACGGTCTCCCGCTTACGGGAGAAGAAGACCATGACGAAGATGAGCAGCGCGAGCACCAACTTGGTAACAAGTTTCGCCGGGGCCGGCTCGTCCCCGTCGCGCAGCGGAGCGGACAGCCCGATGCCGGTGAGGACCTGGATGATCGCGCCCCAGAGCATGGCGGCGTTGATCCGCAGCCGGCCGGTGACGTACTGGGCGATCCCACCACCGAGCAGCAGCGCGAACCCGATCAGATGGACGTAGAGAAGAATCAGTCGAAGAGCTTCCACGCGCCCCATCCTCCCTCACCAACGACGCAACGTAGTAGTCACCCCGCCGACCTGCCGTCATACCGTGACCCCCCTCCCCGCGATCTTGCAGTCTCCGCCCCGATATAAGGGACGAAAGCCGCACGACACGGGCCGAAACCGCAAGATCGACGGGGCGGGGGCGCGGGATCAGCGCAGGCGCCAGACCTGGAAGGTGGGGCCGTCCGCGGGGAGCGTTACCGCGCCCTCGGCGTCGGGGTGAAGGGCGGGGGCGTCGCCGTAGACGTTCTCTCCGGCTCCCACGCCAGTCAGGTGGACCGGGGTGCCTGCGGCTCGCCTCGCCAGCACCAGCACCGTCGACGTGGGCGCCTCGCGCAGGAAGACCAGCGTGTCCGCGTCCGCGTGCACCCACCGCAGGCCGCCGTGCCGCAGCGCCGGCTCGTCGCGGCGCAGCGTCAGCAACGACCGGTACGCCTCGAACGTGCGCCGGTCCCAGCTCTCCGGCCGGTGCCACGGCATCGGGGTACGTGAGCCCTCCCCGTTCGTACCGGTCAGGCCCAGCTCGTCCCCGGCGAAGACCACTGGCGTGCCGGGCATGGTGGCGAGCAGTCCGGCCGCCACCTCCTGCCGGGCCGCGTCGCCGACCACGGTGCGGATCCGGGCCGAGTCGTGCGAGCCGAGCAGCTGCCACGAGTGCGTGTACGAGCGCCACGACACCAGCGACCGGTAGGTGTTCATGGTGGCGAGCACCGCGTCCGCGTCGCGCCGCCGTACCCCGCCCGGGGTGCCGAGGAAGTTCGGCACCGGGTCGTCGCCGTGGCGCAGCCAGGACCAGACCGGGTCGGTGAAGCCGACGTAGTTCATCGTCCCGTGCCAGCCGTCGCGGTCCAGGTCACCGGTGTGGTCGTGGCCGTGCTCGGCGAGCAGCAGCCCGTCGGGGCGGGGTTCGGCGACCACCTCGCGCAGCAGCCGCGCCACCTCGTGGGTGTACGCGTCCGCACCCCGCCGCCCGGTCATGTTCGCCACGTCGACCCGCCAGCCGTCCAGCCCGTACGGCGGGCGCAGCCAGCGGCGCAGCAGCGAGTCCTCGGCGGTGGCGAACCGGCGGCGCAGTTCCGCGCTGCCCCAGTTCAGCTTCGGCAGCGACTTCACCCCGTTCCACGACTCGTAGTCCGAGCCGGGCAGGTCGAAGTAGTACAGCTCGCGTTCCGGCGCGTTGAAGTCGGAGACGGCGGCGGTGAACCAGTCGTGGGCGTCGCCGGTGTGGTTGCTGGTGATGTCGCCGAGCAGCCGCCAGCCCCGGGCGTGCACCGCGTCGGCGAGCCGGGCCAGCGCCGCGTCGCCGCCGAGCAGCGGGTCGACGGTGTCGAAGCTCGACGCGTCGTACCTGTGGTTGGAGCGCGCCGGGAAGACCGGCGTGAGATAGACGGTGTTGACGCCGAGCCGGTCCAGGTGGTCCAGGTGCTCGGTGACGCCGTCGAGGTCGCCGCCGTAGAACTGGCGGGGCGTCTCCGGGCCGCGGCCGACGACCGGGGTGTCCCAGTCGCATCCGATGGCCCAGTCCGGCACGGTCCGGCCGTCGGCGGCGGCCGAGCGGGCGAACCGGTCCGGGAAGATCTGGTAGATCACCGCGTCCCGCGCCCAGGCCGGCGGCGGGGCGTAGCTGACCAGCTTGAAGTCGCCGTTGTCCGGCACGTCGTGGCCGGACAGCCCGGCCGCGTTGAGCCAGCGGGTGCCGCGTTCGCCGTCGAGCAGGAAGCGGTAGTTGCTGACCGGGTTGCGGACCTCGACGTCGGCCCGCCACCACACGTCGTCGCCGTCGGTGCGGTCGACCCGTGCCTCGGCGAAGCGGGGTTCACCGTCGCCGGTGGTGCGCACGTGTACCTGGGAGACGCCGGTTCCGGCCGGTACCCGGACGAAGACCGGCACGGTCTGCCCGAGCGCGGGCTCCTGCTCCGGGACGTAGGTGGCGGAGCCGTCGTGGTGCGGCTGAAGGGACATGGTGCTGCCTTTCGCGTCTACCGACAGGGAGAGGGGGCGGGCACCCGCCGCGGCCGGTTCACCCGACCGCGGCGGTCCGCCCGAGAACCGCTCCGGTGTACGCCGACACGACGCCCTTGCCGCAGCGTGAGCCGAGGAGGCTCAGCCCTTTACCGCTCCGGAGGTGAGTCCGGAGACGATGTAGCGCTGGAGCAGCTGGAACACCAGCACCGTCGGGATCGCGGTGAGCAGCGTGCCCGCCGCGAACATCCCGAAGTTGTTGTTGCGCTCGCCGGCCACCAGGCCGTACATGCCGACCGCGAGGGTCTTCGCCTCGGGTTCGGTGAGGAACACGTTGGCGATGATGAACTCGTTGATCGACCCGATGAACGCGAGCAGGCCGGTCACCGCCAGGATCGGGGCCACCAGCGGCAGCATGATCCGGAAGAAGACCTGCACGTGCGACGCGCCGTCCATGGTCGCCGACTCGTCCAGCTCCTTCGGCAGCGTGTCGAAGAAGCCCTTCATCAGCCAGGTGTTCGCGCCGAGCGCGCCACCCATGTAGAGCAGGAACAGGCCCCACGGGGTGTTGAACCCGATCGACGGGTAGAGGTCGGTGAGCGTGGTGAAGATCAGGAAGATCGCCACGATCGCCAGGAACTGCGGGAACATCTGGATCAGCAGCAACGCGAGCAGGCCGACCCGGCGCCCGGCGAAACGCATCCGGGAGAACACGTACGCCGCGAGCGACGACAGGAAGATCGACGCGAAGCTGGCCACGCCCGCCAGCAGCAGCGAGTTGAGGAACCAGTGGCCGAACGCGGTGTTGTCGAACAGGTTCGTGAAGTTCTCCAGCGACGCCCCGGTCGGCAGCAGCTCGGTGGAGGAGAGCGTGCCGAGCGGGTTGAACGCCGCCGAGATCACGAACAGGATCGGGAAGAGGCTGAACGCCACCGCCAGCACCCCGACCAGGTGCCGCCAGCCCACCTGGGCGAACCAGCGGCCACGCGAGCGGCGGGCCGGCTTACGGGTCGCAGTGGGTGCGGGCGTCTCCGCGATGGTGGTCACGAGTACACCTCCTCCTGCTTGCGGGTCCGCCGGAAGCTGATCGCCGACACCGTCGCCACGATCGCGAAGATGAAGATCGAGACGGTGGCGGCCAGGCCGAACTCGGCGCCCTGCGCGCCGAACGCGAGCCGGTACGTGTAGGTGATCAGCAGGTCGGTGGCGCCGTTACGCGGATTGTCCGGCGCGAACGGGCCGCCCTCGGTGGTGAACAGGATCGCGTTGACGTTGTTGAAGTTGAACGCGAACGACGCGATCAGCAGCGGCGAGAGCGCCACCAGCAGCAGCGGCAGGGTGACCGCGCGGAACGACTGCCAGGGTGACGCGCCGTCGACCGAGGTGGCCTCGGTCAGCTCCCGCGGGATGGCCTGCAACGCGCCGGTGGCCACCAGGAACATGTACGGGTAGCCGAGCCACAACTGCACCAGCAGCACCGCGATCCTTGCCGACCAGTTGCCGCCGAACCAGTCGACGTTCAGCCCGAACAGGTTGTTGAGCAGGCCGAAGTCGGTGTTGAACATGTCCCGCCAGATCAGCAGCATGGCGAACGACGGCATGGCGTACGGCAGGATCAGCAGGATCCGGTAGAAGTTGGTGCCGCGCATCCGGGGTGAGTGCAGCGCGAGCGCGATCGCCATGCCGAGCAGGAACGTCAGGCCGGTGGAGCCGATCGCGAACGCGAAGTTCCAGGCCAGCGTGCCGAAGAACGGGCCGGAGATGTTCGGGTCGGTCAGCACGGTGCTGAAGTTCTTCAGCCCGACGTCGACCTTCCAGCCCTGGGCGAGGCGCTCGCCGTCGGCGGCGACGAAGGAGCCGGACTTCTCGTCGGCGGTCCACGTCTTGCCGGTCTCGCTGTCCTTGACGCAGTCGCACGCGGCGTCGTACGCCCGGATCGCCTTGCCCTCGTAGGCCCGGGTCAGGCCGTTGGAGCGGATGGCGCCCTCGTCGGTGGGCACGACGAGCGCGGTGACGGCGTCGCTGCGGCTGCTGGCCTGCCCGATGTTCAGCAGGGTGTAGCCGTCCGCGGCGGTGATCTTGCCGCTGAGGCTGCTCAGCTCGACGTCGGCGGCGTCGAGCTTGCGCAGCCCGTCCGCGTCGCCGGCGTAGACCTCCTTGGTCTTCGGGTCGCTGAGCAGGAAGACCAGATCACCCGTCGCCGGGTCGCCCTCGGTGGCGATGGTGAGGTTGTACTCGGTCGAGCCGGGCACCTGCTTCACCGAGGAGGTCTGCACGGCGACGATCGCGTCGTCCTTGCTGCCGCGGTGGCCGTCGCCGAAGTTCGTGAACGCGGTGCTCGCGGTGTAGAGCACCGGGAAGATCTGGAACGCGATCAGGAAGAGCGTGCCGGGGACCAGGTACTTGGCCGGGATGTGCCGGCGGCTCAGGTAGAGGTAGAACAGGCCGGCGGTGGTGACCGCCAGGACGCCCAGCGCGAGCCAGTGCTCGGCCTCGATGAGCGGGAAGGCCGCCCAGATCGCGATCCCGGCCACCAGGCCGAGCAGGACCACCTTGACGACGAGGCCGGTCGCGGTGATCGGCGCGTGTTGCCGCGCGGTACGGGACGTGCGCGGGAGCCCACGGCGTACGGGCTCCCGGCCCGGGGCCTGCGGTGCAGACCCCGGGCCGGACAGCGGCGCGCTCATTACTTGATCTGACCCTGGATGGTCTTGCCGGCGGCCGTGATCGTCTTGGCCGGGTCGGCGCCACCGATGATGGCGGCCTCCGCCTTGCCGAACGGGTCCCAGATCGCGGCCATGGCCGGGATCGCCGGGAGGACCTGGCCGTTCTTACCGGCCTCGGAGAACTTGGCCAGGTCCGGGTCCTCGCCCTTGACCTGGTCGAAGGCGGCGGTCAGCGCCGGCGGGCGCGGCTCGGCCTTGTACAGCGCGACGGCCAGCTCGGGCTTGGTCACGTAGTTGGTGACGAACTCCTGCGCCAGGGCCTTGTTCTTGCCCTTCGCGGCCACGTAGAACGCCTGGACGCCCACGAACGGCTGGGCCTCCTTGCCACCGGCGAAGCCGGGGACCGGGGAGATGTCGTACGCGATGTTGGCCTTCTTGGCGTCGGCCACCGCCCACGGGCCGGAGACCAGGAACGCGCACTTCTTGCCGGTGAAGGTGGCGATGGAGTTCTCGCCGGTGATGGAGCGCTTCAGCGCACCCTCGCCCTTCTCACCCAGCTTGGCGATCTTCTGGAAGGCAGCGATCGACTCCGGCTTGCCCACGCCCAGGTCCTTCGGGTCGTAGTCGCCGTTCGCCGCGGTGCCGAACAGGTAGCCGCCGCCCGAGGTGTAGAGCGGGTAGATGTGGTACGCGTCGCCGTTCTGGCCGGACTGCAGGCAGAGGATCTCGCTGGCCTTCTTCTCGGCCTTGAGCTTCTTGCCGGTGGCGACCAGGTCCTCGATCGTCTTCGGCGCCTCGGGGGCCAGCTCGGTGTTGCGGATCAGCGCGACGTTCTCGGTGGCGTAGGGCACGCCGTAGAGCTGGCCGTTGAACGTGACGGCCTTGATCGCGGTCTCGTTGAAGCCGGACTTCTGCTCGGCCGCGAGCTGCACCGGGTCGATGGCGCCGTTCTGGACCAGGTTGCCGATCCAGTCGTGCGCGCCGACCACGACGTCCGGGCCGCTGCCCTGCTGCGAGGCGGTGACGAAGTTGGTCTGCAGGTCCTTGGAGACGGCCTGGACCTCGACGGTCACGCCGTTCTCCTTGCCGAACTCCTCGGCGAACGGCTTGAGGGCGGCCGTGCGCTTGTCGTCGGCCCAGATGACCAGCTTGCCGCCGGTCGCCTTGGACTCGCCGGCGGCCGGCTTGTCGTCGCTGCCGCTGTCACCACAGCCGGAGGCGGCGAGCGCCAGGCCGAGGACGGCGACCACACCCGCGGTACGGATGCGCATCGGTACTCCTGTCGTCATGGCGGCCCGCCGGGGGAAGGGCGGCCCGCCAGTGGAAACCTCTGAAAGTTCTTGCTGACCGGCGCCGAGATGCTGCGCCGCTGCTCTCGCATGTTGCGGGGACGTTAGCAAGAGGTTGCAGAGAATGGAAGGGCTTGCAGAAGTGTACGCAAGACTTTGCCGTTGGGCTAAAGTGCCGCACATGCGCGCTCGACTGTCCGACATCGCCCAACAGGCTGAAGTCAGCGAGGCCACGGTGTCGCGGGTGCTCAACGACCGCCCCGGTGTGGCCCCCGAGACCCGGCAGGCCGTCCTCACCGCCCTCGATGTGCTCGGCTACGAACGACCGGCCCGGCTGCGCAAGCGCAGCGCCGGACTGGTCGGCCTGGTCGTGCCGGAGCTGGACAACCCGATCTTCCCGGCGTTCGCCCAGATCATCGAGTCCGCGCTCGCCCCCACCGGGTACACACCGGTGCTCTGCACGCAGACGCCGGGTGGCGTCCGCGAGGACGAGTACGTGGAGATGCTGCTGGACCGCCAGGTCTCCGGCATCGTCTTCGTCTCCGGCCTGCACGCCGACACCGCCGCCGACCACGACCGCTACCGCACGCTCCTGGCCCGGCCGCTGCCGATCGTCATGATCAACGGGTACGCGCCGGGCATCCCCGCGCCGTTCGTCTCCTGCGACGACCGGGAGTCCGCCGAACTCGCCGTCGCCCACCTGGTCGCGCTCGGGCACCGCCGGATCGGCCTGATCACCGGCCCGGACCGGTTCGTGCCGGTGCAGCGCAAGGTCGCCGGCTACAAGGCCGCGATGGAGCGCCTGACCGACATCACCTCCGACGAACTGACCGAGCTGACCGAGCTGTCGCTGTTCGGCGTCGAGGGCGGCGAGGCGGCCGCCGGCCGGCTCATCGAGCGCGGCGTCACCGGGCTCGTCTGCGGCTCGGACCTGATGGCGCTCGGCGCGATCCGGGCCGCCCGCCAGCGCGGGCTGTCGGTGCCCGGCGACATCTCCGTGGTCGGGTACGACGACTCCCCGCTGATGGCGTTCACCGACCCGCCGCTGACCACAGTGCGCCAGCCGGTGGCCGCCATGGCGGTGGCGGCGGTGCGGGCCCTGGTCGACGAGATCAACGGTCACCCGTCCCCGAACTCCGAGTACCTGTTCCGCCCCGAGCTGGTGGTACGCGGCTCCACAGCGGTGGCGAAGCCCGCAACTCCCCCCAGCCGCCAGCGCCCCGCCACCCCTTCCTCCCCCACCCCGTCCCTCCCCATCCCCGCCTAACCCCCGCCGCACCCCCTTCTCCCCCGGCCCTCCGACGCGTCGATCATGAAGTTGACGGCGACAAATCGGACGGCAAAGGCCGCCCACCTCATGATCACCCGAGCCACCCCGGCCGGGCTCACCCCACGGACCCCCCCGTTGATCAAGGGGTGTGTCCGGGTTGATCTCCACTCGGGACACAAACTCCTTGATCAACGCCCGCGGGGCGGGTCAGGGCGGGCAGGAGGCGGCCGGGCCGAGAGTGGCGATCATGAGGTTGGCGGGGGCTGGGGTCCGGAATGTCGGGGTTAACTTCATGATCGACGTCGAAACGACGGCGCCGGCCGGAAGGGCCGGCGGGGTGGCCGTCCCGGGATGCGGGAGACGAGGTCAGGGCCGGCGCGGGTGATGGCTGTCATTTCTTGCGCAAGGAATGCTTGACTCTTGCAGTCTAGTGGCGGCATTCTGCTCAGACACCCTGCGCCGCACCAGAAGCCGCCACAGAACGGGATCGACAGCGATGACCTCCGCCCCCAGCACCACCCCTCGCACCGCCGACGACGACTGGTGGCGGTCCGCTGTCGTCTACCAGGTGTACGTCCGCAGCTTCGCCGACGCGAACGCCGACGGCGTGGGTGACCTCCAGGGCATCCGGCAGCGCCTGCCGTACCTGCGCGACCTCGGCGTGGACGCGCTCTGGCTGACGCCGTTCTACACCTCGCCGCAGGTCGACGCCGGCTACGACGTGTCCGACTACCGGGACGTCGACCCGCTGTTCGGCAACCTGACCGACTTCGACGAGATGATCACCGACGCGCACGCGCTCGGCCTGCGGATCATCGTCGACATGGTGCCGAACCACACCTCCAGCGCGCACCCGTGGTTCACCGCCGCGCTCGCCGCCGGACCCGGTTCGCCGGAGCGGGAGCGCTACCTGTTCGCCGACGGCAAGGGCGAGCAGGGCGAGCTGCCGCCGAACGACTGGGAGAGCATCTTCGGCGGCCCGGCGTGGACGCGCGTTGTCGACGGCCAGTGGTACCTGCACCTGTTCGACCCGGCCCAGCCCGACCTGAACTGGCGCCACCCGGAGGTGCGGGCCGAATTCGAGGACGTGCTGCGCTTCTGGCTGGACCGCGGCGTGGACGGCTTCCGGATCGACGTGGCGCACGGAATGATCAAGGCCGAGGGCCTGCCGGACGTCGGCTTCAACTCGATGACCACCGGCCAGCGTCAGTCCGAGCTGCTGGGCAAGGGCCGGCTGCCGTACTTCGACCAGGACGAGGTGCACGACATCTACCGCGCCTGGCGGCCGATCCTGGACAGCTACCCGGGCGGCCGGATGGCGGTCGCCGAGGCGTGGGCCGAGACGCCGCAGCGCCTGGCCCGCTACATCGGCCCGGACGAGCTGCACCAGGCGTTCAGCTTCGACTTCCTCGACGCCACCTGGTCGGCCGACTCGTTCCGCAAGGTGATCGACACGGCGCTGGCCGAGTCCACGATCGTGGGCGCGCCGACCACCTGGGTGCTCTCCAACCACGACCGGCAGCGGCACGTCACCCGGTACGGCGACGGCGAGGTCGGCCTGCGCCGCGCCCGCGCCGCCGCGCTGCTGATGTTCGCGCTGCCCGGCTGCGCGTACGTCTACCAGGGCGAGGAACTGGGCCTGCCGGAGGTGCTGGACCTCCCGGACGAGCTGCGTCAGGACCCCGCGTTCCGGCGCACCGGGGAGAGCCGCGACGGCTGCCGCGTGCCGATCCCGTGGGGTGGCGACCTGCCCCCGTACGGCTTCGGGCCGGACGGCAGCGAGCTGAGCTGGCTGCCGGCGCCGGCGACCTGGCGGGAGCTGTCGGTGGCCGCCCAGGCCGGTACGCCCGGCTCGACGCTGGAGCTGTACCGGACCGCGCTGCGCGTCCGGCACGAGCACCCGGCGCTGGCCGGCCTGGACGGCATCACCTGGCTGGAGACCGAGCCCGGCGTACTCGCGTTCCGCCGCACCACCGGCGACGCCGAGGTGACGTGCGTGGTGAACATCAGCGGCGCCGACGTGACGGTGAGCGGCCACGGCCGCCCGCTCGTCGCCAGCGCCGACCTCACCGAGCGGGGCGACGGGTACGTCCTGCCGGTGGACGCGGCTGCGTGGTTCGAACGGCGCTGAGCCGGGTAACCCGCCAACGACCTGGCCGTCCGTTGTGCCCCGCGCCGACGGGCGGCTGGGCTGCCGACCCCTTGTGGTGGGGGGTGAGGTGGCCCCGGCCCCTCGGGAGCACGCTCCCGGGGGGCCGGTGTCCATCGGGGAGCGAGCCCGCTCTCAGCCGCCCTTGGCGGTGAGCAGCGCGGCGATCCGGGCGAACCCGGCCCGGATCTCCTCCCGGTCGGGCGCCTTCGCCGGCTCGGGCTCCGGCTCGCGGTCGGCGGCGCGTTCCAGCTCCTCGTCGATGACGTCCTCGAAGTCGCCGTAGAGGTCCGCCTGGTCGATCTCGGCCGCCTCGTCCTCGGCGGCGATCTGCGCGGCGGCGATCTCGCCGCGGATCTCCTCCGGCGTGAGCGCCGGCAGCAGCGGCTCCACCACCGCCATCAGCTGCTCGTCGGCCACCACCGCCTCGGCGAGCGCCAGCGCGTGCTGTCGCTCGTACGGGCCGCAGACCACCGGCTCCCAGTCGTCCTCGGCGCCGAGCGGGCCGAACGTGATGATCCACGGCAGACCCCGGATCGGGGAGTCGTCCGGCAGGTCCAGAGTCACGAGTGCGCCCACCGGCCCATCATGGTCGCCGCGTGCCGGACCGGGGAACGCAATCATCGGACTCTCCCCGCTTCGGGGACCACGCTCAGCCACGCGTACCGGCGTCCAGCGCCGCACGGACCAGCGCGACCGCCCGCTCCGGCGGGACACCCAGGCGACGCGCCTCGGCGGCGTACTCGGCGGCGGTTCGCTGCAGCCGGTCGGTGGCGTCGTCCCGGCCGGGGGCCACCACCGTGCCGTGCCGGCCCCGCGTCTCCACCAGCCCGGCACCCTCCAGTTCCCGGTACGCCCGCGCCACGGTGTTCACCGCCAGCCCCAGGTCGGCGGCGAGCTGCCGCACCGCCGGGAGCCGGGTGCCCACCGGCAGCCGCCCGTCGCCGATGCGCGCGGCGAACTGCGCCCGCACCTGCTCGTACGGCGGCACCGCCGACTCGGCGTCGATCCGGATCCGCGCGCTCATCCCGCCCCTCCCGGTGTGCCCGGTTCGGTCTCCTCGTCGAGCACGTCCGCCTCCACGTCCACCTCCCGGGCCCCGCCCTCGGCCAGGTCCACCACCCGGCCGTACCGGCTGGTCGCGGCGAGCGCGGCGCCGAAGAGCACCAGCTGGTTGAGCAGGTAGAGGTAGAGCAACAGGCCGACGGCGGTGGCGACCACCGTGTACGCGGGGTTCCGCTCGGTGCGTACCACGTAGTAGCGCCCCACGGTGTTCAGCAGGGTGATACCGACGGCGATGGTCAGGATCGCCGGGCGCAGCCGGCGCCGGCTCATCCGAAGCCGGGGCACTGCGAGCAGCAGCGCGGCGGCGAGCACGGCGTTGACGAGCACGCTCAGCACCGCGCTGATCGTGGTCAGGCCCACCGAGCCGGTGCTGCGCAGCAGGAAGCGCAGCAGTGACTCCAGCGCGTCCACGGCGGCGACCGAGACGAACAGCAGCACGAAGACCGCGACCAGCACGCCCAGGTCGACCAGGCGCCGCACCACCAGGTTGCCGGGCTGCTGGTTGAAGCCGTACATCAGCCGCTGCGAGGAGCGGATCGCCTCCACCCAGCCGATGCCGGTGAAGACCAGGATGACCAGGCCGACCACGCCGACGGTGCCGCTGCTCTCGGCGATCTGCGCCGGGTCGAGGAAGGGCAGGTTCTCCTCCAGGAAGTGGGCCGCACCGCGGCTGACCTCCTCGTTGTCCCGCAGCACCGCGCCGAAGATCCAGTACGCGACGAGCGCGAGCGCGAACACGGCGAAGAAGCCGTAGTACGCGATGGCGGCGGCGAGCCGCCCGGCGAGCAGGTCGGCGTAGAGCGTCCCGGCCCGCCAGACGTGGTCGAAGACCGACGAGCGGCTCCGGGCCGCGTCGATGCGGCGCCCCACCGCCGCCTCGATCCGGCCGAAGACGTTCACCCCGTCATCCTCGCCGATCTCCGCCCGTGGCGGAGGGGCCCCGGCCGGTCGGATGTTCAGCTGTGGCCGCCGAGCCGGAAGTCGCGGCGGGGCTGCCACCGGGTCGCCCCGCTGTGCGAGAACAGCGTGAACGCGTCCACCTGGAACAACGCGGAGAAGTCAGCGAGATCCTCGTACGCCTTGTCGAGCACCTCGGGCGGCACGTCCTGCGCCACTGTGACGTGCGGGTGGTACGGGAAGCGCAGCTCGCGCCGCAGCTCGGGGGCCGAGTTGATAGCGGCGGCGAGCAGTTCGCACTCGCTGATCCCGGCCGCCACCGCCACGAAGACCACCTGGGTCACCGGCCGGAACGTACCGGTGCCGCGCAGGTGCAGCGTGAACGGCAGGTGCGTGGCGGCGACCCGGTCCAGGTGCGCCTCGACGGCGGGCAGCGCGCGTACCGGGATCTCGGTGGGCCCGAGGAGGGTGACGTGCGCGGGGACGGCGAGCGGGTCGCCGGCCTCGACCCGGCGGCGGGTGAGCATCCCGCCCCAGGGCTCGGGGACGTCGACAGCGATCCCGATCTGGATCGTGTCCGCGCCGCCCGGCGCCGTGTCACTGCCCGCCACGTCGCGCGCCACCCCTCCGGCCACCGGCTGCGTCACCCGTCTCCGCCCGTCCGGGCCGTTACTCGAACCGCACCGGCGGGAAGAAGCCGACCCGCTCGTACGCGTCCCGCAGCGTCCCCGCGGCCACCGACCGGGCCTTCTCCGCGCCCCGCGCCAGCAGCTTGTCGAGCTGGGCCGGGTCGTTCAGGTAGGCGTTCGTGCGTTCCTGGATCGGCGTGACGAACTCCCGCACCACCTCGGCGAGGTCCTTCTTCAGGTCGCCGTAGCCCTTGCCGTCGTACGCGGCGACCAGGTCGTCGATGGACCGGCCGGAGAGCGCGGAGTAGATCGTCAGCAGGTTGGTGATGCCCGGCTTGCCCTCGGCGTCGAAGACGATCTCGCGGCCGGTGTCGGTGACCGCCGAGCGGATCTTCTTGGCCGAGCGGGCCGGGTCCTCCAGCAGGTCGATGATGCCGGCCGGGGAGGACGACGACTTCGACATCTTGGCCGTCGGGTCCTGCAGGTCGGTGATCTTCGCGGTGTCCTTCACGATGTGCGGGGAGGGCACGGTGAAGGTGCTGCCGAACAGCGAGTTGAACCGCTGCGCCAGGTCGCGGGAGAGCTCCAGGTGCTGCCGCTGGTCCTCGCCGACCGGCACCGCGTTCGCCTGGTAGAGCAGGATGTCCGCGGCCTGGAGGATCGGGTACGTGAACAGGCCGACGCTGGCCCGCTCGCTGCCCTGCTTCTGCGACTTGTCCTTGAACTGGGTCATCCGGCCGGCCTCGCCGAAGCCGGTGATGCAGCCGAGCACCCAGGCCAGCTGCGAGTGCTCGGGCACCTGCGACTGCACGAACAGCGTGCTGCGCTCCGGGTCCAGGCCGAGCGCGAACAGCTGCGCGGCGGCCACCCGGCTGCGGCGCTTGAGCACCTTGGGGTCGTGTCCGGCGGTGATCGCGTGCAGGTCGACCACGCAGTAGTAGGCGTCGTGGCTGTCCTGCAACGCCACCCAGTGCCGCAGCGCGCCCAGGTAGTTGCCGAGGTGGAACGAGTCGGCCGTCGGCTGGATGCCGGAGAAGACGCGCGGGCGGGCGGGTACGTCGGACATGGCGGCAATTCTGTCAGCAAGCCCCGGCGTCCGTCATGACGGGCCGGTGGATCGGGCGGGTACGGGCGGAAGCGGACCGTTCACCTCACGCCGGGGCTCGGGCAGCCGCGCGGCGGAGACCGCCAGGCGGGACACGCGCCGGCCGTCGAGCGTGAGCACGCGCAGCAGCCAGCCCGCCGGATCGGCCGGAACCGATCCGGTGGCCGGGTCGACAGCCACCGGCACCTCGTCGCCCGCCACCGGCAGCCGGCCCAGGGCGGCCATCACGAACCCGCCCACCGTCTCGTACGGCCCGGCGGGCAGCGACACCCCGGTGCGCTCGGCGAAGTCGGTCAGGTTGAGCCGGCCGTCGACGACCGCGGGCAGGCCGGCGGGTTCCGGTTCGAGCGGGCCGTGCTCGTCGTCGCGGATCTCCCCGACCAGTTCCTCGACCAGGTCCTCGCAGGTGACGATGCCGGCCGTGCCGCCGTACTCGTCGACGACGACGGCCAGGTGGTGGCCCTCCCGGCGCATCTCGGTGAGCGCCGCCAGCACGCGCTTGCTGTCCGGCAGGCGCTTCACCTCCCGGATCAGGTCGCCGACCAGGAGCAGCCGGTCCGCGTCCGGGCGCAGCAGCACGTCCCGCAGGTGCACCAGGCCGACCACGTCGTCGTGGGTGCCGTCGACCACCGGGTAGCGGGTGTGCGGGTCGTCCCGGACCAGCCGCTGGGCCTGCGTCAGCGGAAGCGCCGCGCTGAGGAAGACCACCTCGGTGCGGGGCACCATCACCTCGCGGACGAGCCGGGCGCCGGCCACCAGCACCTCGTCGATGATCCGCCGTTCGTCCGGGTCGAGCAGCGTGTTCGCCGCGACCAGGTCCCGCAGCTCGGCCTCGCTGATCCGTTCCCGCCCGGCGGTGGGGCTGGCCCCGAGCAGGGCGGTGACCAGGCGGGTGGCGCCGTCTGCGCCGCGCACCACGAGACGGGCCACGGTGCGGGCCAGCGGGCCGGGTTCGCGTCGGGGCCGCCCCGACGGTCGCCGCCGGGGCCCGGGACCACCACCCTCCCGCATGAGAAGGATGGTAGACAGCGGCCACCGCACGCTCGGCCCGATGTTCGGATCTGTTCAATCATGAAGGATTATGGTGGAATGGAGGCGGACTCAACTCGACAGCCGCGACACAGCCCTCGGCCGTAGGGTGATCGCGGAACGGCCGCCGCGGGACGCGGCCCAGGCAGGAGGACCGACGTGAAACTGCTCGTCACCGGCGGCGCCGGCTACATCGGCAGCGTGGTGACCCGGATGCTGCTCGACCACGGCCACCAGGTGACCGTGCTGGACGACCTGCGCACCGGTCACCGGGAAGCCCTCGCCCCCGACGCCACCCACGTCGAGCTGCCGGTGCACGAGGCCGCCCAGGTGCTCACCCCCGACGCCGGGTTCGACGGCGTGCTGCACTTCGCCGCCCTCATCGCCGCCGGCGAGTCGATGATCCGCCCCGAGCTGTACTGGCACACCAACACGGTCGGCTCGATCGCGCTCATCGACGCGGTCCGCGCCGCCCGGGTGCCCCGGATGGTCTTCTCCTCCACCGCCGCCGTCTACGGCAACCCCACCGAGCTGCCCATCCCGGAGACCGCCGTCAAGGCCCCCACCAGCACCTACGGCGCCACCAAGCTGGCCGTCGACATGGCGCTGACCTCCGAGGCCATCGCGCACGACCTGGCCGCCGTCTCGCTGCGCTACTTCAACGTCGCCGGGGCGTACCTGCGCGACGGGCTGGCCATCGGCGAACGGCACGACCCGGAGACGCACCTCATCCCGATCGCGCTCGACGTGGCCGCCGGGCGGCGGGACAAGCTCCAGCTCTTCGGCGACGACTACCCCACAGTCGACGGCACCTGTGTACGCGACTACATCCACGTCGAGGACCTGGCCCGCGCCCACCTGCTCGCGCTGGACGCGGCCACCCCCGGCCGGCACCGCATCTACAACCTCGGCAACGGCAACGGCTTCACCAACCGGCAGGTGGTCGACGTGGTCCGCGAGGTCACCGGGCACACGGTGCCGGTCGAGGTGGCCCCCCGCCGCGAGGGCGACCCGGCCGAGCTGGTCGCGTCCTCCGCGCTGGCCCGCGACGAGCTGGGCTGGACGCCGGCCAAGCCGACCCTGCACGACATGGTCGGCGACGCCTGGGCGTTCTACCGCGAGCACGTCGCGGGACAGCCCTCATGAACGTCGCCGACCGCGCCACCGCCGGCTTCCGGCAGCGGTACGGCACCGAGCCGGCGGGCCGCTGGGCGGCTCCCGGCCGGGTCAACCTGATCGGCGAGCACACCGACTACAACGACGGCTTCGTGCTGCCCTTCGCGCTGCCGCTGCGTACCGTGGTCGCCGCCGCGCCCGCCCCCGGCGCACGCTGGACCGTCTGGTCGGAGCTCGGCGACGAACCGGTCGAGTTCGGCGCGGCGGAGGCCGACGAGCCCGGCCGGGTCGACGGGTGGGCCGCCTACGTGGCCGGGGTGGTGTGGACGCTGCGCGCCGACGGCCACGACGTGCCGGGCGCGCGGCTCGCCGTCGCCTCCGACGTGCCGGTCGGCTCCGGGCTCTCCTCGTCGGCGGCGATCGAGTCGGCGGTGCTGGCCGCCCTGGTCGACCTCGGCGGGCTCGACCTGCCCGCCGGGCGGTGGCCGCGGCTCGCCCAGCGGGCCGAGAACGACTACGTCGGCGCGCCCACCGGGATCATGGACCAGTCCGCGGTGATCCGCGGCCGGGCCGGGCACGCCCTGTTCCTCGACTGCCGCACCGAGGAGGTCGAGCAGATCCCGTTCGACCTGGACGACGCCGGGCTGGCCGTGCTGGTGATCGACAGCCGGGCGCCGCACCGGCACGCGGACGGCGAGTACGCGGCCCGCCGCCGCAGCTGCGAGCGGGCAGCCGCGACGCTCGGGGTGACCGCGCTGCGCGACGTGACGGTCGCCGACCTCGACGCCGCGCTGGCGCGCCTCGACGACGAGACCCGCCGCCGGGTCCGGCACGTGGTGACCGAGAACCAGCGGGTGCTCGACACCGTCGCGCTGCTGCGCGCCGGGCGGGTCCGCGACACCGGTCCGCTGCTGACCGCCTCGCACGCCTCCATGCGCGACGACTTCGAGATCACCGTGCCGGAGATCGACACCGCGGTCGAGGCGGCGCTGGCCGCCCGGGCGTACGGCGCGCGGATGACCGGCGGTGGTTTCGGCGGCTGCGTGCTCGCCCTCGTCGACGCGGACGCCGCCGACGCGGTGGCCGCCGCCGTCACGGCGGCGTACGCCGAGCGCGGCTTCACCGCCCCCGGCACGCTCACGGTGCTCCCGGCCGGCGGCGTCACCCGCCTGGACTGAACGCGAAAGGCCCCCGGCGCAGCGCCGGGGGCCTTCTCGTCACGTGCGTCAGCCGGCCTCGACGATCATGCCGGCGCCGACCGTACGGTTCGTCGACTCGTCGATGATGACGAAGCCGCCGGTGGTGCGGTTACGGCGGTACTCGTCGGCCAGCAGCGGAACCGTGGTGCGCAGCCGGACCCGGCCGATCTCGTTGAGCTTCAGCTCACCGGCCGACTCGTCGCGGTGCAGCGAGTTGATGTCCAGCCGGTAGTGCAGCCCGCGCACGATCGCCCGCGCCGAACGGGTCGTGTGCTTGATCGCGTACTTGCCGCCGACCTGCAACGGCCGCGTCTCGTCCATCCAGCAGACCATCGCCTCGATGTCCTGCACGGCCATCGGGGCGTTGTTCGGCCGGCAGATCATGTCGCCGCGGGAGATGTCCAGCTCGTCGGTCAGCCGGACCGTCACCGACATCGGCGGGAACGCCTCGTCCACCGGGCCGTCGGCGGTCTCCACCGCCGCGATCCGGCTGGTGAAGCCCGACGGCAGCACCATCACCTCGTCGCCCGGCTTGAGCACACCCGAGGCCACCTGACCGGCGTAACCCCGGTAGTCGGTGACTGTGGTGGACTGCGGCCGGATCACGTACTGCACCGGGAACCGCACGTCGACCAGGTTGCGGTCCGAGGCGATGTGCACCCGCTCCAGGTGGTGCAGCAGCGACGGGCCCTCGTACCAGGGCATGTTCTCCGAGCGGGTGACGATGTTGTCGCCCTGCAGCGCGGAGACCGGCACCACTGTCAGGTCCGGCACGTCGAGCTTCGCGGCGAACGCGGTGAACTCGTCCGCGATCCGCTCGTAGACCTCCTGCGACCAGTCCACCAGGTCCATCTTGTTCACGCACAGGACCAGGTGCGGCACCCGCAGCAGCGAGCAGAGGAACGCGTGCCGGCGGGACTGCTCCACCAGGCCCTTACGCGCGTCCACCAGGATCAGCGCCAGGTCGGCGGTGGAGGCGCCGGTGACCATGTTCCGGGTGTACTGGATGTGCCCCGGGGTGTCGGCGATGATGAACTTCCGCCGCGGCGTGGCGAAGTAGCGGTACGCCACGTCGATCGTGATGCCCTGCTCCCGCTCGGCGCGCAGGCCGTCGGTGAGCAGCGCCAGGTTCGTGTACTCGTCGCCACGGGCCGCGCTGACCGCCTCGACGGCGGCGAGCTGGTCGCTGAACAGCGACTTGGTGTCGTAGAGCAGACGGCCGATCAGCGTCGACTTGCCGTCGTCGACACTGCCCGCGGTGGCGAACCGCAGCAGGTCCATCGGCCGCGCGGTCTCGCTCTCGGCCGGGGCCAGGGTCTCGACGCTCATCAGAAGTAGCCCTCTCGCTTGCGGTCCTCCATGGCGGCCTCGCTGACCCGGTCGTCGCCGCGGGTCGCGCCGCGCTCGGTGATCCGCGTGGCGGCCACCTCCTCGATCACCTTCTCCACCGTGTCGGCGTCCGAGCGGACCGCCGCGGTGCAGGAGGCGTCACCCACGGTCCGGTACCGCACCTGGGCCTTGAACGGCTGCTCACCGGCGCGCGCCCGGAAGAACTCGTTCACCGCGTAGAGCATGCCGTCGCGCTCGATCACCTCGCGCTCGTGCGCGTAGTAGATCGACGGCAGCGGGATCCGCTCCCGCTCGATGTAGTGCCAGACGTCCAGCTCGGTCCAGTTCGACAGCGGGAACACCCGGATCGACTCGCCCGGGTGGTGCCGGCCGTTGTAGAGCGCCCACAGCTCCGGACGCTGGTTCTTCGGATCCCACTGGCCGAACTCGTCGCGGAAGCTGAACACCCGCTCCTTGGCCCGCGCCTTCTCCTCGTCGCGCCGGGCGCCGCCGAACAGCGCGTCGAAGCGGTGCTTCTCCACCGCCTCCAGCAGCACCGGCGTCTGGATCCGGTTGCGCATGCCGTCGGCCGACTCGCGGACCAGGCCCTTGTTCAGCGCCTCCGGCACGCTCGCCACGATGAGCTGCAGGCCCAGCTCGGCCACCCGCTGATCGCGGTAGTCGAGCACCTCGGGGAAGTTGTGCCCGGTGTCCACGTGCATCACCGGGAAGGGGATGTTGGCCGGCGCGAACGCCTTCTGTGCCAACCGGAGCATCACGATCGAGTCCTTGCCGCCGGAGAACAGCAGCACCGGCCGTTCCATCTCGGCGACGACCTCGCGCATCACGAAGATGCTCTCCGCCTCGAGCGCGTCGAGGTGCGACACCTGGTACGCGGCGGGGGACGTCATGACACGAACTCGATTCGCACGGATCCGTACATCGGATTCCAGACCTTTCAGGTCGGACTCGTGAAGAAGAACGCTCAGGTTACCCGGAATGCCGCTGCAACGCTGCAAGCAACCGACTCGCGAGATCCTTGCGGCAGACCAGCAGATCCGGTAGACGCGGGTCGGCCCCGTTGTATTTCAGCGCAGAACCGTCGATCCGGGAAGCATGCAGACCGGTGGCCGTCGCCACAGCGACCGGAGCGGCCGAATCCCACTCGTACTGACCGCCCGCGTGGATGTACGCGTCGACCTCACCGGTGACCACGGCGGCGATCTTCGCGCCCGCCGAGCCCATCGGAACCAGATGAGCGCCGACGTCCTCTGCCAGGTCGGTCAGGAAAACCGGCGGACGGCTACGACTGGCAGCCAACCGGATGACCCGCGCTCCGCTCCCGGTGGCCGCCTCCACAGTCATCGGCGGGTACGCCGGCGGGTGGTCCGTGCCCAGCACCCGGTGCTGGGCCGGCAGCGCCACCGCGCCCGCCACCAGACCGTGCGGCCTCGACGCGTTACGCGACCACAGCGCCACGTGCACCGCCCAGTCCGCGCGCCCCTCCTCCGCGTACTCCCGGGTGCCGTCCAGCGGATCGATGATCCAGACCCGGTCCGCGTTCAGGCGCGACAACGCCGCGTCCGTCACCTCCGCCGTCCAGGCCAGCCGCGAACCCTCGTCCTCCTCCGACAGCACCGCGTCCGCCGGCCGCCACTTCGCCAGCTCGGTGCGGATCAGATCGTGCGAGACCTTGTCACCGGCCGACCGGAGCGCGCCCACGTCGGCGAAGCCCATCTCCGCGCGCAGGGCCGTCAGCGCCTGACCGGCCCGGGACGCCAGCCACCGGGCGAACCCGCCGTCGATCATCGGAGGACTGCCCATGATGCTCCCGTCACCCGCCTTCGCTCCCGCCGCCCGAGGCTACCGGCCGGGCTCCGCCCCGCCGGTCAACCCCCGTGGTACAGGTTCTGCGTCGGCTCCACGCCCTTCAGAACCACGGACTCCACCACGTCCGCCGCGCGATCCACCAGGAACTCCAGCTCCTTGCGCTCCGACGGGGAGAAATCCGAGAGTACGTAGTCAGCCGGGTCCTGCCGGCCCGGCGGCCGGCCGATGCCGAACCGCACCCGTACGTAGTCCTTCGTGCCGAGCGACTTCGACATCGAGCGCAGGCCGTTGTGCCCGCCCTCGCCGCCGCCGCACTTCACCCGCACCTGCCCGTACGCGATGTCCAGCTCGTCGTGCACCGCGATCACATGCGCCGGCGGGATCTTGTGGAACTGCGCCAGCCCGGCCACCGGACCGCCGGAGAGGTTCATGTACGTCAACGGCTTCAGCAGCACCAGCTTCGGGCCGCCGAACCCCAGCCGCCCCTCCGCGGCCTCGGCCATCGCGCGCTTGTGCCGCCCGAACTTCGCGCCCACCCGGGCCGCCAGCAGGTCGGCCACCATGAACCCGACGTTGTGCCGGTTGCCCGCGTACTCCCGGCCGGGGTTGCCCAGGCCGACCACCAGCCACGGCCCCGCCTCGTCCGTCACCCGACGCCCCTTCCCGCTCGCTCGCCCGACCAGCCGTCCCGATACGCCGACAGGCGCCCCCGGGCACCGGGGACGCCTGTCGCACAGCCTTGCGGACCGGTCAGGCCTCGGTCTTCGCCTCGGCCGGGGCCTCCTCGCCCTCGGCGGCCGGAGCGCCCTCGGCACCCTCGGCGGTCTCCTCGCCGGCCTCGGCCTCGGCCTCCTCGGTGGCCTCCTCGACCTCGGGGAGGGTGGCCTCGAGCTGCTCGGCGGTCGGGGCGGCGGTCACGGAGGCGACCTGCGTCTCCGCGTCCGTGGCCAGCTCGACGCCGGCCGGCAGCTCGACGTCGGCGGCGGTGATCTGGGTGCCGACCTCGGCGCCCTCGATCGACGCCTCCAGGTGGTCCGGCACCTTGGTCGCGTCGGCGGTCACCGACAGCGTGTCGTGGTCGTGCACGATCAGGGTGTCCTTCGCGGCCTCACCGGTCAGCTGGACCGGGACCTCGACGGTGACCTTCTCGCCGCGGCGGACCAGCAGCAGGTCCACGTGCTCGAAGGTGTCCTTGATCGGGTCACGCTGGATCGCCTTCGGCAGCGCCAGCACCTGGGTGCCGTCGCTGACCTCGATCGCGAAGAGCTGGTTCGCGCCGCCCTTGCGGATCGCGGCGGCGAACTCCCGCGCCGGAAGCGCGATGTGCTTGGGCTTCTCGCCGTGGCCGTACAGCACGGCGGGCACCTTGCCGGCCCGGCGGGTACGACGGGCACCACCCTTGCCGAACTCGGTACGGGGCTCGGCGCTGATCTTTACCTCGGACACGGGGAAACTCCTGATGCTTCGCTGCGGCGGCTTGTCGTCTGGCGGTGCTGGGGCGAGGGGCTCGCTGGGGCTAGGGTCATGAACGACCGCCCGGAGCACCGCGTCGATGACGGCGCCTCCGTGCGGTGCTTGTCAGCAGCCCGCCGGGCACCCTCGCCGTGGCAACCGCACCAGTCTACCCGAGGGGATTCCCGGCTCTCCGGCAGTCCCCCATATCACCGCCCCGCCGGTTCCGCAGGGCATCGGCCCGGCCGCCGGGAACCCCCGGCGACCGGACCGCACGCTCAGCTCAGGCCACCGAACAGGGTGGTCACCGAGCCGTCGTCGAAGACCTCCCGGATCGCCCGCGCCAGCAGCGGGGCGATCGACAGCACGGTCAGCTTGTCCAGCTGCTTCTCCGACGGCAGCGGCAGCGTGTTAGTCACCACGACCTCGCTGATCGGGCTGTTCTTCAGCCGCTCCGTCGCCGGGTCGGACAGCAGCGCGTGGGTCGAGGCGACCACGATCTCCGCCGCGCCCTGCTCCTTGAGGATGTCCGCCGCCTTGGTGATCGTGCCACCGGTGTCGATCATGTCGTCCACGATCAGGCACACCCGGCCCTCGACCTCACCGACCACCCGGTTCGCCACCACCTGGTTCGGCTTGAGCGGATCGCGGGTCTTGTGGATGAACGCCAGCGGGCAGCCGCCCAGCCGGTCGGTCCAGCGCTCCGCCACGCGTACCCGGCCCGAGTCCGGCGCCACCACGGTCATCGGCCGGCCCGCGTACTTGTGCTCCACGTACTCGGCCAGCACGTCCATCGCGAACAGGTGGTCCACCGGGCCGTCGAAGAAGCCCTGGATCTGCGCGGTGTGCAGGTCGACGGTCAGGATCCGGTTCGCGCCGGCGGTCTTCAGCAGGTCGGCGATCAGCCGCGCCGAGATCGGCTCCCGGCCGCGGTGCTTCTTGTCCTGCCGCGAGTACGGGTAGAACGGCAGTACCACGGTGATCCGCTTGGCCGAGCCGCGCTTCAGCGCGTCGACCATGATCAGGGTCTCCATGACCCAGGTGTTCACGCCGTGCGTCACGGACTGCACCACGAAGGCGTCCGAACCACGGACCGAATCCTTGTACCGTACGAAGATCTCGCCGTTGGCGAAGTCGTACGCGTCGGCCGGCGTCGGCGCGACGCCGAGCACCTCACCGATCTCCTTGGCCAGCTCCGGAAAACCCCTCCCGGAGAAGAGCATCAGGCTCTTGCGGTTTTCGGCGACGATGCTGCCCATGGGCCCGTCTGCTCCCGTATGTCGGTGGTGCCCGGCGGCGGTGGGGCCGGGGACTGTTCGGTTGCAGTATGCCCCCGGTTCAGCGATCCACCCACGGCCCGGCGATCCCCGTGGATTCAGTCACCTTCGCTTGCGGCGCCGCCCGTGTCCGACGCACCCTCACCGGCCCGCCGCGCCGCCTCCGCGGCGTCCGTACCGGCGCGCTTGCGCAGCACCCAGCCCTCCACGTTGCGCTGCTGACCACGCGCCACCGCCATCGCACCCGGCGGCACGTCCCCGGTGATCACCGAACCCGCAGCCGTGTACGCGCCGTCGCCCACCCGCACCGGCGCCACGAACATGTTGTCCGCCCCGGTACGGGCGTGACTGCCGATGGTGGTGTGGTGCTTGCGTACCCCGTCGTAGTTGACGAAGACGGTGGCCGCGCCGATGTTGCTGTGGTCACCGATCGTCGCGTCGCCCACGTACGACAGGTGCGGCACCTTCGAGCCGTCACCGATCGACGCCTTCTTGGTCTCCACGAACGTGCCGACCTTCGCCTTGCGGCCCAGCCGAGACTCCGGCCGCAGGTACGCATACGGGCCGACGCTCGCCTGCGGGCCCACCTCGGCGCCGAGCGCGTGGCTGCGCACGATGCTCGCGCCCGCCCCCACCACCGTGTCCACGAGCGTGGTGTCCGGGCCGACGAGCGCGCCCTCACCGACCGTCGTGGCGCCCTGGAGCTGCGTGTTCTGGTCGATCACCGCGTCCCGCTCGACGGTCACCGTCACGTCGATCCAGGTGGTGTGCGGGTCGAGGATGCTGACGCCGGTACGCATCCAGCCCTCGTTGACCCGGTCGCGCAGCAGCCGGCGCAGCGCGGCCAGCTCGACCCGGTCGTTGCAGCCGAGCGTCTCCACGTGGTCGGCGGCGCAGTGCACAGCCACCGGCTCGCCGGCGTCGCGCAGCAGCGCGAAGACGTCGGTCAGGTACTCCTCGCCCTGGTCGTTGTCGGTGGAGAGCTTGCCCAGCGCCTCCCGCAGCCGGGCCGCGTCGAACGCGTAGATGCCCGCGTTGATCTCCCGCAGCGCGCGCTGCTGGGGGGTGGCGTCGCGCTCCTCGACGATCTGCTCCAGGTGCCCCTGCACGTCCCGCACGATCCGGCCCAGGCCGGTCGGGTCCGGCACCTCGGCGGCCAGCACGGTGGCCGCCGCGGCGGCGTCCTCGTGCGCCTCGACGAGCGCCTGGACCGTCTCCGGCCGCAGCAGCGGCACGTCCCCGTTGATCACCACGACGGTGCCGGTCGCGTCGGGCACCGCGTCCAGCGCGATGCGGACCGCGTGCCCGGTGCCGAGCTGGCGCTCCTGGAGCACCGGCGTGGCACCCGGGGCGACCTCGGTCAGGTGCTCCCGGACCTGGTCGGCGCCGTGGCCGACCACGACCACGGTGCGGTCCGCGCCGAGCGGGCCGGCCGCGGCGAGGACGTGACCGAGCAGGGTACGGCCGAGCAGCGGGTGCAGCACCTTGGGCAGGGACGACTTCATCCGCTTGCCCTCACCGGCGGCGAGCACGACAACGGTGCGGAGGTGGGGCTGGGACACGACGTGGCTCCCGTCGGGACGGCGACAGTCTCGCGGTCATGCTAACCACGCGACGGAGGGCAAACAGCAGAAGCTCCCGGGAGAGGATTCGAACCCCTATAATCAGGACCAAAACCTGACGTCCTGCCATTAGACGACCCGGGATGGTCGAAAACGGGCAAATAGTATTACGCCCGCCGGCTGCCTACACCTTACCGGTCACGACGTGGATCTTCATTGCTCATTCCTTTCATGATCCCTTCGATCCTCCAATAGAGACGGGTTCCACTCACGACGTGCACGGTCAGGCAGCCGTGGTAGTCGGCCCCGACGTTCTTGCGCCTGGTCAGCGGCCGGTGCCTCTTGATCGTGGTGGGCTGGAAGTCCTCCGCCGGCACGCCCACCCGAGCCGCCCACCACCGCACCGCAGCCGCGTCGTCCGCCGTCTCGTGGATGCTCACCCGAAACCTCCGGTCCTCGACCGGCACCTCGACGGCGTCCAGGAAGCGAAGGAAGAGCATCACCAGCAACGGATCACTGTTGACGAATTTGATCCGGCAGTCGTTCGGACGCCAGGGCTTCGCCTTGCCACCCTCACACCAGTAGATCGCCGCGCCGATCAGCAACAACTCGCGCCGGTCGAGGCACCGAACCCAGTCCGCCGACGCGGCCACCACCTCGGCCCGGGCCGCGTCCCGCGCCGCCCGGTGCGCGCTCCACTGCGCGTCAGCACGCGCCTGCTGGGCGACCCGCCGCCGCCGGCGCACCAGCGCCGGATCCAGCGGCAGATGCCGAGTCCACAGGTATGCCGTGGACTTCGAGACGTCGAGCACCCGCGCGATCTCCCCCACCGGTGAGCCGGCTCGCCGCAGAGCCAGCGCCCGCGCATGCAGCTCCGGCTTCCACCCTCGATAAGACGGCGGACGGGTACCAGACTCATCACCGACGGTCACCCGCGCAGATTAGGACGTACGTACGACAGTGGCCGGTCTGACCGTGAGCGTCGCGCCTGGCAGGATGGACGGGTGACCGACGTTTCCGGCAGCGACCGCGCCCGGCGGCGGCCCGTGCCGGCGGCGAAGCCCTCCCGGGTACGGATGTCCGCGACGCAGCGACGCGAGCAGTTGATCTCGATCGCCCGGCAGATCTTCGCCGAGAAGGGCTTCGACGCGACCTCGATCGAGGAGGTGGCGGCGCGCGCCAAGGTCTCCAAGCCGGTGGTCTACGAGCACTTCGGCGGCAAGGAGGGCCTCTACGCGGTGGTGGTGGACCGGGAGGTCCGCGCCCTGCTGGACCGGATCACCACCGCGCTGACCGCGGGCAACCCGCGGGAGCTGCTGGAGCAGGCCGCGCTGACGTTGCTGACCTACATCGAGGAGGAGACCAGCGGCTTCCGGGTGCTGGTCCGCGAATCACCGCTGATGTCCGCGACGGGCAACTTCAGCAGCGTGATGAACGACGTGGCGCACCAGGTGGAGCACATCCTGGCGGGCGAGTTCTCCATCCGGGGCTACGACCCCAAGCTGGCGGAGCTCTACTCGCAGGCGCTGGTGGGCATGGTGGCGCTGACCGGCCGCTGGTGGCTGGAGGTGCGCAAGCCGCGCAAGGAGACGGTGGCGGCGCACCTGGTGAACCTGGCCTGGAACGGGTTGTCGCACCTGGAGTCGAAACCGGGGCCGATTCCCCGGGGCTGACGCCGCGTCAGCGCAACAGCCGCGTCAGCGCTCGCCGATCGGGTGGTACCGGCGCTGCCGCTCCTCCTCGGCGTGCTCGGCGGTGCCGACCTTGTCGTACAGGCCGGTGGCGAGCAGGACCAGCCCGAACAGCAGCGACACGATGACCGTCGACATGGAGAAGTTCAGGAAGTTCGCCGAGGTCTGCAGCACCGACATCATCAGGATGCCGGTGACCAGGAAGACCACGCCGGCGGTGAGGTTCATGTAGTGGCCGAGGTTGTCGCGGCGGGACGCCCCGACCAGCAGGACCGCGCCGAAGACCACCGAGACCAGCGAGAAGGCCAGGTTGGTGCGCAGGCCGAGCGCCCAGTCGCTGTCCCGGCCGAACAGTCCTTCGCCCCAGGTCTGGAAGACGCCGAAGACGCCGAAGACCAGGATGTAGAGGCCGATGAGCCCGGACAGCACCCGGTAGAGCGGCCGTGCGGGGTGGTTCACCGGGAAGTGCGCCATGATGCCCTCCAGCCGTGTGACTGATTCGGGCCAATTGTCGCTTGGGATGTCCGTCGGCGTCCGGAAAACACCGAAGGCCCGGCGCAGCGCGCCGGGCCTTCGGGTACGAGACGGGATCAGAGCACCAGGCGGGCCTTCTGCCAGGCCTCGTGCTCGTCGTCGGAGCCGACCTTGCCGTACATGCCGACCATCAGGAGCACCAGCGACAGGGTCAGGACCACGACATCGGTCATGATCGAGAAGTTGAAGATGTTGGCGTCGGTCTGCAGGAACGCCAGGGCGGCCAGGCCGATCACCATCAGCGTGTAGGCCAGCCACTGGTTGATCGCCACGTCGAGGTTGCGGCCGATCGCGGTGCCGACCAGGATCACGACGCCGACCAGCACCGACAGCAGCGAGAACGCCATGTTGGTGCCCTGGCCGAGGACCTTCGTGTCGTCCTGGGCGAGGAAGTCGTTGCCGGCGCTGGCGATGATGCCGAGGCCGCCGAAGACGACGAAGTACAGACCAACGAGCCCGCCGATCGCCCGGTAGATCGGCCGCGCGGGGTGGTTGACGGGGGTGTGGGCCATCTCTGCGTCTCCAAAAGACCGTTCGGACGAGGGTTCCACCGGTGATTGTCCCGTACGCCGGTCAGTGACGCCGCACACCCCCCACCCCGGCGGCAGGTCAGCCGCCCGGGAGCTCCTCGGCGAGGGCCAGCCAGGTCTCCTCGGTGCGGTCCCGCTCGGCTCGTACCTCCTTGAGCTGGGCGTCCAGCTCGGCGACCCGGGCGTAGTCGGTGGCGTTCGCGGCGAGCTGCTCGTGCAGGCCCGCCTCCTTCTGTTCGAGCTTGGCGATCTGCCGTTCCAGCCGGTTCAGTTCCTTCTTCGCGACGCGTACCTCGGCCGCTGACATGCCCTCGCGCGCCGGCGCCGCCGTGGCCGGGGTGAGATCGGCGGGCGCCGGGCCGCCGGACGCGGCGGCGCGCACCAGGTACTCGTCGACGCCGCCGGGCAGGTGCACCAGCCGGCCGTCACCGAACATGCCGTACGCGACGTCGGTGACCCGCTCGATCAGGTAGCGGTCGTGGCTGGCCACGACGATCGTGCCGGGCCACGAGTCGAGCAGGTCCTCCAGCGCGGCGAGCGTGTCGGTGTCCAGGTCGTTCGTGGGCTCGTCGAGCAGCAGCACGTTGGGTTCCCCGGCGAGCAGCCGCAGCATCTGCAGGCGGCGGCGCTCACCGCCGGACAGGTCGCTCACCGGGGTCCAGAGCCGCCTGTCGTCGAAGCCGAAGATCTCGGCGAGTTGGGCGGCGCTGATCTCCCGGTCGCCGAACTGCACGCGCCGGGCCACCTCCTCGACGGCTTCCAGCACGCGCAGGTGGCCGGGGAGTTCGGCGAGTTCCTGGGACAGGAACGCGGGCCGGACGGTCTGCCCGGCGGCGAAGCGCCCGCCGTCGGGGCCGGTCACCCCGGCGAGCATCCGCAGCAGCGTGGTCTTGCCGGCGCCGTTGCGGCCGAGGATCGCCACCCGGTCGCCGGGACCGACCTGCCAGGTCGTGTCGTGCAGGATCTCCTTCGGGCCGGCGTGCAGCCGGACGTGGTCGAGGTCGTACACCTGCTTGCCGAGCCGGGCGGTGGCGAGCCGTTGCAGCGACATGGTGTCGCGGGGTTCCGGCACGTCGGCGATGAGCGCGTTCGCGGCGTCGATGCGGAACTTGGGCTTGGAGGTGCGTGCGGGGGCGCCCCGGCGCAGCCAGGCGATCTCCTTGCGGAGCAGGTTCTGCCGGCGGGCCTCGGTGGCGGCGGCGACGCGTTGCCGTTCGACACGGGCGAGCGTCCACGCGGCGAAGCCGCCCTCGTACGCCCGGACGGTCTGGTCGGCGACCTCCCAGGTGGTGGTGCAGACGGCGTCGAGGAACCAGCGGTCGTGGGTGACCACGACGAGCGCGCCCTTGCGGGTGACGAGGTGCCGGGCCAGCCAGTCGACGCCGCCGACGTCGAGATGGTTGGTGGGCTCGTCGAGGACGAGCAGGTCGGCGTCGCGGACCAGCAGCGCGGCGAGCGCGACGCGGCGGCGTTCCCCGCCGGACATCGGGCCGACCGGCGTGTCCAGGCCGAGGTGGGGCATGCCGAGGCCGTCGAGGATGGCGCGCACACCCGCGTCGCCGGCCCACTCGTGCTCGGCACCCATGCTCTCGCCGAGCCAGGCGGTGCCGAGCACGACGTCCCGCACGGTCAGCTCGGGGGCCAGGTCCAGGCGCTGCGGCAGCCAGGCCACCCGCAGGTCGCGGCGGTGCGTGACGCGGCCGTCGTCGGGTTCCTCGGTACGGGTCAGCAGCCGCAGCAGCGTCGACTTGCCGGCGCCGTTGAGACCGACCACACCGACCCGGTCGGTGTCGTCGAGGCCGAGCGAGACGTCGGTGAGCAGCGGCCCCGCGGCGCCGTACCCCTTGGACACCCGGTCCAGGTTGACGATGTTGGCCACTGACCCACCCCTCACGACTCAGGCGTCCCGGGGGCCCGGGACGCCTGAGTCAAGGGTACGGGGCGTCAGACCACGCGGGCGCCGGCGACCGGACCGTGCGCGACGCGGGCCTCCCGGCACACCCCGGCGGCGGTGATCTCGGCGGCGATCCGGACCGCGTCGGCCTCGCCGGTGGCGAGGAAGACGCAGGTGGGCCCGGAGCCGGAGACGATGCCGGCGAGCGCGCCCGCGGCCTCGCCTGCCTTGAGCGTCTCGGCAAGCGACGGGCGCATGGTCAGCGCGGCGTCCTGGAGGTCGTTGCCGAGCGTGGCGGCGAGCACCCGCGGGTCGCGCTGGCGCAGCGCGGCGAGCAGCGCGTCGGTGCTGCCCAGCGGCGTGCCGGCGGCTCCGCTGTCGCGCAGCCGGTCCAGTTCCCGGTACGCGGCCGGGGTGGACAGGCCGCCGTCGGCGATCGCCACCACCCAGTGCCAGGAGGTGGGGCGGGCCAGTACCGGGCTGACCGCCTCGCCCCGGCCGGTGCCGAGCGCGGTGCCGCCGTGGATGAGGAACGGCACGTCGGAGCCGAGGTCGGCGGCGATGCCGGCGAGTTCGTCGCGGGACAGCCCGGTGCCCCAGAGCGTGTCGCAGGCGACCAGCGCGGCGGCGGCGTCGGCACTGCCACCGGCCAGCCCGCCGGCGAGCGGGATCTGCTTGCGCAGGTGCAGCCGGGCGTGCGGGGCGACGCCCGCGTAACCGGCGAGCGCGTGCGCGGCGCGCAGCGCCAGGTTCGTGTCGTCCAGCGCCAGCTCGCCGGCGCCCTCGCCCTCCATGGTGAGGGTGAGCGTGTCGCCGCGACGGGCGGTCAGCTCGTCGTAGATGGAGATCGCGTGGTAGACGGTGTTCAGCTCGTGGTAGCCGTCACGCCGCAGCGGTCCGACCCCGAGATGCAGGTTGACCTTGGCGGGCACCCGCACCTTGACCGGGCCGCCGGACCCGCGCCGCTGCCCGTCCTCGTCCCCCGGTCGCCATGCCTCGGTCACCGGGTGGACTCCACCGGACGTGGGCGGATGTCGAGCGGCTTCGGCACGGTCAGCTCCTCGGCGAGGGGTCGGGCAACGGCGCCAGCCTACTGCTCGCCGCCGGGGGCGTCCGGGGCCGACGCGGCGATGGCGGCGAACTGCTCGACGGTGAGCGATTCGCCCCGCGCGGACGGGTCCACGCCGGCGGCGGTGAGCGCCGCGGCGGCCCGGTCCGCGCCGCCGGCCCAGCCGGCGAGGGCGGCGCGCAGCGTCTTGCGGCGCTGCGCGAACGCGGCGTCGACGACGGCGAAGACGGCCTTCCGGGGTACGTCCGGCCGGGGTGGCTCGCGCCTGGTGAACGCGACCAGGCCGGAGTCGACGTTCGGCACCGGCCAGAACACGTTCGGCGGGACCTTGCCGGCGGCGCGGGAGCGGGCGTACCAGGCGAGTTTGACCGACGGGATGCCGTACACCTTGGAGCCGGGACCGGCGACGAGCCGGTCGGCTACCTCCTTCTGCACCATCACCAGGCCGTGGCGCAGCGTGGGCAGCTCGGCGAGCAGGTGCAGCACGACCGGCACGGCGACGTTGTAGGGCAGGTTCGCCACCAGCGCGGTCGGCGCCGGGCCGGCCAGGTCGGCGGCGGTGACCCGCAGCGCGTCGGCCGGGTGGACGGTGAGCCGCTCGGCGGCCGACCCGGCGAAGCGGGCGGCGGTCTCCGGCAGCGCGGCGGCGAGCGCCGGGTCGAGTTCCACAGCGTGCACGTGCGCGGCGACCGGGAGCAGGGCGAGCGTGAGCGAGCCGAGCCCCGGGCCGACCTCCAGTGCCACGTCGTCGGGGGTCAGCCCGGCGGTGGTGACGATGCGGCGCACGGTGTTGGGGTCGTGCACGAAGTTCTGGCCGAGCTTCTTGGTCGGCGTGACGCCGAGGCGCGCGGCGAGTTCCCGGATCTCCGCCGGGCCGAGGAGTCCGGTCACGCCGGGCATCCTCTCACCACGGCCCGAACGCGCGGTCGCCGGTCGCGGAGATGGTGGCGCAGAGTTCGTCCAGGTCGGTGCCGGTGGTCTCGGCGAGGAAGCGGACCGTCAGCGGGATCAGGTACGACGCGTTCGGCCGTCCCCGGTACGGCATCGGGGTCAGGTAGGGCGCGTCGGTCTCCACGAGCATCTGTTCCGGCGGGGTGACGGCGGCGGCCTCGCGCAGCGCGGCGGCGCTGCCGAACGTGACGGTGCCGGCGAAGCTGAGCAGGAAGCCGCGCCGGACGCACTCGCGGGCGAAGCCGGCGTCGCCGGAGAAGCAGTGCATGACCACGGTGTCCGGGGCGCCCTCGTCGTCGACGATGCGCAGCACGTCGGCGTGCGCGTCCCGGTCGTGGATGACCAGCGCCTTGCCGTGCCGCTTGGCGATGGCGATGTGCGCCCGGAAGCTCTCCTCCTGCGCGGCCCGCCCGTCGTCGCCGGTACGGAAGAAGTCCATCCCGGTCTCGCCGACGCCGCGGACCCGGTCCCGGCCGGCGAGCGTCTCGATCTCGCGCAGCGCCTCGTCCAGGTCGGCGAGCCGGGGCGCCTCGTTCGGGTGCAGCGCGACGGTGGCGAGCACCGGGGCGTACCGGTCGGCGACGTCGGCGCCCCACCGGGACGAGTCGACGTCCACCCCGACCTGGACGAGCCGGTCCACGCCGGCCCTGGCGGCGACGTCGATCGCGGCGGCCACCGGGTCGTCGCCGGGGGCGCCGCCCGGAGGCGTGCCGAACTCGCCGACGGTGATGTCGAGGTGGGTGTGGCTGTCCGGCACGGGCACGGGCAGCGGCTCGGGGGCGGGCGGGAACTCCCCGGCCCGGCGGGCGGCGCGCTGCTTGCGGGTCTCGGTCTTCTCGGTCATCGCGGCCAGCATCACACACCGGCCCGGTACGGCGTTCCCGGACCGCCACCGGCTGTTCACGTGCCCCACATCTGGCGGGCTTAGCGTCCCGGAGTGACAGTCACCGACCAGGCCGGCGGGCCCGCCTCCGACCGGGCCGGGTTGCGCGTGACGTACGGCGGCCGGGTGCATCCGGCGGAGGAGATCGCCCGGGGCGCGGCGTACGAGTTGTTCAGCGCCGACGAGGCACCCGGGTTCGAGTGGTGTCCCCGGCCCGGCAGCGGCTATCCGTGGCGCCGGTTCGTGCACGCGACCGAGGTGGACGCGGTGGACGGGGGCGCCGGGCCGGGCGACGACACGGATGCGCCGCTGCTGATGCCGGTGCACCGGGACCGCGGCTGGGCGTACGTACACCGGCTCAGCCAGCAGCCGGGCGCGGCGGCCGATCCGACGCTCGCCGCGGTGCGGGCGTCGGCGGTGGTCCGGCCCGGTACCCGGATGGTGAAGGTGCTCTCCGCCCGGCAGCTCGCCGGCTACGTGCGGGGCGTGCTGCCGCACGGCTTCTGCTACCGGGAGCACGATGTGGCGCACCTGCGGACACCGGCCGGGATGGCGGTGCTGCGGGGCGATTCCGAGGGCGGCGACGTGGCGTACGCGCTGCGCTGGCGGGCCGCCGACCCGGCCGACTACGACGTGCCGGTGGGCCCGGCGCACCAAGGGCTCATGGCGTTGCCGCCCCGGGACCGGCTGGGGCCGCCGGTGCTGGGTACCGGGTTCGTGCCGAGCAACGGGCAGCTCGTACCGGAGTTCGTCACCCGGGAGTTCGCCGACCTGCCGATGCCGGCGAACGCCACGCTGCTGGCCTACCCTGCCGAGGGGGTGGAGGTGGTGCTCTACACCTACCAGGCGGAGCAGCGGGGCTGGCTGCGCCTGGCCGGGCCGCAGTGGCGGCACCTGCTCGCCGCGGTGCCCGGTCTGGCCGCCGACCAGGAGTACGTGCCGACCGGCGACGCGCCGCGCTCCACCCGGCTCGTCGGCACGTACGCGGGTTCGGAGTACGAGGCGGTGGCCGACCAGCCGGGCGGGTTCCGGGTGCTGGCGATGACCCGGGCGGCCCGGTACCCGGTGGACGCGCCGGCCCGCCGGGTACGCACGGCGGCCTGGCGCGGGGTGCCGTGCCTGGTGCTGCGGGAGGAGGGCGGCTGGCTGCGGTTGCGGCTGCGCCGCCCGGATCCGGACGGGGTGGCCGCGACCGGCGCGCAGTGTCTGGAACGCGGCGTGTACGAGGTCTGGGCGCCGGGTGCCGAGCTGACCGACGACCGGGTGGTGGACCTGCCCTATCCGGCCCGCCACGAATAGACGAGGGCAGGTCGGGAAGGCGTGGTGGGTCCGAGAAGCCCGCGCGAGGGGGAATCCCGACATGCCTTTCGTCACCGTCGGTACGGAGAACTCCGCACCCATCGACCTGTACTACGAGGATCACGGTTCCGGTCAGCCGATCGTGCTGATCCACGGTTTCCCGTTCAACGGGGCGACCTGGGAGAAGATGAGCGGTCCGCTGCTGAACGCCGGATACCGGGTGATCACGTACGACCGGCGAGGGTTCGGCAACTCCGCCCAGCCGGCCATGGGCTACGACTACGACACGTTCGCCGCCGATCTGGACGTGCTGATGACCGAGCTGGACCTGCGCAACGCCATCCTGGTCGGGCACTCGATGGGCACCGGCGAGGTGACCCGCTACCTGGGCGCGTACGGGTCGGACCGGGTGGACCGGGCGGTCCTGATGGCCCCGTTGGCGCCGTACCTGCTGAAGGCGCCCGACGACCCGGAGGGCGTCGACAAGAGCATGTTCGAGGGGTTCCAGAAGGCGATCATCCAGGACCGGTTCGCCTACCTGACCCAGTTCTGCGACGCGTTCTTCAACGCCAGCGAGAACCGGGGGAAACTGGTCAGCGACGAGGCGTACCACGCGCACTGGCAGATCGGTGCGCAGGCGTCGGCCAAGGGCACCCACGACTCGGTGGACGCCTGGCAGACCGACTTCCGCGCCGACCTGCCGAACATCGACGTGCCGGTGCTGATCATCCAGGGCGACAAGGACAACGTGCTGCCGTTCCCGGTGACGGGCCAGCGGCTGGTGAACATGCTGTCCGACGCCAAGCTGGTCACGCTGAAGGGCGCGCCGCACGGGACGCCGTGGACCCATCCCACCGAGGTCAACAAGGCCATCATGGAGTTCATCGGCAAGCCGAGCATGGCGACCGCCTGACCTGGCGGACGACCGCGGCCCCGGGGATCTCCCCGGGGCCGCGGTCACACGTGCGTGGTCAGCCGGCCAGGCGGGCCAGTTCCTCCTCGACGATGGACGGGTCGAGCTTGCGGAACACCGGCTTCGGCGCCGCGAGCGGCCGGCCCACTTCCAGGGGTACGGACTCCCAGCGCGCCCCGACCGTGTAGTCACCGGTCAGCACCGGGTACGACGGCCCGCCGTCGAGGTCGTCGACCTCCTCGATCACCGGCATCGGGGCGTGCGTGCCGGTGCCGCCGAGCAGCTCGTGGATCTTCTGGGCGGAGTGCGGCAGGAACGGGGTGAGCAGCGTGTTGGCGTCGCTGACCACCTGGAGGGCGACGTGCAGGATGGTGCCCATCCGGGGCTTGTCGTCATCGCCCTTGAGCTTCCACGGCGCCTGCTCGGAGAGGTACTTGTTGGCCTCGGCGACGACCTTCATGGCCTCGCCGATGGCCTGCTTCTGCCGGTGCCGGGCGATCAGGTCGCCGACCACGCCGAAGCCGGCCTTCGCGGTGTCCAGCAGCGCCTGGTCGGCCTCGGTGAGCCCGGCCGGGTCGACCGGCGGGATGGCGCCGAAGTTCTTCGCCGCCATCGACACCGACCGGTTGACCAGGTTGCCCCAGCCGGCGACCAGTTCGTCGTTGTTGCGGCGCAGGAACTCGGCCCAGGTGAAGTCGGTGTCGTTGCTCTCCGGGCCGGCCACCGCGATGAAGTAGCGCAGCGCGTCGGCGTCGTAGCGCTCCAGGAAGTCCCGGACGTAGATGACCACCTTGCGGGAGGAGGAGAACTTCCGTCCCTCCATGGTCAGGTACTCGCTGGACACGACCTCGGTGGGCAGGTTGAGCCGGCCCAGCTCGCCCGGCTCGCCGTCGCGGGTGCCCTCACCGGAGTAGCCGCCGAGCAGCGCCGGCCAGATCACCGAGTGGAAGACGATGTTGTCCTTGCCCATGAAGTAGTAGGAGCGGGCGTCCTTCCCCTCCCCGTCCGCCGACCACCACTTGCGCCAGGCCTCCGGGTCGCCGGTACGCCGGGCCCACTCGATGGACGCGGACAGGTAGCCGATGACCGCGTCGAACCAGACGTAGATCCGCTTGTCCGGGCGGTCGCGCCAGTCGTCGAGCGGGATCGGCACGCCCCACTCCAGGTCGCGGGTGATGGCTCGGGGCTGGAGGTCGTCGAGCAGGTTGCGGGAGAACCGCAGTACGTTCGGGCGCCAGCCGTCGCGGGTGTCCAGCCACTGCCGCAGCGCCTCGGCCAGGGCGGGCAGGTCTAGGAAGAAGTGCTCGGTCTCGACGAACTCCGGCGTCTCTCCGTTGATCTTCGACTTGGGGTCGATCAGGTCGATCGGGTCGAGCTGGTTGCCGCAGTTGTCGCACTGGTCGCCGCGCGCGCTGTCGTAGCCGCAGATCGGGCAGGTGCCCTCGATGTAGCGGTCGGGCAGCGTCCGGCCGGTGGACGGGGAGATCGCGCCGGTGGTGACCTTCGGGACGATGTAGCCGTTGCGGTAGAGACCTGTGAACAGCTCCTGCACCACCGCGTAGTGGTTGCGCGTGGTGGTGCGGGTGAACAGGTCGTACGACAGGCCCAGCGCCCGCAGGTCCTCGGCGATCACCCGGTTGTAGCGGTCGGCCAGCTCGCGCGGGGTGACCCCCTCGGCGTCGGCCTGCACCTGGATCGGGGTGCCGTGTTCGTCGGTGCCGGAGACCATGAGCACGTCGTGACCGGCCATCCGCATGTACCGGGCGAAGACGTCGGAGGGAACGCCGAATCCGGATACGTGGCCGATGTGGCGCGGGCCGTTGGCGTAGGGCCAGGCGACCGCGGCGAGAACGTGACTCATGAGCAGCAAGCCTAGTGATTGCCGTGGGTGCGCCGCGAACCAATGGGGTGCGCGCTCCGACCGTACGTCCGATTTGTCGCCGACACGCGGCGTGAGCTGCCCGACAAGCCCGACGTACCGGTGTGAAATGAACATCGTGACCAGCAGACCAGCGGCGCCCGAGCCGTCGGCCGCCGCCACCCGGCGCGCGGCGCGGCCCGCGCCGCCCGGCGGGCCCGTCGCCCCGCAGCCACGGCTGGACCCGGCGGACCCGCCGGTGGAGGTGGAGCCGACCACCGGAGCGCCGGTGGACGCGGTGCCGAACCGCGTGCCGGTACGCCAGCCGCGCTGGCAGCGGGAGTCCGCCCCGTCCGGCGGCTGGGCGCCGATCGAGGAGGTGCACTGGGACGGCACGCCGCTGCGCGACGAGCCGCGCCCACGTCCCGCCCGGCACCCGGCGCGGCGGGAACGCATCCGCCCGGTCGCGCCGCCGAGTCCGCCCGCCGGGCTGGCCGTGCTGCTGACGCTGAGCCTGCTCGCCGCGTTCTTCGCCTGGGTGAGCGCCGGGCCGTTCTGGCTGGCGGCCGGTCACTCGACCGGCGGCACCGTGATGATCACCGAATGCGCGGGGAGCGGGCTCACCCAGCGCTGCCGGGGCATCTTCTCCGCCGACGGCGACCGGTTCCAGGCCCATGGGGTACGGGTCAGCGGCGTACCGGCCGGGCGCACCGACACGGGTAGTTCACTGCGGGCGCGGATGACCGGGCCGGACGGGTCCACCGCCTACGCGGACACCGGGGTCGGGCGGCACCTGCGCTGGCTGCTGGGGCTGGCCCTGGTGGCCGGCTGCGCCGCCGGGATCGCCAGGTGGACCGGGGCGACCCGGCTCGCTGACGAACGGCAGCGGCGCTGGGCGGTCGGCCTGGCGCTGGCCGGGCCCGCGTTGATCACCGTCGGCTTCCTGGCCGCCGCCTGGTAGGTGCCCGGCGCCTCAGCTGTGCACCACCGCGTACACCTCGCGCCGCCGCAGCCCGTACGCGGTGGCGACCTCGGTGATCGCGTCCCGCCGGGACAGCCCGGCCGCCTCGCGCTCGGCCACCGCCGCGCGCAGCGTCTCGTCGTCCGGCCGGACCGCGGGCGTGGCCGGTGCGCCGGCCACGACGAGCGTGATCTCGCCACGGGGGTCGCCCTCGGCGGCCCACTCGGCCAGCTCGCCGAGCGGCCGGCGGACCACTTCCTCGTACGTCTTGGTCAGCTCGCGGCACAGCGCGGCGGGCCGGTCGGCGCCGAACGCCTCGGCCAGGTCGGCGAGCGCGCCGGCGATGCGGTGCGGCGCCTCGAAGAACACCAGCGTGCGGTCCTCGGCGGCGAGCGCGCGCAGCCGGGAGCGGCGGGCTCCGGGGGTACGCGGCAGGAAGCCCTCGAAGCAGAACCTGTCGCAGGGCAGCCCGGACAGCGCCAGCGCGGTGGTCACGGCGCTGGGCCCGGGCGCCGCGGTGACCGGCACTCCGGCGTCCAGCGCGGCCCGGACCAGCCGGTAGCCGGGGTCGGAGACGCTCGGCATGCCGCCGTCGGTGACCAGCGCGACCGTGTAGCCGGCGACGAGCACCTCGGCCAGTTCCGGCGTGCGCCGCTCCTCGTTGCCCTCGAAGTACGAGACGATCCGGCCGGGCACGGTCACGTCCAGGTCGCGGGCCAGCCGGGTCAGCCGCCGGGTGTCCTCGGCGGCGACCACGTCGGCGGCGGCCAGCACCTCGCGGAACCGGGCGGACGCGTCGGCCGGGTTGCCGAGCGGCGCGCCGAGCAACACGAGCCGCCCTACCTCGGACATTTCCCCCACGACGTGCGCTCCTTCATCGACGGTCGTACCAATTTCGGAGACGACAGACGCCACCGGGCACCTTCGCAGCCTACGATCGCCGGGTGACGAGTGCGTCGACAGCACAGAGCGCGAACCCGGACCCTTCCACCACCGACCGGGGCGACGGCTCCGGGCGCGGGCTTCCCGCCGCCGTGCGGCGCCGCCTCGCCACCGTCGATGATCGCATCGGCCGAGGTCAGGCGTGGCTGGCGACAGCGGTGGTGGTGGGCGTCGCGGCGATCCTGCGCTTCGTGGGGCTCAGTTTCCCGCCCGGGAAGGTCTTCGACGAGACCTACTACGCCAAGGACGCGTACGGGCTGATCGACCGCGGCTTCGAGTGGAACTACAAGGACAACGGCCCCTCGTACGTGGTGCATCCGCCGCTGGGCAAGTGGATGATCGGCATCGGCGAGTGGGCCTTCGGCTACCAGGACGCGGACAGCGGCGTCTCGGTGCCGGGCCACCTGATCACCACCTCGCCGGAGTTCGGCTGGCGCTTCGGCGCGGCCGTGGCGGGCACCCTGTCGGTGCTGCTGCTTGTCCGCATCGGGCGGCGGATGTTCCGCTCCACGGTGCTCGGCTGCGCGGCCGGCCTGCTGCTCGCGCTCGACGGCTACCACCTGGTGCTGTCCCGCACGGCCATCCTCGACATCTTCCTGCTGCTGTTCGTGCTCGCCGCGTTCGGCGCGCTGGTGCTCGACCGGGACGCCCGGCGGCGGCGCTGGGCGCGGGCGCTGGAGGGCGGGCTCGACCCGACGCAGCCGGGCCGGGCCGGCCGGCCGTCGTCGGGCTGGCGGGACTGGCCGTGGTGGCGGCTGGCGGCCGGGGTGCTGCTCGGCTGCGCCTGCTCGGTGAAGTGGAGCGCGCTCTACTTCGTACCGGCGTTCGCGTTGCTGGTGCTGCTCTGGGAGGTGGGTGTCCGCCGCTCGTCCGGGGTACGCCGGCCGTGGCGCGACGCCGTGCTCGACGAGCTGCCCTGGCTGCTCGCCGCCGGCGTGCTGATGGTCGTGACCTACGTGGCGACCTGGTCGGGCTGGCTGCTCGGGCAGGACGGCTACTACCGCCTGGCGGAGCGCTACCCGAACAACCCGGAGCTGAGCGACACCCCGTTCATCGGGGCGCTGATCAATCTGTGGGAGTACCACAAGGCCGCGTACGGCTTCCACACCCAGCTCGACGATCCGCACAAGTACCAGTCCTGGCCCTGGCAGTGGCTGCTGCTCGGCCGCCCGGTGGCGTTCCACTGGTCCGGGGACGGCAGTTGCGGCGCGCCGAGTTGCGCCTCGGAGGTGCTGCTGCTGGGCACGCCGCTGCTGTGGTGGTCGTTCCTGCCGGCGATCGCCGCGACCGCCTGGCTCGGCCTGGCCCGGCGCGACTGGCGGGCGGGCGCGATCCTGCTCAGCGCCGCCGCCGGCCTGCTGCCGTGGTTCTGGTTCGCCCTCGACGGCCGGACGATGTTCTCCTTCTACGCCGCCCCGGCGGTGCCGTTCCTGGTGCTCGCGGTGGTCTACGTGCTCGGCGCGATCGCCACTCCCGCGCCGGTGTCGAACACGGCCGCGCCACCGGACCCGCAACAGGTCCACGACAGGCGGCTGGTGGGCGGGATCATCGCGGGCGCGTACGTGTTGCTCGTGGCGCTCTGTTTCGCCTACTTCTACCCGATCTTCGTGGGCCGGGTGCTGCCGTACGCGGACTGGTCGGCGCGGATGTGGCTGGACGGCCGCTGGATCTGAGGCGGGGCGCCGGGCGCCTGCGCGGCGCCCGGCACTGCCCGGCGCCGGGCACAAAGAAAGCGCGCCCCGATCGCCTGCCACGGGGGAAGCGGGCGATTGGGGCGCGCAAGACAGAGCTTAACCACACTCCGGCAACGGCACAACGGGTGCGGGCCGGTCAGATTTCCGACGAGTGCACCACCGGCCGAAAGGTTTACATGGTGCAGCTAACGGTGGGTGGCCGAGCGCGACGGTGACGGCCCCGGCGGACGCCGGAAACGGGCCTCCGGCGGGCACCCGCGACCCGGATGATCTTCCAAAGTGGATCTCACTACACTTCGCCCGGTGATCAACAAGAGACGATCGACGGCCGTCCTCATCGGACTGCTGGCGGCGGCCGCGATGATCGGGCCGAGCCCCGCCGGGGCCGACGACGAGACCACCGAACCCGTCGCCGAACCACCCAAGGTCGAGCTGGTCCTCGATGTCAGCGGATCGATGCGGGCCCGCGACATCGACGGGCGCAGCCGGATCTCCGTCGCGCAGCAGGCGTTCAACGAGGTCGTCGACGCCCTGCCGGACGAGACACAGCTCGGCATCCGGGTGCTCGGCGCCACCTACCGGGGCAAGGACAAGAAGCAGGGCTGCCTGGACACCCAGCAGATCGTGCCGGTCGGCCCGGTGGACCGTACCCAGGCCAAGGCCGCCGTCGCCGGACTGCGCCCGACCGGTTTCACCCCGGTCGGGCTGGCGCTGCGCTCCGCCGCGCAGGACCTGGGCACCGGCAGCACCGCCCGCCGGATCGTGCTGATCACCGACGGTGAGGACACCTGCGCCCCGCCCGACCCGTGCGAGGTGGCGCGCGAGCTGGCCGCCCAGGGCACCCGGCTGGTCGTCGACACGCTCGGCCTGGCGCCGGACGAGAAGGTACGCAAGCAGCTGCTGTGCATCGCCGGCGCGACAGGGGGCACCTACACCGCCGCGCAGAGCGCCGACGAGCTGACCGGCCGGATCAAGCAGCTGGTCGACCGCGCCCGGGACACGTACACCGCCGCCCCGGCGGTGGTCGGCGGCGGCTCGGCCTGCGAGGGCGCGCCGCTGCTCGCCCCCGGCGTCTACAGCGACCGGGAGGCGTTCTCCGAGCACCGCTGGTACCGGGTGCCGGTGCGCCCCGGGCAGGAACTGCGCGCCTCGGTCAGCGTGGCGCTGGATCGCCCGGTCAACCCGGACTACGGCGTGCTCCTGCGCGCCACCGCGCCGGACGGGCGGGAACTGGTGCGGGGCGTCGACGCGGGCAGCGGGCGTACCGACGTGGTCTCCGCCGGGCTGCGCTGGTCGGCCGCCGAAGAGGAGAAGGAGGACGGCCCGAGCGCCGAGCCGACGCCGGGCACGGAGCAGGCCGTACGGACCGTCTGCCTGGTGGTCAGCAACTCGTTCGCGGCCAAGCCCGGCACCCAGGCCCGGCCCGGCATGCCGGTCGAGCTGACGGTGGACGTGGTGGCCGCCTCCCCCGCGCCGGACGGGCCGGACCTCGGCCGCGGCTGGGTGCTGCTGCTCCTGCTCACGCTCGCCGGACTGCTCACCGGGCTGGTCGCCGGACTGCTCACCCGCTGGTGGGTGCACACGTGGAGGACGAACTGAGCATGCGTACGCTGATCCGCGCCGCGGCGGCGACCACCGCCGTCGGTCTCGCCCTCACCCCGGCGGCGGCCCTGGCCGCGCCCAGCCCGTCACCGGGCGCGACCACGGTGACCAAGGCCGGCACCTCGTTCCTCACCGCCACCACCGTCACCGCCGGTCAGCCGGTGCAGGTGGGCGCGTCCACAGGCGACCACCTGTACTGGTCGTTCCGCGCCGACGCCGGGCAGGTGCACGAGATCACCGCCACCGTCACGTTCCCGAAGTCACGCAGCGGCGCGTCCACCTGGACCGTCGACGTCTTCGACGGGCTGCGCCGCCGGCAGGCGTGCACCGCGGGCGCGCAGACCCCGACCGCCGGCGCGTCGGCGACGAGCGTCGCGCTCGGCTGCACGCTGCGCCGGGTACGGCCGTGGGCCGAACCCTGGTCGGGCGACCCGCTGCCCGGCACCTACTACATCCGGCTCTCCGTCACCGACCTGCCCGAGCCCGACCTCGGTCTGCCGATCGAGGTGGAGATGCTCGTCGGCGCGACCGACGAGGGCGGCGCGTCCGGCGACGACGGCGAACTGGCCGCGCCGCTGGTGCCGAACACCCGGGCCGGCACCGTGCTCGCCGCCGAGCCGACGCCCGAACCGGTGGCCGACGAGGAGATCGACCTGACCGGCTGGCTCCCCGAGGCCGGCTCGCGCTGGGTGTGGACCACTGTGGGCGGCGTGCTCGCCGCCGTGGCCGGCGTGGTCGGCTTCGGGCTCACCCGGCGGCCCCGCCGCCCTTGAGAACCGCCGCCCTTGAGAACCGCCGTCCCTGAGAACCGCCGTCCCTGAGACCGCAGCCGGTGGCCGCCGCGAACCCGACGCGGCGGCCACCGGACGCGCTCACGCCTCGGCGATACGCGGACCGCGCGGCACCCAGCCGATGAACCGGTCCTGGAGCGCGGTGACCGGCACGGAGCGCAGATCCTGCGTCGCCGCGGCGAGGCACGACCCGAGATAGACGCTCAACGACGCCCGGTCCACCTGGTACTCGCTCAGCAGATGGTGACGTTTCGTGGCACAGGGCCACTCGTCACCGCACGAGTCGCAGGTCCAGTCCGGGGTCACCGGCACGTGTTCGCCGCCGGTACTCCCCGGAACCTCCGCGCCAGGCGTCATCGGCCGCTCCTTCCGAGTCAGGATTGGTGGTGATGGACCGGTTGCTCCCCCGCAACGTTCCTTCAGCGCCGCAGCACGCCCAAGCGTTACGGTACGTTCACCGCGTGTCCCCGTCATCCACCACTCGTGCGTGATCTGCTCCCGGCCACTGTCGCCGTCGCGCTGGCCGGCCCGGCCGATTGGACCGGTGAGCTGCTCCCGGCCGAACTGAGCGCCCTCGGCGAACGCGCGGTCCCCGGCCGCCGCCGCGACTTCACCGCCGGGCGCGTCTGCGCCCGCCGGGCGCTCGCCGCGCTCGGCCTGCCCCCCACGCCGGTACCCGCCGGCGCCGACCGGGCCCCGATCTGGCCGCCCGGCGTGGTCGGCGCGATCACCCACACCCGGGACTACTGCGCCGCAGCCGCCGCCCGGGCCGCCGACGTGCGCGCCGTCGGCATCGACGCGGAACGCTACCGGCCGCTCTCCCCGGGGGTACGCCGAAAGGTGTGCCGTCCCGACGAGGAGGCGGACCTGGCCCGGCTGCCGGCCGGCACGCCCTGGCCGACGGTGTTGTTCAGCGCGAAGGAGACCGTCTACAAGGTCTGGCACCCGCTGGTCGGTACGTGGCTGGGCTTCGCCGACGCGCGCGTCACGCTGGACCCGGACGCGGGCACGTTCCACGCCGAGATCGCACCGGCCCGGCTCGCCGCCGCCCCGGTGCCCGATCCGCCGTCGGCGGTCACCGGACGGTTCGCCGTGGACGACGACCTGGTCCGCACCGCGGCCGTCCTGCCACGTCGATGAGGCACTACCGGCCGGCTTGTGCCCGGCTTGTACCGTCGTTGCGACGGAAAATCCCGAAGGCGCCCCAAGGAGTACGGTGAGCCACCCTCAGCCTCCGTCCGGTTCACCGGACCCGAACCAGCAGCCGCCGGAACCGCCGACCCAGGCGTTCCCCACCGCACCGATGCCGCCGGTGCCGGACAGCCCGTACGCGCCGCCGCCCGCTCCGACCTCGGGTGCGCCGCAGCCGCCCGTGTCCGGCGCGCCGCAGTCGTCGGCCTCCGGGGTGCCGTATCCGCCGCAGCCGGGTCCGGGCGAGCAGTACCCGCCCGCGCCCGCTCCCACCGAGGCGTTCCCGCCCCCGCCGCCCACCTCGGGCGCGCCGTACCCGCCGCCGGGCAGCGAGTACCAGCCGCCGGGCGGCGCGTACCAACCGAGCGGCGCGTACCCGCCGCCGGGCTCCGAGTACCAGCAGCCGGGTGCCGCCTACCAGCCGCCGGGCTCCGAGTACCAGCCGCCGGGTGGGGCGTACCAGCAGCCGGGGGCCTATCCGCCGCCGGGCGGTTACCCGCCGCCGGGTGGTGGGGCGTACCCGCCGCCGGGAGCGCCGTTCGGGCCGCCGGCGAAGAAGTCGAACAAGAACGTCTGGATCACGATCGGCATCGTCGCCGTGATCCTGCTGCTGCTGTGCTGCGGTGGCGGCATCTTCGCCATCTACAGCGGCGCGAAGAAGACCCAGGATGCGATCGACTCGCTGCCCACCCCGGGCGTCACCTACGGCCAGCCGACGGCTGACGCCCCGACGGGCGTTCCCACCGGCACGCCGCAGCCGGGCAACACCGACGACAAGACGTTCAACATGCCGGCCGGCGACAGGCTGGTCGTCAACGACGACCGCGGCACCATCGAGATCACCGTCGGCAACTTCCGGACCCGGAACGCCGCCTGCAACGAGGTCATGCCCGGACCGAAGAACGGCATGTTCCTGATCGCCGACGTGACCGCCGAGATCACCAAGGGCACCGGCTCGATCAACCCGTTCTACTTCACCTGGGTCGCCGCGGACGGCACCGAGGAGAGCGGCATCGGCGGCGCCTTCTCCGGTTGCGGCAAGCTGATGACCTCGGGCACCAACCTGCCCGTGGGTTCCAAGCGCAGCGGCCAGCTCATCTTCGACGTGACGGACCAGAACGGCGTCGTCGAGTACCGGCACCTCTTCCGTCCCGCCGGGTCCTGGAAGCCCTGACCCACGCGCGACCCCGCACGGGGGCCGGTCCACAGCGGACCGGCCCCCGTGTCCGTTCGGGTGACGCCGGCAGCCGATCGGCCATTTCCATGTGCGCGTGCCGGCCCCCGGTCGCCAGGCTCGGAGCATGGCTAACGAGACGACGATCCCGCTGCTGCCGTGCCGGTCCCTGGACGACGTGGCGCCCTTCTACCAGGCCCTCGGCTTCGAGGTCACGTACCGGCAGGAGCGCCCCAACCCGTACGTGACGCTGCGGCGGGAGGATCTGCACCTGCACTTCTTCGGGATGCCGCAGTTCGATCCCGCCGACTCGTACGGCTCCTGCCTGGTCGTGGTGGACGACCTGGTCGACATCCACCGCGCCTTCGCCGACGGCATGCGGTCCGCATACGGCAAGGTGCTCGTCTCCGGCGTACCCCGGATGACCCGGCCCCGGCCCCGCCACAACCAGGAGGGTCATTTCGGGTTCAGCATCGTCGACCCCGGCGGCAACTGGATCCGGTTCGTCGGCCGGGCCACCCCGCCGGAGACCGACGACAGGGGTGGGCTGGCCCGTACGCTGCGCAACGCGGTGGTGCAGGCCGACTCGCGCGGCAATCCGACGCAGGCCGCGCGGATCCTCGACGGCGCGCTCGCCCGCCCGGGGGCCGCCGACGACCCGGCCGTCCACGTGGAGGCACTGGTCTACCGGGCGGAGCTGGCGCTGCAACTCGACGAGCCGGAGTCCGCGCGGGAGTTGGTGCGGCAGGCGCGCTCGATCCCGCTGGACGACGGTTCACGCGACGCGCTGGCCGACACGATGCGGCACGCCGAGGACCTGCTCACCGCCCTGCCGCCCGCGTGACCGCACGACGGACTGGCGGCGACGGTTTGCCGTAGCGGTCAGCGGGGACGCGACGCGGCAGGCGGCGAGCGCCGCCACGCGACGATCCGGGGAGGCGGCATGAGCGTCGAGCGCGCGAAGAACGACCTGGAGGACCTGGCCGGCCCGGCCCGGGCGCGGCTCGGTGACCTGAACCAGGACGAACACGCCGAAGCGGACCGGGTACGCGAACAGGACGAGATCCGGGGCAAGCGCCCCGGCGAGCACATCCAGGCGGACGCCCGCGACGCCGACGACGACTTCTCCACCTGACCCGGTGTCACCGGAGATCCTGCGTGGAGAAGCAGTGTCGGGGGTGGTTCCTATCCTGGGGCGATGCTTCTCACCGACGTCACCGGAGCCTGGACGGGCACCAACGGCTTCCGGCTGATGCCCGCCGACCTGCTCGCCGAGTCGCCGGCCGCGCTCACCGTCGCCACCGCGGCCGGCGGGCACCTGACCACCGTGTCGTACTCGTGGAGCCACCCCGACGACGGCCCGCAGGACGGCCTGCTGGTGATCGCCTCCGGTGACCGGCCGGGCTCGCTCGTCGCCTGGTGGGGCGACTCGTGGCACCAGCAGCCGACACCGATGACGCTCACCGGCGCGGCGGGCGGAGCGGCGGCGGTCGAGCTGACCGCCGGGTACGGCGGCGGCTGGGAGTGGCGGATCGTCCTCGACACCGCCGACCCGGCCGTCCTGCGGCTGCGGATGGAGAACGTGGTCCCCGCCGACCAGGCCGGGCCCGGCACACCGGCCGGGCCCTATCCCGCGATGCTCACCGAGGTGCGCCGGGCCTGAGCCCGGTCAGGCGTCGAGGATCTCCCGCAGCCGGCGCGCGAACGCCTCCGGCTGCCCGGCCTGGCCCATCCCCTCGCCGAGGAACCCGCCGTGGTGGCTCGGGAAGACCGCGGGTTGTCCGCCGAGCAGCTCGGCGGTGGCCACCGACGTCCGCGCGGTGAGCGTCTCCGCCGACTCCTCGCCCACCGCGATCACCACGCGGGTGGGCGCGGCGCGCAGCGCGTCGGCGTCCGGCCGGAAGACGGTGACCGCCGCGGACCGGTCGGAGAGCAGCGGGTCGTCCCGGCTGCCGTCGTCCTCGGCCGGCAGCCCGAACGCGGCCGGGTCCGGCGCGGGCTGCGCGAAGTAGTCGTCTGTGAACTCGCCCCGCCACGAGGTCAGGCCGATGAACGCCGCCATGCCGGCGCCCCAGCCGTTCTTCCGGTACGCCTCCTGGCAGGCGGCCATGGCCCGGCCGGCCGCTTCGGCGTCGGGGAGCAGCGTGGTCAGCGGCGGCTCGTGCGCCACCAGCGTGGTCACCACGTCCGGGTACGCGGCCACCAGGGCGAGCGCGGTCACCGCGCCGCCGCTGCTGGCGAACATGTCGACCGGGCCCACGCCGAGGGCGTCGACGATGTCGCGTACGTCCCGGGCCTGCACCTCGGGCAGCGAGTCGTTCCGGCCGTCCTTGCGGACGCTGCGGCCGAGCCCGCGCGGGTCGTACGTGATGACGGTGCGGTCCGGGAAGTACGACGCGAGCGTGGTGAAGCCGTCGGCGCACATGGGCTGGCCGATCATGAACAGAGGGCGGTGCCCGGCCTCGGCCGCCTCGGGGGCGTGGACGTCGTAGACCAGGTCGACCTCTGGTGTCTGGAGAGTGAGCGTCTTCATGCCTGTGTCGACCGGCGCCGGCCCCGGAAATCATCGGTCCGGCGCAAACCCGTGCCGGGCGCGGCTCGCGGCGGCGTCGACGCCCACCGCCGCGAGCCGTGCCGTCGCGGTCAGCTCACCGTGCCGGTGACGGTGCTGCCGGACTTCGTCACGTAGTAGGTCAGCTTCGTGCCGCTCCAGAAGTGGAACGTCAGCGTCACCCGCTGCCCGTCGTTCACCTCGGCGAAGAACTCCGGCTTCAGCGCGATCGTGTTGCCGGTGTAGTTCGGCGCGAACGTCACGTCGAACTCCTTGTACGAGGTCCAGTTGTGCGGTCCGGCGTTGCTGCCGTCGGCGTACTTCGCCTCCATCGTGGCGAGCTGGTCGCCGCGGAACTGCGCCGGGAGCGTGAACGCGGCGGTGGTGCCGGTCGCGTTGGAGAGCACCGGCGGGTCGTACGTGATGATGCTGATCCGCCACGGCACGCCCGCGGAGAAGCGGGCCGTCAGGTTGGCGTTCACCCCGTACGCGCGGGAGCCGACCAGCCGGGTCAGCGCCGACGCGGTGAGCGTCAGGGTGCTGCCGGAGACCGTGTAGTCGGTGCCGTTCACCAGGTCGGTGGTGCCCTGGCGCAGCCCCTGGAACGTGGTGCCGTTCAGGTTGAGCGTCAGGCTCTTGGCGGTGATCGAGCCGGTCCGCGGCACGTACACCTGGTCGCTGGACGCGGTGCCGGAGCGGGTGGTCCAGCTCGACTTGATCTGCGCGAACAGCTCGGGGTCCTTCCACACGAAGGACGTCCGGTCGAAGTGCTGGCCGTTGTCCCAGAGCTGGGTGGTCAGCTTGCGGCTGCGCGCGTAGTGGCCGAGGAACTCGAAGAACTTCAGCTTCTCGCCCTGCTCGATGGTGCCGGTGTGCCGGTCGAAGCCGAGCAGCCCGTACTCACCGATGATCACCGGGATGTTGCGGGTGACGAATGCGTTGTAGACGCGGTCGAACTGGTCGGTCAGGTCCTGCTGGACCGTCGCGTCGAACCGGGTGCCCCCGGCGACGTTCACGCTGAACGGCCAGTACCCGTAGAAGTGCACGGTGGCGATCAGGTTCGGGTCGTTGAGCGTGTTGAACGTGCTGACCAGCTCGTCCACCCGGGCCTGCTCGGCGGAGGTGTGCAGGGTCGGCAGGACCAGCAGCCGGGTGGCGTTGCCGCCGCCGGACTGGCGGACGATGCGGTGGAACGAGGTGTTCAGCTCGTTGAGCAGCGTGGCGTTCTGCGCGTCGCCGGAGCTGCCGGTGAACTGCGGCTCGTTGACGCTCTCGAAGGTCAGCTTCGGCGAGGAGTCCTTGAACGCGGCGGCGATCTGGGTCCAGAGCGCGTTGTAACGGTTCAGCACGCCTGTGCGGTCGGTGGGCATCGTGTTGATCCACTGCCACGAGTCGTGGTGGATGTTGAGCACCACGTAGAAGCCGTCGGCGAGCGCCCAGCCGACCACCTCGCGTACCCGGTTCAGCCAGGCCGCGTCGATCGTGTAGTTCGGCGCGGCGCCGTGGTGGTTGCTCCAGGTCACCGGGATGCGGATGCTGTTGAAGCCCTGCGCCCGGATGTTGTCGAGCAGCGCCTCGGTGACCCGCGGGTTGCCCCACGCGGTCTCGTCCGCGCCGACCGCGTCGAAGGAGTTGCCGAGGTTCCAGCCGGGCTGCATGGCGGCGACAGCGGCCATGGCGTTGCCGGCCGGCGGCGGGGTCGTGGGCGGTGGCGTGGTGGGCGGCGGGGTGGTCGGGGGCGGAGTCGTCGGCGGTGGCGTGGTGGTCGGCGGCGGGGTGGTCCCGCCGACGCCGCCGGTGCAGGCCACGCCGTTGAGCGAGAACGCTGTCGGCGCGGTGTTGGTGCCGGTCCAGGAGCCGTTGAAGCCGAACGAGACGCTGCCGTTCGTGGCGATGGCGCCGTTGTAGCCGACGTTCGTGGCGGTGACGTCGGCGCCGGAGGACGTGACGCTGGCGCTCCACGCCTGGGTGACCCGCTGGCCGGACGGGAACGTCCAGCGCAGGTTCCAGCCGTTTATCGGATCACCGAGGTTCGTCACGTCGACGTTCGCGGTGAACCCGCCGGGCCACTGGCTGGCGGTGGTGTAGGTGACGCGGCAGCCGGCCGCCGCCTGGGCGTTCGTCGCCATCACGGCGGTGCCGGTCACGAGCGTGGCGGCGGTCGCGGCGACCAGGCCGACCCGCAATCGGGCGGTACGGGGAGAGCGGAACATGGTGGTTCCTTCGTGGTGGGGTGGGGCGCGTGGACGGGGAAGGCGGGGCGCGCACCCGCCCAGCGCGAGAGTAAGTTTGTAATCTAAACATTGTCAATCGGCAGACGTGGATGCGGGGAAGCGCGTCAGGCGGCCGGCAGCGTCTCGACGGTGAGGTGCGCCGACAGCGCGCGCAGGAAGTCCGGCGCGTCGAAGATCCGCCCGGCCGAGGCGACACCGGCCGCCCGCGTCCGCCTGGTCAGGATCCGGTGAACCGCCTCGACCGCCAGCGGCGCGCTGACCGCGTAGATGTCCTGCCCGTGGGCCACCACCCGCCGACGGACGTCACCCGACCGCACCACCACGTCGACGGTGAACGTCTGTGCCGACCGGCCGCGCTCGTCCACAGCGGCCGGAGCGTCCCCGGCGGCCAGGTCCCCCGCCGCGTTTACGGTCATGTACGTGCACACCTCCGGAATGTCCAGGTGGCTCGGCACCGTCACCACGTCGGCCATGGTGAACTCGCCCAGCACGGGCCGGACGCCGAGCGGCGCCGGGAACTCCCAGTCCCGCCGGGGCAGGTCGCCGTCGGCGTACACCAGGCGCCCGTCGGTGAAGCGGACCCGCCGGCCGTCGCGGCGCTCGCGCGAGACGACGCCGGAGGCGACCGTCCCGGCCGTCGGGTGCCAGCTGCTCAGCCCGTACGCGACGTGCGCCTCGCCGGCCGCCGTCCAGTCCCCCATCGCGGCGGTGACCAGCAGGTCGCCCAGCCCGCCGAAGAACGCCATGGCGGGCACCACAGCGACTCCCGCGGCCTCGGCGCGCTCGGCGTAGTGGGCGAACGTGTCCCGGTTCGCCTCGATCTCGGCCGCCACGTCGACGTAGGGGATCCCGGCCCGCAACGCGGCCTCGATCAACGGCCCGGCGGTCGAGGCGAACGGCCCGGCGCAGTTGACCACAGCCGCCACCCCGGCCAGCGCCCGGTCCAGCGAGCCCGGGTCGTCGACCGACGCCACCCGCTGCGCCATCCCCGGGAACGCGGCCGCAAGCTTCCCGAGGTCGCGTCCCACCGGCAGCGGCTCGTATCCCCGCTCCCGCAGCTCCGCCACCACGAACCGTCCGGTGTGCCCGTACGCCCCGAACACCGCCACCTGCATGACGTTCCCCCTCGAAGATCGACTGGATTGATCCTCGCCGGGAACCGAGAGCCGGGACAGTGGCTCAAACGCCAATGCCCGTACAGTTTCGGACATGACCCTGCTCGCGCTCGCCGCCACCGACGGGATGCTGCACTTCGAGCTGGCGGCGGCCTGCGAGATCTTCGTGCGCGACCCGACCGGCCTGGCCGACCCCTGGTACGACCTGGTGGTCTGCGGTCCCGGCCCGGTCGGCGTCGGCCGGTTCGCGGTCACGCCCGACCACGGGCTGGACCACCTCGCCCGCGCCCACACGGTGATCGTCCCGGCGATCGAGGACACCGACGCCGAGCCGCCGTCCGACCTGGTCGACGCGGTCCGCGCCGCGCACGAGGCGGGCGCACGGATGGTCTCGTTCTGCACCGGCGCGTTCGTGCTCGCCGCCGCCGGCATCCTCGACGGGCTGCGCGCCACCACCCACTGGGCGCACACCGGCGCGCTCGCCGCCCGCTACCCGCGCGTGCAGGTCGACCCGGACGTGCTCTACGTGGACAACGGCGACGTACTCGCCTCCGCCGGCAAGGCCGCCGCGATCGACCTGTGCCTGCACCTGATCCGCCGCGACCACGGCTCGACCGTCGCCAACGCCGTCGCCCGCCGCCTGGTGGTGCCGCCGCACCGCGCGGGCGGCCAGGCCCAGTACGTCACCACCCCGGTCCCGGCCCGCGAGGACCACCCGCTCGCCGCACTGCTCCCCTGGGCGATGGCGCGGCTGGACCGCCCGCTCACAGTCGCCGACCTGGCCCGCCAGGCGACCATGAGCACCCGCAACCTGGTCCGGCACTTCACCGCCGCGACCGGCGCCACGCCGTCGCAGTGGCTGGCCACGCAGCGCATCCGCCGGGCGCAGGAACTGCTGGAGAACACCGACGACGGCATCGACGCCGTCGCCGAGGCATCAGGCATGGGTACGGCGACGACACTGCGCCGCCACTTTCAGCGCACCGTCGGCGTACCGCCGGACACCTACCGCCGCACGTTCCGCCGCGGCTGACCGGGTTGCCCGGCGGTTGTAGCGTCGGCCACCCGACCACCGGGTTGCGCGCCTGCCTGTTCTTCGAGGCCCGCGCTTTCCGGCACGGCGGCTATGGTCGATTCGACCACCAGCCGATCGTCGCCGCGCTCGTGGCACGCATCCGCTCCCTCTCCGGCGGCTTCGTGCCACCGAAGGGGACGGTCGCCTGACTCTCGGCACGGGGGAAGATGTGTTCGACGTGATCGTGGTCGGCGGTGGGCCGACCGGCATGATGCTGGCGAGCGAGCTGCGCCTTCAGGGCGTCGGCGTGCTCGTGCTGGAGCGCGACGCCGAGCCGCCGCCGTACGTGCGCTCGCTCGGGCTGCACGTCCGCAGCATCGAGGTGATGGACCAGCGCGGGCTGCTGGAGCGGTTCCGGGAACACGGCGGCACGCACCCGATCCGGGGATTCTTCGCCGGCATCGACAAGCCCGCGCCCGCCGATCTGGACACCGCCCACCCGTACGTCCTCGGCATCCCGCAGACGCTCACCGACCGGCTGCTCGCCGACCACGCCGCCGAGGTCGGCGCCGAGATCCGGCGCGGCACTGCGGTGACCGGGCTGGAGCAGGACGACGACGGCGTGACGGTCCACCTCGACGACGCGAGCGTGCCGCCGCTGCGGGCGCGGTTCGTCGTCGGCTGCGACGGCGGGCGCAGCACCGTCCGCAAGCTGCTCGGCGTCGGATTCCCCGGCGAGCCGTCGAGAGTCGACACGCTGCTCGGCGAGATGGAGGTGACAGCGCCGCCGGACGAGATCACCCGGATCATGACCGAGGTACGCCGCACCGAGAAGCGGTTCGGGCTCGGGCCGTCCGGCAGGCCCAACGTGTTCCGGGTGGTCGTACCGGCGGCCGACGTCACGTCGGTGCCGCCGACACTCGACGACTTCAAACGGCAACTGACCGCGTACGCGGGCACCGACTTCGGCGTGCACTCCCCCCGCTGGCTGTCCCGGTTCGGCGACGCGACCCGCCTGGCCGAGCACTACCGGGTCGGGCGGGTCTTCCTGGCCGGCGACGCCGCGCACGTCCCCCCGCCGCTCGGCGGGCAGGGGCTCAACCTGGGCATCCAGGACGCGTTCAACCTGGGCTGGAAGCTGGCGGCGACGGTGAACGGCTGGGCGCCGGACGGCCTGCTCGACACCTACGAGACCGAGCGGCGCCCGGTCGCGGCCGACGTGCTGACGAACACCCGCGCGCAGATGCTGCTGACCACGAACGAGCCCGGACCGCAGGCGGTACGGCAGGTGCTGACGCAGCTCATGGACTTCGACGAGGTCAACCGCTTCCTGATCGAGAAGGTCACCGCGATCAGCGTCCGGTACGACGTCGGCGAGGGGCACGCCCTGCTCGGGCGGCGGCTGCGCGACGTACCGCTGCGGGAGGGACGCCTGTACGAGCTGATGCGTACCGGCGGTGGGTTGTTGCTCGACGGGACCGGGAAGCTGTCGGTCGACGGCTGGGCCGACCGGGTCGGGCACGTCGCCGGCACCGGCGACGAGCTGGACGTGCCGGCGGTGCTGCTGCGGCCGGACGGGCACGTGGTCTGGACCGGTGACGACCAGCGGACGCTGGACGACGCTCTGGCCCGGTGGTTCGGCGGCGGGACGGTTCGCGGGTAGCGACCGTGCGCCGACTCGACAATGATCGGCTTCATGTCCCACGAGAATCTGGCCGACTCCTGGCGTCGGGTCATCCAGGGCGACGGCAAGTCCTGGGTCGTGTTCGCGAACGGCACCGTCGTCGTCCTGCCGGACCCCGAGCCGGGCATCGACCTCGCCGCTCGGGCCGTCGACATCCTGCGCGAGTACGGTCCCGTCCACGTCGGTTCACCCTCCGCGGACTTCGGCACCCTCACGCTCGATCCCGGCCCCGGATGGGCGGTCTACGGTCACCACAACGACGTGCTGACCTATGTCGGCCCGGACGAGGTCTCGGACGACAGCGATCTGGCGGTCGGTCTCCACGGGCGCAGCAAGCGGGATCGGGACGGCCGGGAGCTGAACGTCGTGCACGTCGAGGACAAACGGCCTCGGTGACCTCGCGACAGGGGCTGATCCACCCCACGATGCACCCCACGCGGTTGCCGGATCAGCCGGCGGCGGCGCACTAGGCTCCGGACCGTGCACGGGTTCACCGATGTCGACCGGCAGCCAGACCCGGACTCGTGGGTCGGCGTACTCGACCGCCTGACCGACGAGCCCTTCTACCAGGCATATCAGCATCGGGTCCGGGAGTTGCTCCACCCGGCGCCCGGCCTGCGCTACCTCGACGTCGGTGCGGGCACCGGGGCGAGCGCGGTCCGCCTTCGAGACGAACACGACGCCGATGTGGTGACGGTGGACCGCGCCCTGACAATGGCTGCCGCCATGCAGGTGCGGGGCCTGAGTCGATGCACCGTCGCCGACGCAAATCGGCTACCGTTCCGCGACGACTCCTTTGACGGCGCCTGGGCCGACCGCACCGTGCAACACCTCGCTCACCCCCGCACCGCCATCGCGGAACTCGTCCGGGTCGTCCGCCCGGGTGGCCGCATCGTCCTCGCGGACCCCGACTACGACACCCAGGTGCTCGACATCACCGACCAGGCTCTGGCGCGGCGCGTACTGCGGTTCCGGGCCGACGTCCTCCTCCGCAACGGCACCCTGGCTCATCAGCACGCCGGCATTCTCGCCACGCTCGGCCTGGCCGACGTCACCGTCGAGCCCCGGACGCTGCTGGTTCGGAACCCGGCCGCCGCCGACAACGTGCTGGGCCTGCGCAGCTGGGCTGCCACAGCGGCTCGGCGCGGCGTACTCGAACCCGCCGAGGCTCGCGCGTTCGAAGACCAGTTCGACGAGGCCGTCGAGGCAGGCCGGTTCACGTACGCGGTCACGTTCTTCCTCACCGCGGCCACCGTCACCTGAGACGGACGCCGGCTACGGCAGCGACCGCCCCGATACCTCGGAAACACTGACCCGGCTCTGCGCGGGGCAGTGAGCGGGCCGACACCTGCCGGGGTGTAGGCGGACGGGATGCCGGGTACCTCGCGCCTTACCCCGTACCCCTGCCCAGGAGGATTCCCATGACCGTCGTACTCGCCGTTGTCTGCAAAGACGGGGTGGTGATCGGCGCCGACTCCCAGATCACCGAGAGCGACCGCGGTCTGAGCTTCCCCGCCCAGAAGCTGCATCCGCTGGGCGACTGCGCCGCCTGGGGCGGCAGCGGCGCGCGGGGAGTCCTCAACGACCTGCGCCCCCTGCTCCAGGACTCGGCCACCGCCATCCTCGAAGCACCCGACATCGGCGACGAGTTGCAGGAGCGCGTCCTGCCCGTCTTCAAGAAGCACTACGAGAACTACATCCCGGACGTACCCGGCGAGGGCGCCGGCGGTGGGGTGTCGGCGTACCTGCTCGCGGCCGGCTACAGCCAGGGCGGCCCGTGGATCGTGGAGATCAACCCCAACGGGCTGATCGGCCGCTACGAGGACGTGGGCTTCCACGCCATCGGCTCGGGCGCGCCCATGGCCCAGCAGGCCGGCGCGCTGCTGTCCCACTTCCGGATGACCACGCGCACCGTCGAGTACGGCGTGGTGGGCGTGGTACGGGTCCTGGAGGCGCTGGAGCGGACCTCGCCGTCGGTCGGCGGGCCGTTCAGCGTCGCGTGCATCCGCGAGGAGGGCGCCCACCACCTCGACGAGAAGGAGATCGCCAAGGCGCTGAAGGACGCCGAGCGCTGGCGCAATCTCGAACAGAAGGCGCTCGACGGCCTGTTCGGCTGACAGAGCGTGTCGGGCGGCCGGGCTCGGAACGCCGGCGGAGCAACGGCCGCCCGTGCCCAGGTGGTGGCGCGTGCGGCCCGTTCAGAGCCGCCTTGACCGACGGGAGCGGAGGAAAGCCCTCGCCCGTCGACCGGCAGCCGGCCTACCTGCTCGACCTCACGGACGGCATCGACCTTGGGAGGCGATAGGGATCAATCTGGCTGCTACCTCTTCGAAATCGCCGAAGCCGCTGACGGTTTGCAGCGGGCCACGGGCTCGGTAGTAGGCGCGCAACGACTCGATCTGTGCCTGGTGGTTCTCCTGTGCGTACGCGTATGTGAGCAGGAGTTCCTGGCGCCGCACGGCGACCTGGGGATCAAGTTCCATCCGTCGTTCCACCCGGCGCTGAACGGCGAGGTGGAGTTGGTCCTCAGTCAGGACGAGTTCGATCACTGTGTCGGGAACATGGCCGCTCCGCGTCAGCAACTCGGCCTGACGGATCGTGCGAGGGAAGCCGTACAGCACCCAGCCATCGTCGACGTCGGCTAGTGCGTCGGCGACGGCTCTGACCATCAGTTCATCGGTGACAAGCTGTCCGGCCTGCATATAACCGATCGCCTCTTCGCCCAGCGGAGTCTGCTGCAGCACATGCTCGCGGAAGACATTGCCTGCGCTGACGACCTGCAGGCCGCAGGCGTCTGCCAGAGCCGACGCAGCGGAAGCCAGGTCGACGAGCGGCCCGGCGATGAGGGCCACGTTGGCCATGTGTACTCCCATTTTTTCCGCAAAGAGCCAAGCTAGCAGTGCACGTGGTTCCGGTGAGCCGCCCCGCACAAGATCGAAAAGGCCGTCTCCGCCTGGCGGAAACGGCCTTTGAACTGGGTGGAGCTGAGGGGATTTGAACCCCTGACCCCCTCGATGCGAACGAGGTGCGCTACCGGTCTGCGCCACAGCCCCTCCGCCGGCGAACCGGCGTCGGTCCCACCCGGCTTTCACCGGGCGGGCCGACGACAAGGCTAACAGGTCGCGCCCCCACGACGCGAACCGCCCTGCCGCCCCGTAGATCTTGGAAGGAAAAGGCCCTCGGAGGGGCCCAAACCTTCCAAGATCGCCAAGGAACCGCGCGCGGCGGGTCAGGCGCCTCGGCCGGACTGGTAGGGGCGTCCGCGCAGGCCGCCCGCCCGCCGGTAGGACACCGAGCCGCCGCTCGCCGCCGGTGGCAGGTCCGCGGGACGGTCCAGCCCCATCGCCGTACGCCGGACCGCCTCGCGCTGGGCGGCCAGCCGGCGCTGCGCCTCCCGCCGGGCCGCCGCGCGCCGGGCCTGCTCGCGGCGTACCTCGGCCTGGCGGGCGGCCAGCCAGGCCGCCTCGCGGGCGTCCGCACGCCGCCGCCGGCGCTCGGCCAGGGCACGCTGCCGCAGGTGTACGACGTACGCGACGAGCAGCGTGCCGGTGACCGAGACGCTGATCCAGAACCCGGGTCCGACGAGCACCACGCCGCCCAGCTCGACCAGGTTGAGCAGCAGCAGCGCGGCCAGCACCCGGCGCCGGCGGTAGATCGCCGGGGTGTGCCGTCGGCGGGGCGGGTGCCGTCGGCGGGACTGGGCCGGCACCGCGGAGACGGGCCGGAGTCGCCCGGAGCGCCGGCGCAGCGGCGGCGCGGAGACCGGACGGGCAAGACTACCCGTGTCGAAGTCTTCACTGAGGGTCACAACGAGGGAGCGCGGCGGGTGCAGCGGTCGCCGCCCGGGCACGGTGCGCCGTCGACGCTGGCGCTGGAGCACCCGCGCCGTCGACTGCGCCCGCTCCGCCACCAGCCGCTCGGTGGCGTCGTACCGGCGGACCAGCGCCGGAGCGAGGGCGAGCAGACCGGCGGCGGCGAGGACGGCGAGGAGCACCGACGTGGGCACCCTCACCCCTCCCGTCACCAAAGTTCTCCGGCGAGCGCCGACCGCCGCAACTTCTTCCGTCGACCGTCGTTTACGGCGCACTTCGTGCGGGCGGGCAGCGCTTGCCACAGCTTGCAGTTACTTGAGGTTACGGGCCGCCGACCCGGTTCACAGTGCGCCGCGCCGGGCGTTCGCCTCAGCGGCGGTTGTCACGTACGCGGTGCCACCGCGCCAGCAAGCCGCCCTCGGCTACTACTTCCTCGCCCGTCATCGCGTATCCGATGTGGTCGCGCCACGCGCCGTCGATGTGCATGTAGCGCACGTGATAGGCCTCCTCGCGGAAGCCGAGTTTCTCCACCACCCGCCGGGACGGCGTGTTCTCCGGCCGGATGTTCACCTCGATCCGGTGCAGACCGCCCGGCCCGAACGCGTGGTCCACGGCGAGCGCCACAGCAGTCGGGATCACGCCGCGACCGGCCACCCGGGAGTCCACCCAGTAGCCCACGTACCCGGAGCAGAACGCGCGCCGCACGATGCTGCCCACGTTCACGTGGCCGACCAGCCGCTCCTGCCCGTTCTCGCGCAGGCAGACGGCGAACGGCATGCCCTCACCGGTACGCGCGGACTTGCGCTGGTCGGCGTGCACCAGGCGGAACGCGGCGGGCGAGTTCGTCTCGTACCAGCCGCCGGGCACATGGGACTCCCACGGCGCCAGCCACTCCCGGTTCGCGCGCCGGATCTCCGACCAGGCGGCGGCGTCCGAACGCCGGTACGGCCGTAACACCACCGGACCGTCCACCAGCACCGCCGGCCATCCCGGCGCCCGCCGGAACCTCACGGAGCCGGCCTTTCGCTCGCGACTGCGGGGCTCGCAAGCTCACTCCTCGCGCTCACCGGCGCCGGTCCAGCAGGAGAACATCCACCGTAGACCCGGCGGCGGCGGTGGTGACCCGCTCGCCGAGCACCAGCAGGCCGTTCGCGTCGGACAGGCCGGACAGCGTGTACGGGCCACCGGCGAGCGGCTGCACCGTGTACCCGCCGCCGCGCCGCTCGGCCACGTGCGCGGGCCGGAACTCGCGCAGGCCCACCGGGGACGAGACCGTCTCCAGCAGGTGGGCGCGGACGCTCGGCCGGAACACCGGCTCGGCCCCGGCCAGCAGCTGGATGGCCGGCCGGGCCAGCACCTCGAAGCCGATCAGCGCCGCGCCGGGCTCACCGGGAAGACACACCACCGGCACCTCCTCGGCGCCGACCGTACCGAACCCGAGGGCCGTTCCGGGATAGAGGGCCACCTCTGTGAAGGTGACCGGCCCGGCCCGGCCGCCGTCGCGACGGGACAGGATGCGGCGGACCATGTCGCCGGGGCCGGTGCCGGTGCCGCCGGTCGTGATGATCAGGTCGGCGCGCAGCGTCTGGTCCTCCAGCAGGCCGCGCAGCGCCTCCGGGTCGTCGTCGCAGATCCCCACCCGGTACGCGAGCGCGCCCGCCTCGGCCGCCGCCGCGGTCAGCGCGTGGGAGTTGGTGTCCACCACCTGCCCGGGCTGGCTGCCCCGGCCCACGTCCACCAGTTCGTCGCCGGTGGCCACGATGACCACGCGCGGGCTGGGCCGCACCACCACGTGCCCGATGCCGGTGGCGGCGAACACCGCGACCAGGGCCGGTGAGACGTACGCGCCGGCGCGGGCGAGCAGCGTGCCCGCGACCAGTTCCTCCCCGGCGCGGCGCAGGCCGTACCCCCGTTTGGGGGCGCGGAAGATCTCGACGGCGGCCATGCCCTGGTCGGTCCACTCCACCGGGACGACCACGTCCGCGCCGATCGGCAGCGGCGCGCCCGCCGCCACCGAGAAGCAGGAGCCGGGGGTGAGCCGGACCGGCCGCCAGCTCGCCGCGCCCAGGTCACCCACCACGTTGAGGCGGATGCTGCGGCCGCCGGGCATACCGGAGGGGGCCGGGACGTAGCCCGGCCCCCGACTCCCACCGGAGATGTCCTCCCAGCGCGCGGCGTACCCGTCCACCGCCGCCTGGTCGAAGGCGGGGTACGAGTGCGGGGCGACCACGTCCTCGGCGAGCACGTTGCCGTACGCCTGGGTCAGGTCGAGGTCGAGTGGAGGCAGCGCGCGTAACCTGCGCAGCACACTGCCCAGGTAGTCGGCGAGCGGCGTCAACTCGTTCGCGGCCGCCTCGGCGTCGGCCGTCGCGGTCATGTATCGGCACCGCCGGACGCGTCGCGGATGCCGTTGAGGACGGCTGCGGTGACTGTCTCGTCACCGTTGTTGACGAACTCGGTCAGCCACTTGCGGAACTCGGCGCCCAGGTCGTCCCGCTCGGCGGCGATCTGCACCACGGTCTGGAGGTAGCCGAGCGGCATGCCGGTGTCGTAGCGGGTGCCCCGGTAGACGATGGCGTGCACCGGCACCCCCTCGGTACGCAGCAGCTCCATCGCGTCGGTCAGCTGGATCTCGCCGCCGCTGCCCGGCTGGGTACGCCGGATCGCGTCGAAGATCCTCCCGGGGAGCACGTACCGGCCGAGGACGGCGAGGTTGCTGGGGGCGTCGGCCGGGCTGGGCTTCTCCACCATGCCGGTGACCTTGACGACCTCGGCGATGTCGGCGTACTCCGACTCGGCCGGCTCGACCGACGCGATGCCGTACCGGCTGGTCTCGGCCGGGTCGACCTCGAAGAACGCGAGCACCACGCCGCCGGTGCGGGCCTGAAGCTCCAGCATGGCCGGCAGCAGCGGCTCGGACGGCTTGACGAACTCGTCGCCGAGCAGCACCGCGAAGGGCGCGTCGCCGACGTGCGACTCGGCGTACCCGACGGCGTGGCCGAGACCGAGCTGTTCCGGCTGGCGGACCGTGTAGATCGCGGCGAGTTCCTCGGTGCGCTTGACCTCGGCCAGCAGCTCGGGCTTCTTGGCGAGCCGTTCCTCCAGGTCCGGCCGGCGGTCGAAGTGGTCCACCATCGAGGTCTTGCCGCGACCGGTGATCAGCAGGATGTCGTCGATGCCGGCCTGCGCGGCCTCCTCGACGATGTACTGCAGGACCGGGCGGTCGACGACCGGCAGCAGTTCCTTGGGAACCGCCTTGGTGGCCGGCAGGAACCGGGTGGCCAGGCCGGCGGCCGGGATCACGGCCTTGACCGCGCGGGAGCGACCGGGGGTCGCTGAGGGGTTCGCTGAGTGCTCCGACATGTCGCGAGACTATCGGCCACGGCTCTGCCGCGGCGGGTGAGGACCGGAAGACGCGCCGCCCTGGACGGTGCCCGCCGGGTCCGCCGCGCCGGCCCGGGGCAGCCCGTCCGGCGGGCTGACACCGGCGGCCACCACCGGGATCTCCTGGGTGGGCACCGGATCGGGCGCCGGGGCGAGCCGGTAGCCGTCGCGTCCGGCGGCCTTCGCCGCGTACAACGCGTCGTCGGCGGCGTCGAGCACCTGCTGGCCGCCGGCGGCGTGGTCCGGGTAGACGGCGATGCCGATGGAGACGGTCACCGGCACCCGCACCGGCTCGTCGCCGCTCCCCTCGACTGTCACCGGCTGGTCGCGTACCACCGCGCCGAGCCGCTCGGCGACGATCGTGGCGCCCCGGGCGTCGGTCTCCGGCAGCAGCACCACGAACTCCTCGCCGCCCTGCCGGAACGCCAGGTCCACCTCGCGGATCACGCCGCGTACCCGGCGGGCGAACTCGACCAGCACGGCGTCCCCGGCGGCGTGGCCCCAGGTGTCGTTGACGTTCTTGAACCGGTCCAGGTCGAGCGCGAGGACGCTGAGCATCCGGCCGAACCGGTTCGCCCGCTCCACCTCGCGGCGGATCGACTCACGCAGGTAGCGGTAGTTCCACAGCCCGGTCAGCGGGTCGGTGAGCGAGAGCCGCTGGGCCTCCTCGTGCACCCGGACGTTCTCCACCGCGACCGCCGCGTGCCCGGCGAACGTCCGCAGCGTCACCACGTCGTCGTCGTGGAACCCGTGCCCGCCGAGCCGGTCGTAGAGCACGAGTACGCCGAGCGCCGCGCAGGCCGAGCCGGGCGGGTCGCCGTCGGCGGGCGGGTGGCCGGGCCGGTCCGGGCCGCGCGGCTCGGTGCCGCCGGGGGTGGCGAACGGCACGGCCACGTACGTCTCGCAGGTCGGCTCCCCGGTCGGCGTGTCCGGCGGCGCCCACCGTCCGCGCAGCGGTTCGCCGGTGGCGGCCACCGCGCCGAGCACCCCGGCGCCGACCGCGACCCGCAGCGTCGCCGGGTCGGCCGGGTCGCTCGTCGGCCAGCGCCCGGTCAGCCCTTCCACGCACCGGCCGACGAGGACGCCGTCGCCGTCGACGAGCAGCACCGCGCCGGCCCGGGCGCCGGTGGCGGCGATCGCGCTGTCCAGGATCACCCGCAGGATGCGTTGCAGGTCGTGCGTGCTGGCGAGCGTGTCACCGAGCACCGCGAGGTGGTTGCGGAGCTGGTCGCGGCTGCTGGTCAGCGCCGTCACGTAGGTGCCGGTCTCCCGGGTCATCCGGTTGAACGCGCTTGCGAGCCGCCCGATCTCGTCACGGCTGCGCACCGGCACCCGGGCGCTCAGGTCGCCGCGTGCCACCCGGTCCACCGCGCCGGCCAGCTCACCGAGCGGCCGGGTGGTCACCCGGGCCAGCCGCCAGGCCGCCAGCACGGCGAGCAGGGCGGCGAGCGCGACGGCGGCGATCAGCGCCCCGTACAGGCCGGGCGCGCGCTCCCCCGGCACCGACAGCACCAGTGGGAGCGGCTGACCGGGAGACGGACCGACCCGCCGCACGTACCGGCCGTCGCCGGTGCCTGTCACCCGGTTCCCGTCCGCCTTGCCGGCGGCGGCCAGCACCGCTGCGCGTACCCCCTGGTCCTCGGTCGTGTGGGTGATGCCGCCGGGGTCGTCGAGGAGGGTGACCCCGACGCCGGTCACGGCGGCGAGCCGCGCCACGAAGGCCCGGTCGACGGGCTGGGCGGCGGCGACCGCGCCCAGGTCGGTGCCGGCCGGGTCGCGGAGCCGGACCTGGGCGGAGAGCGCCGCGACGCCGGTGGCTGGTGCGCCGGCGCAGTCCTGCCAGCGCCCGGCCGGTCCGTCCGGCGTGGTGTAGGTGGTGCGGCCGGCGGCGTCGGCGATCAGCACGGCGGCGGCCAGCCCTCGGGCGACCACCTGGTCGGCCGCGCGCGACCGGACGACCGGGTCGCCGACCAGCGCGACCGCGTCGGCCGCCGCGCGGAGTTGCTGGCAGAGCGCGTCGATCGAGGTACGCACACCGGCCGCGGCCAGGCCCAGCCGTTCGGTGGCACGGCTGCGGTCGACGGCGCTGAGCGTGGTCCCGACGAAGAACGCGCCGAGCAGGACGGGGCCGAGGACCACCGCGAGGAAAGCCGCCGTCAACCGCCCGCGTAGCGTCAATCTTCCCCCCGGAAGTTCCGCTCCCTTGGTGCGATGCTGACACAGAGCGACCATTAGGCAAGCGTTGCGTCAGGAGTGTTGCGTGCCGGAATTTTCGGATGAAGCGCACGATGCGAAGCGGGAGATGCGCATCGCGCTACTCGCCGCGCGCCGGTCGCTGTCCGCGGCCGACCGCGCGGTGGCGGCCGCCGCCGTCCAGGCCGAGCTGGTGACGTTGGTACGCCGCCTGCGCCCGGCCAGGATGAGCGCGTACGTGCCGGTCGCCTCCGAGCCCGGCGGGCACGACCTGCCGGACGTGCTGCTCGCCGCGCTGCCGCCCGACGCCGAACTGCTGCTGCCGGTGCTGCGCGAGGACCTGGACCTGGACTGGGCCCGTTACACCGGCCCGGAGTCGTTGCGCGCCGCCGGCCGGGGTCTGCGCGAGCCGACCGCACCGCCCCGGGGGCGGACCGCGGTGGCCGGAGCCGCCCTGGTCGTGGTGCCGGCGGTGGCGGTGGACCGCCGGGGTATCCGGCTGGGCCGCGGCGGCGGCTCGTACGACCGCGCGCTGGCCCGGGTGCCCGCCACGGTGCCGACGGTGGCGCTGCTGCACGACGGCGAGCTGGTGGAGGCGGTGCCCGCCCTGCCGCACGACCGCCCGGTGCACTGTGTGATCACTCCGGCGGACGGGCTGGTGGCGGTCCCGGGTGTGGGGCCGGGCGCTTCCGCTGGACGAATGCGGGGGTCATGACGCACCATTGGCACTCGAAGACCACGAGTGCCAGAAGGCCGTGCCGAAGATCCGGAGGAGAACGTGCCCACGTACCAGTACGCCTGCACCGCGTGCGGCCACCAGCTCGAGGCGGTGCAGTCCTTCTCGGACGAGCCGCTGACCGAGTGCCCGGCGTGTGAGGGGCGGCTGCGAAAGCTCTTCAACTCGGTGGGCATCGTGTTCAAGGGCTCCGGCTTCTACCGTACGGACTCCCGTTCGTCCGGTTCCGACAACGGCTCCTCGACCACGAGCAAGCCGGCCAAGTCCGAGTCGTCCTCGTCCTCGTCGTCGTCGGACTCCTCGTCCTCGTCGTCCGGCTCGTCTTCCTCGTCCGGGTCGTCTTCTTCGTCCGGTTCCGGGTCGACGGCGAGCAAGGCACCGGCGGCGTCCAGCTCGTCCTGACCCGCTGCTCGCACGCGACACGTGGCCGTTCCCGCTCGGGGGCGGCCACGTTCCGTTCGCGGCGGATGCTCGCCGGGCTCGGCGAGGTTGCCGCATCGGCCGGTGGCGGATGCTCGCCACCTCGGCGAGGTTGCTGCGTCGGAAGGTGGCGAATGGTCGCCACCTCGGGGAGGTTGCTGCATCCGCCGGTCCGGAAGCAGCAAGCTCCCCGAGCTGGCGGTCCCGGCCGCACCGGGCCTCCGCGCTGGTCCCGGGGAACGGTTTTCCACAAGCGGGCGGGTTATCCACAGGGGCGGGCGGTGGGGCGGCGGGAGCCGGGCGGCCGGGCCTAGCCTGCGGTCGGATGGTCGGCCGGCGGTGGGAGGCAGCGGTGACGGATGGCGAGGCGACGTTGCGTCCGGTCCGCTGGCGCGGGCTGCCCCGGCGCCGGACGCTGCTGCGGGTGACGCTCGTCGCGGTGCTGCTGGGGCTGGCCGCCGCGGTGCTCCAGACGCCGCCGTCCTGCCCACCACCCCGTGTCCTGCCGGCCGCCTCGGCGACGGCGTCGCCGTCCGGCGGCACCCCCGCCCTGCCGGCCGGTGCGGTCGGCGTACCGATCCGGCTGGCCGAGCCGGCCGCCCTCGCGGTGCTGCGCCCGGGTGCCCGGGTCGACCTGCTCGTCGTGCCGGCCGGCGGTACGCCCGACCCCACGCTGCTGGCTCCACGCGCCCTGGTGCTCGACGTGGTCGGCGCCACCGGAGCGGTCGACGGCTCCTCGGCGCTCTACCTGGCGCTGCCGCCGGAGCAGGCCCGGCGGGCGGTCGGGTTGCCGGAAGGCAGCCGCTTCGCCGTGGTGGTACGCGGCTGACGCGAGCCCGGCGAGCAGCCCGCCGCGGCGCGATCAGCCCCAGTGCGGGGGACGCTCGGCGAGCAGCCAGTCGTCGTTGCCGCCGGGGCGCTCGCCCCAGCCACGGTCGGTGTCGTCGCTGGTCTGCTCGGGCAGCACCACGAAGTCGTCGCTGAGGTCGACCACGCGGTCGTCGTCGTCGCGCGGTGTCCGGATGGCGGGTTCGGTCACGATCAGCAACGATACCGCCGAACGGGCCGCCGGCTCGATCCCCGGGACCGGCCGGATCGTCCCGAGCCCGGCCGTACCGGGCCGGGAGCCGTCGGAACGCCACACACCGGGCGCCACGGGCCGGGGTGGCGGTGATCGACGCGTCGGGCGGCCGACCGGCCCGGGGCGTTGGTAGCGTCGGACGGCGTGACGACGCCGAGCGGTGGCAGCCCCGACGACGAGACCTGGCGACGCCCGGACCAACCGGCCGGGACCGCCGGGCAGCCCGAGCCGGCCGCCCTCCCAGCAGAGCCCGCCGCCCCCACGGCAGAGCCCGCCGTCGCCGAGGGCGTCGAGACAACCGGGCCAACCGCCGGCACCCCGGAGACGGCCGGGAACGCCAGCCCGTGGTCGCGCGAGGCGGCCACCGAGAGCCCGTGGGCCCGGCCGGAGGCGGCAGGCGGCTGGACGGTGGCCGGCGGCGCGTGGCCGGGCACGCCCGGTGCCGGCCCGCCCGCCGGTGGCCCGCAGTTCGGGGGCGCGCCCGCCGGCAGCCCGCCGCCTTCGGGATACGCGGGACCGCCGCCGAGCACGCCTCCGCCGCCCGGCTGGCGGCCGCCGGTACACGTGCAGCCGTCACCGCCCCGCCGGCTCCCGCCGCAGGACATGGCCGCGATGGACCAGGCGGAGCAGCGCGCGCAGCGGCTCACCTACGGCATCGGGGCGGCCGTGGCGGTGGTGCTGGTGCTGCTCACCTGCCTGCTCTGCTCGCGGGTGCTGTTCTGACCCGCAGCGGTCAGACGACGCCGTCCCAGACCATCTTGGCGCCGCTGTCCCCGGTCAGGTAGACGTACACGAGCGCGAAGACCGCGAGCACCGCCACCACGACGGTGAGCACGATCGGGAGCCAGCGGGGCAGGTTCCGGCCCGCGACGAAGCGGCTCGTCGACAGCACGAGCAGCAGCGCCACCACGCCGAGCCCGAGCGCGAACCAGAACAGCGTGTCGCCGTACTCGGCGTGCTCGTGGATCTGCTGCAGCCGGTCCGGCGGGTAGCCCTTCGCGCGAAGGGCCTCCTCCAGCTCCTCGCCGGACTCGGTCGCCACCCAGGCGACGATCGGGGTGACCACGGCGAGCGCCGCGACCGCCCAGCCGAGGCGGGGCCGCCAGCGGGGCAGCACCCCGTACGCGACGGCGAGCAGTGCCAGCAGCGGCACCAGCACCACCGCCGCGTGGATGACGAGCACGTGGACCGGCAGACCGTTGATTTCCCTGAACACCGACACCTCCGGCGAGTGGGTGGTTTGGCGCGCTCAGCGTACGGCGTGACGCCGCCTTCCTCGATACACGCACGCGTGGCGGCTCCGGTTCACCTGTGGCCCCGGCCACGGGTGAACAACGCTCGCTTGTCGGCCCGCCTGCCCCGTGCTGTCATGGATCCATGTCCACAGGTGAGGAGCTGCTCCGGTCGAGGGGCCTACGGGTCACCCGGCCGCGTCTCGCCGTGCTGGACGTGCTCTCCGCCGGCGGTCACCTGGAGGTGGACGAGATCACCCGGCGGGTCCGCCGGCGGATCGACTCGGTCTCCACCCAGGCCGTCTACGACGTGCTCGGCGCCCTGTCCCGGGCCGGCCTGTCCCGTCGGATCGAGCCGGCCGGCAGTCCCGCGCGGTACGAGGCCCGGGTCGGCGACAACCACCACCACGTGGTGTGCCGGGGCTGCGGGGAGATCGCCGACGTGGACTGCGCGGTCGGCAGCGCCCCCTGCCTGGACCCGAACGTGGCGCACGGCTTCGAGCTGGACGAGGCGGAAGTGACCTTCTGGGGCCTCTGCCCGGCCTGCCAGTCCCGCCGCTCCGCCGACGACTGACCGGAGCGCCGAGGACGGCCCGCCGCACCGAGGACGGCCGGCGACGAGGCGTGGCACTCTTGATCGATGGACACCGAAGACCTCGGCCTCTTCGGTCCGGGATCGGTCACGTGGAAGGTGCACGAGGAACCGATCCTGATCGTCGCCGGCCTGCGCTCCCTCTACCTCCAGGCGCTGCATCCCCGCGCGATGGCCGGCGTCGCGCAGAACAGCAACTACCGCACCGACGCCTGGGGGCGGCTGGTCCGCACGGCGACGTACGTGGGGACGACGATCTACGGCACCACCGCCGAGGCGGAGGCGGCCGGGCGACGGCTGCGGACGCGGCACGCCCGGATGCGCGCCACCGACCCGTTCACCGGTGAGGAGTTCCGCGTCGACGATCCGGACCTGCTGCGCTGGGTGCACGTCACCGAGGTGGAGTCGTTCGTGAGCACCGCCCGACGGGCGGGGCTGGCGCTCACCGACGACGAGGTGGACGGCTACTACACCGAGCAGCGCCGGTCGGCGGCCCTGGTCGGGCTGGACCCGGACGACGTGCCGGGTACCGCCGCCGAGGTGGCGGACTACTACCGGGACGTACGCCCGCAGTTGCGGATGACCCGGGAGGCGGCCGAGACGGCGGTGTTCCTGACCGCGCCCCCGATCCCGTGGAAGCTCAGCCTGCCGGCGCGGGTGGGCCTGAACCTGGGGCCGCCGCGCTGGGCGTACTTCGGCATCGCCGCCACCGCGCTGGGGATGCTGCCGCCGTGGGCGTTGCGGCTCTACGGCGGGCTGGGCCTGCCCACCACCGCCCTGTCGGCGGACCTGAGCGCGCGGGCGCTGCGACTGGCGCTGGCCGCGGTGCCCCGGCGCTACCGGGAGGGCCCGTTGCAGCAGGCCGCCAAGGAACGCGCCGCCCGCCTGACCGCGGCCTGACGGCGCCCCACGCTCACTCCGGGTCGGCGAACCGCTCGACCGCCGACCAGGGCTCCTTGCCGGGGGTCTGCGCGCCGGTCGGGCACGTACGCCGGTAGTCGCACCAGCCGCACCGCGGACCCGGCTCGGCCGGGAACGCCGCGTCGGGGTCGGTGCCGTCGGCCACCGCGCGCTCGGCGGCCATGATGTCGCGGGCGGTGTCCTCGGCGCGGGTGAGCTGCCGGTGCAGGGACTCCGGCGTGTGCTCGTGGGCGGCGACGGTGCCGGTGGGCAGGTGGTGCAGCTCGACCCGGCGGCACGGCTTGCGGAACACCCGCTCGGCCGCGTACGCGTAGAGCGCGAGCGCCTGCGAGCCGCGCGCGTCGTCGGTGTCGAGGCCGGTGCGGCCGGTCTTGTAGTCGACGATGACCAGCTCGGGCCGCCCGTCCGGACCGGGACGCGAGTCGATCCGGTCGGTGCGGCCGTTGAACGCGAGCACCGCGGTCTTGACCGCGACCACCCGTTCCACGCCGACCGGCTCGTCGGCCGGGTCGAGGCCCGCCACGTAGCTCTCCAGCCACGTCAGCGCCCGCCGGAAGGCGTCGCGCTCCTGCTCGTCGTCGCGGTAGCCCTCGCGGACCCAGGTGCCCTTGAGCAGCGTGCCCAGCACCTCGGGGCGGCGGCGGTCGGGGGCCAGCGCGTACCAGTTCTTCAGCGCGGTGTGGACGCTCGCTCCGAGCGAGTTGTGCGCCCACGGCGGGCCCTTGGGCGGCGCGGGCCGGTCCACGTAGGCGTAGCGGTAGCGGCGGGGACAGTCCGCGTACGCGCCGAGTTTGCTCGGTGTGCAGACGAACAGGCGCTCCGGCATGCCCTCGAAGCCGAGCTGCTCGGACTGCTCGGCGCGGGGTCGGGGAGCCCGGGAGCCACTGGCTGCTGACTGTCGTCGCACCCGGAGAATCCTGCCATCCGGGTACGACACCGGACGAGCCCGCTCAGGCGTTGTTGAGGTACTGGGTCACGAACGCGGCGATCGCGTCGGCGATGAGCTGCACGGCGATGGCGGCCAGCAGCAGGCCGGCGATCCGGGTCAGCACCTCGATGCCGCCGGGGCGCAGCACCTTGACGATCCCGCCGGAGAAGCGCAGCACCACCCACACGGTCACCATCACCGCGACGATGGCGAGCCCGATGGCGAGGTAGTCGACGGCGCCGCCGGCCTGCTGCACGAACAGCATGGTCGCCACGATGGCGCCCGGCCCGGCCAGCAGCGGGGTGCCGAGGGGCACCAGCGCGATGTTGGAGGTGACCTGGTTGCTCGGGTCGTCCGCCTTGCCGGTCAGCAGCTCCAGCGCGACCAGGATCAGCAGCAGGCCGCCCGCCGCCTGGAGGGCGGGCAGGTCGACGTGCAGGTACGCCAGGATCGTCTGCCCCGCCACCGCGAAGATCACGATGACCCCGAGCGCCAGCGCCACGGCCTGCCAGGCGGCCCGGTTCCGGTCGCGCGCGGGCAGCGGCCCGGTCAGCGCGAGGAAGATGGGCATCATTCCGGGCGGGTCGACGATCACCAGCAGGGTCACGAAGACCTCGCCGAAGAGCTTGAGATCCACGCGGACACGGTAGCCGTGCCGTCGGATCGCTTCAGCTCGAAGCGACAGGGGTCACCCCGCGGGCCAGCGCGACGATCCGCTCGTACGCCTCGGGCCCTGTGGTGTGCGCGCCGAGCCGCACGGTCTTGTGCGTGCCGTGGAAGTCGGACGATCCGGTGACCAGCAGTCCCAGGTCGGCGGCGAGCCCGCGGACGTGCTCCCGCTCGGCCCGGTCGTGGTCCTCGTGGTCGGCCTCCAGCCCGGCCAGGCCGGCCGCGGCCAGGTCCGCGATCAGCTCGTCCGGCACGATCCGGCCGCGCCGGCTGGCCTTGGGGTGGGCGAAGACGGGCACGCCGCCGGCCGCCCGCACCAGCGCCACCGCCTGGAACACCTCGATGTCGTCCTTGGGCAGCCGGTACCGCTCGCCGAGCCAGTCCGGCCCGAACGCCTCGGTGGTGGTGGCGACCAGACCGGCCCGGATCAGCGCCTGCGCGATGTGCGGGCGGCCGACGGTGCCGCCGCCCGCGCCGGTCAGGATCTCCGTCCAGCTCACCGGGATGCCGTCGGCCTGGAGCAGCCGGACGATGCGCTCCCCGCGTTCCTCGCGGGCCCGGCGAACCCGGGCCAGTTCCGCGGCCAGGTGCGGCTCGGCCGGGTCGAACAGGTACGCGAGCAGGTGCAGCGGGATCGCCGGTTCGGCGCCGAACCACCGGCAGGAGATCTCCGCGCCGCGGATCAGGGTGAGCCCGGGCGGCAGCGCGGCGACGGCGGGAGCCCAGCCGGCGGTGGTGTCGTGGTCGGTGAGTGCCACCACGTCGAGCCCGGCGTCGGCGGCGGCCCGGACCAACTCGGCGGGGGTCAGGGTGCCGTCGCTGGCGGTGGAGTGGGTGTGCAGGTCGATGCGGGCGGGGACGCTCACCCGCCCGACGCTACGCCCCGTCCGGCACCGTGGGGACGTCGGCCACCACCACCGGGCGGTCCTCCGGCGTCAGCCCCTCGACCTTCGAGGCAGTGGGCCGGTCACCGGCCAGCACCCGCTCGGGCTTGACCCGGACCAGCCCGCCGGTCGCGTCCACGTGCAGCGCCACCCCGGCCCGCGTCCAGGACACGCCGCCGGCCAGCAGCGGGCCGGCCGGGTGGGTGACCGGGCTGGCCGGGTCGCGCAGGTCGACCAGGAGGGCGGTGCGCGACGTGCCGTTGGCGAGCAGCCACCGGCCGTCGAAGGAGACGGCGCCGAGTCCGTCGGTGGCAAGCTTCAGACCGCATCCGGTACGCACCGGGGCGAGGTCGCGGGCCGGGTCGAGCAGGGCCAGGCAGTGCTCCTCGTCCCGCCCGGCGGCGACCAGGCCGACCACCCGGCCGTCGGGCCGGGTGCCGTAGACGGTGCGGACGTCCGGGTTCACCGGGCCCGGCTGCCCGCCCAGCGCGCGGTTCCAGACGCTCATCCCGCCGTCGCCGGGCTGCTGGATCAGCACCGCGTCGCCGGTGAAGCCGACCGGCACGGCACCTTCCGGCGCGGCGATCCGGACCGGCGCGATGAGCTGGCCGGCGACCACACCGGCGGCGATCAGGTCCGTGCCGTCCCGCCAGGCGACCTGGCGGCCGTCCGGGGAGACCGCCACCGCGTCCGCGGCGGCGAGCATGACCTGCGGCGCGGCGCCACCGACCGGCACCCACCAGAGGGTACGGCCGGCGACGGTGGCCGCCGAGGTGAGCAGCCAGCCCCCCTGCTCGTGGATCCGCTGCGCCCGTTCGACGCCGCTCACGCCGGTCAGCTGCCGCCGTTCACCGCCGCTGGTGTCCAGCCGGTCACCGACGAGCAGGTCGAGTTCGGCGCGGACCGGCCCGAAGCGGGTGATCGAGGACGGCCCGGAGGGCTCCGGGGACGGGAAGAGGACGGGCGGGTCGCCGAGCACCACTGTGGGCGTGCCGCCGTCGCCGCCCGACGCGCTGAACTGGGCCACCCCGGTGGTGACGAACACGGTGGCGACGCCGGCCAGGGCCAGACCGGTGAGCGTACGCCGCCGGCCCGTGCGCCGCGCCCGGCGCAGGATCTCCCCGGCCGGGTCGGCGGGCAGCGGGCGGGACGTCTCGACGCGGCGGGACAGGGTCTCCCGCAGCGCCCGCTCCAGCTCGTCGTCGCTCACGGGGAATGGACGCTCCGGGCTGCCCGTCCGGTTGTCACCGTGCTGCCGGGTGCCGCTCATCGGCTCTTCGCCGGGATCGGGACGGCGGGGCGGACCGGAGCCGCGGGTGGGGCCGGTCGCGGCACCCGGGCGGCGGGCTGCCGCGCCGGGGTACGGGCCGGCTCGGTGCCCTGGGCCGGCGGAACGGACCGGCCGCCCGCGGCGGGCGCGGCCGGGGCCGACGGTTTCGCCGCGGGCACGTCGGCGGGCGCGGGCAGGCCCAGGGCCGCCTGGGAGCCGAGCCGGCGGCGCAGCGTGTTGAGCGCCCGGGAGGTCTGGCTCTTGACGGTGCCCGGGGAGATCTCCAGCAGCGCGGCGGTCTGCGCCTCGGACATGTCCTCGTAGAAGCGCAGCACCAGCACCGCCCGCTGCCGGGCCGGCAGCGCCTGGAGGTGCCGCCAGAGCGCGTCCCGGTCGAGTTGCTGCTCGATCTCGTCGACACCGGCGCGCTCCGGCAGCACCTCGGTGGGGCGCTCGCCGTGCCAGCGGCGCCGCCACCAGCTGGTGGACGTGTTGACCATGACCCGGCGGGCGTACGGCTCGATGGCCTCGATCCCGCCGAGCCGCTTCCAGGCCAGGTAGGTCTTCGTCAGCGCGGTCTGGAGCAGATCCTCGGCGGTGGCCCAGTCACCGGCGAGCAGGTAGGCGGTGCGCAGCAGTGCGCCGGACCGGGCCGCGACGAATTCGCGGAACTCCTCCTCCAGCGGATCTCTGCTCACCACCACACTCATCTCCCCCCGCCCTGCCTGGCAGGATGCCACGGCCGGGTCGCCCGGGTCGATGGCGGAAGGTGTGCAGTTCATCCGATGTTCGGACGAAAAGTTTCAGGCTCCGTCGTCGGCCTTGGCCTCGTCGGCCTCCTTGCCCAGCCGCGCCTCGACCGCCTGCGGCTCGTACATCTCCTCGACCACACGCAGGTAGAGCTCGTTCGGGTTGGGCAGGTTCTTGATCACCCGGAGTGCCTGTTCCTGACCGGCGGACTCCAGCACGAACGTGCCGTAGTTGAGGGCACGGCCGGTCGGGCTCTGCTCGTACTTCATGTCGGTGACCCGGGTGAGCGGCATCATCGCGACCTGCCGGGTGATGATGCCGTTGACGACCATCACCCGCTTGTTGGTCAGGATGAACCGGTCGTACCACCAGTCGGCGACCTTCCACGCGACCCAGCCCATCACGGCGAACCAGAGCAGCACGGCGACTGTGGTCAACGCGCCGACGTCCCGCCCGGCGAGGAAGCCGGAGAGGTAGCCGAGCACGAACGTGGCCGCCACGCCGACGATGATCGGGGTGGTGAGGTGGATCCAGTGCCGCTTCCACTCGCCCCGGTAGCGCTCGGTGGGGAAGAGGTAACGGGCCACGAGCGAGCTGGGCTCGTCCTCCAGCGGCAGCACCCGGCGGGGTGCCATGCCGGTGGCATCGGACCGCAGCCCGGCCAGCTCGTCCTCGGAGATCGGCTGGTCCGGGAAGCCGTCCGGGTCACGTGCCCAGGCCCGGCCGGACCGCCCCTCGCCGGTGTACGCGCTGCCGTAGCCGGCGTCGTCCGGGTCCGCGTACGGGCCGGGGCCGTAACCGGCCGGGTCGTCCGGGTCGATCCGGGGGATCGGCTCGGTGTCGCGTTCCCGGCGTGCCCGGTCGGGGTCGTCCGGGTCGAAGGGTGGACCGGAGGGGCTTCCCATGGGCGGCTAGGCGACGAGGTTGGTGAAGAAGTCGCCGAAGCCCTGCGCGATGTCCATGATGCCGCCGCCGAGGGACTTGAAGACGTCGGCGGCGGAGTTGGGCCGGTACGCAACAAAGAAGATCAAGAATGCGATTCCGGCCCAGGTGAGGACCTTCTTGACCATAGCGGGCCATCCTCTCGCGCGGAGCCGGGTCCGTTTACCGCAGCGGCACCCAGAGTATCAGCATGGTGTCTTACCGTGAATATCTGCGTCCGCTCTCCGACTCGCCGTGGCGAGCCGGTCAGGCCCGCCCGTGCAGGTACGGAGACGGTGCGCCGTACACGAGTTCGGGCGGTGTCCACTCGGTGAGGTCGTGCAGCACGACTTCTTCCGCGAGGAGGTGACCCGCACTCGCCGGCCAGGCTATCGCATGGAGCCACATTCCCCGAGCCTCGCCGGCGTACGCGCTTCGATCCGTTTCGGAGCGGACGAGCCACAGTGGAGTCGGATGGCCGCCCACCCGGATCTTCGCGTGCGGCAGCCGCTCGGGATGACCAGGGCCGGGATCGGTGAGCGCCTCCTCCACCTGTGGACCGGGGTCGGGTCCGGGCAGTCCCGCGAAGCGGGATCCGAGACCTACGCCGGGTTCCTCGGCGACGAAGATCAGGTCGGCCGGTCCACCGTCCAGGGGGGCCGGTCCGGCGCAGGCGACGAGCGTGGCCCGTACGCCCGCCCGGTCGTCGCCCGCCCAGGCCACGCCGGTGAGCGTCCAGCCCGGCGGGAGCGGCCACGGGCACCACAGCGGCATCCGCAGCCGGCCCGTCGGGTCGGGGTCGGCGGCCATCCGCTCCACCACGCTGGCCATGATCTCGGCGCTGATGTGCTCCGGTACGTGCAGCGGCGCGACCGGGCCGCAGCGCACGCACCGGTGCTCGGCGTGCATCAGATCCGGCTCGCGCACCGGGCCCGCGCACTTCGGACAACTCACCACGACAGTCACACCCTCACCGTCACCCCGGACCCGCGGGGCGTCAAGCGGGGCGGGCCGACGAGCGTGGGATTTCCGTCCGGCGGTGGACCCACGCGCGGGTTCAGTCCGGCGGCGGCCCGGCGTACGACCGGATCCAGGCGTGCATGGCGATGCCGCTGGCCACCCCCGCGTTGATGGACCGGGTCGAGCCGTACTGGGCGATGGAGAACAGCGCGTCGCAGGCCGATCGGGCCACCGCCGACAGTCCCGGCCCCTCCTGGCCGAACAGGAGCACGCAGCGACGCGGCAGCACCGCGGTCTCCATCGGCCGGGAGCCGGGCAGGTTGTCGATCCCGACCACCGGCAACCGCTCGTCGCGCGCCCACGCGACGAACTCCTCGATCGTCGCGTGGTGCCGGACGTGCTGGTAGCGGTCGGTCACCATGGCGCCCCGCCGGTTCCACCGCCGCCGCCCGACGATGTGCACCTCGGCGGCGAGGAAGGCGTTGGCGTTGCGGACCACGGTGCCGATGTTGAAGTCGTGCTGCCAGTTCTCGATCGCCACGTGGAAGTCGTGCCGGCGCCGGTCCAGGTCGGCCACCACGGCCTCGCGCCGCCAGTAGCGGTAGCGGTCCACCACGTTGCGCCGGTCCCCGGCGGTGAGCAGCTCCGGGTCGTAGCGCGGGTCGTCCGGCGGGTCACCGGGCCACGGCCCCACACCCACGTCGAGCTGGTCGTCGGTCACGGTTGCCGAGGGTACGGCCCGGCGGCGTCCCCGGTCAGCGCAGGTCGAGCGCGCCGCCCAGCCGGTCGAGGAAGCGCGTGTCGGCGGGGCTCGGCGTGGTCTGCCCGGCCCGGCACACCCGGGCGGCGACCGACTCCACCCACTGCCGGTACGCCGCCGAGTCGGCCGGATCCGCCCGGCGGCGCAGCACCCGTACCGTCGCCCGGGCGGCGGCCAGCAGGTCGACCATGTCGGTCAGGCGCTCGTCCCGCTCGGTGACGCCGTCGTGGCGGGCGTAGATGGCGGCCACCACGGCGCGGACGAGATCGCTGTCGAAGGCCCGGCCGGCGGCCACCGCGTCCAGGCCGGCCAGGCCGGCGGCGACGCCGCGCGGCGGCCAGCCGGGGCCGGGTGCGGCGGCGGCGACGAGGACGCGGCCCGGCAGGTCGGTCAGCAGGTCCCACTCCGCCGCGGAGTAGGCGGCGGTGGTGAGCGGTGCGGCGCGGCGACCGGCGGAAGGCGGCTCTCCGGCTACGGAGTGGCTCATGGGCACCTCCAGCCCGAGCATAAGCCCCCGGACGAGGTCCGGGCCCCGTCCCCGCCGAACGGAGAACGAGGCCCGGTGCCGGACGGAACGCGAGGTCAGCGCGGCTCGGGGAAGCTGGGACGCTCCGGGTCGACGCCGTCCGGGACGGCGGCTGCCGCGTACTCCTTCTTGGGGACCATGACCTTGCGGCGGAACACGCAGACGAGCGTGCCGTCCTGGTTGTAGCCGCGGGTCTCGACCGCGACCACGCCGCGGTCGGGCTTCGAGGCCGACTCCCGCTTGTCCAGCACCGTCGTCTCGCCGTAGATGGTGTCGCCGTGGAACGTCGGCGCGACGTGCCGCAGCGACTCGATCTCCAGGTTGGCGATCGCCTTGCCGCTGACGTCCGGTACGGACATGCCCAGCAGCAGCGAGTAGATGTAGTTGCCGACCACCACGTTGCGCTTGAACTGCGAGGCGGACTCGGCGTAGTGCGCGTCCATGTGCAGCGGATGGTGGTTCATGGTGAGCAGGCAGAAGAGGTGGTCGTCGTACTCGGTGACCGTCTTGCCCGGCCAGTGCCGGTAGACCGCGCCGACCTCGAACTCCTCGTAGTAGCGGCCGAACTGCATCCTTGTCCCCTTCACGGGCGGCGATGGAGTTCGGCACAGCATGCCTTATCGCTTGTTAAGGCGAGGGGCGGGGCGCTCGCCCGGCGGAAATGTCACACCGGGGGCCACCGAGGTCCGGACGCAATGAGCGGCGGGGCCCTCCCCGGCACCCGCCGCCCACGCTCTGATGCGAAGAATTCTGGCGTACGACCACCCGTCGCCGACAGAGACGGAGGTCACATTTATCTTTTCGTAACACTACTCAAAGTAACCGACACGAGGTCGGTAAGCGATCTCCGCAGGCCGGATAGATGCTCGTCAAGCCCAAAGTTACTGATACGTAGCCGCAACTGAGCGTGATCTCCTTGGAAACGCTCCCATCACGTCCCGTCACGCAAGTGCGGCGTGCATTTGCGTTCCGCACGAACGGAGCGAACAGATGGTGTTCGATGTGCCCAGGGTCACCGTCCGGGCGCTCAGCGTTTCGTCACCCGCGCGACGGGAATTCGGACGGACTGACCCTGGTTCCACCGGACGTACGACAATCCGCGGTGATCGGAGAGAGCAAATGGCAACGGTTGAGCTGACCACGGCCAACTTTGACGAGGTGACCGGGCGCGACGGGATCGTCCTGCTCGACTTCTGGGCGGACTGGTGCGGCCCGTGCAAGCGCTTCGCCCCGGTCTACGAGCGCTCCTCGGAGAAGCACCCGGAGATCGCCTTCGGCAAGGTCGACACCGAGGCGCAGCAGGAGCTGGCGGCCAAGTTCAACATCAGCTCCATCCCGACGATCATGGCGATCCGTGACGGTGTGATCGTCTTCGCCCAGCCGGGCGCGCTGCCGGAGTCGGCGCTGGAGAACCTCATCGAGCAGGTCCAGGCGCTGGACATGGACGACGTCCGCAAGAAGCTGGCCGAGCACAACCACTGACGTTCCGCACGCCGCCGGCCGGCGCCCTACAGGGTGCCGGCCGGCGGCGTGCCCCGTGCCGGCACGGCTCGCTTGCGCAATGTTCGAACACGTGTTCGAATGACTCCATGCGCTGGGACAACCTCTCCGCTCCCCCGGACGAGGGGACTCCCGATCGGGCGGCGCCGGCGGCTCCACCCCTGCCGCTGGCGCTGCCCGGCGCCGTAACCCGCACGTTCGACACCCCCGACTTCGCCGGCATGACCTTCTACGAGGTCCACGCCAAGTCGATCATCAACCGGGTGCCCGGCCAGTCACGCGTGCCGTTCGAGTGGACGATCAACCCCTACCGGGGCTGCTCGCACGCCTGCGTCTACTGCCTGGGCGGCGACACACCGATCCTGATGGCCGACGGCCGCACCAGGGCGATCAGCGAGCTGGAGCCCGGCGACCGGATCTACGGCACCCGGCGCAGCGGCGCCTACCGCCACTACGTCGTCACCACGGTGCTCGACAAGTGGTCGACGGTGAAGCGGGCCTACCGGATCACCCTGGCCGACGGCACCACGCTCGTCGCCAGCGGCGACCACCGGTTCCTCACCGAACGCGGCTGGAAGCACGTCACCGGGACCATGCGCGGCGGCGGACGCCGTCCGCACCTGACCACCCGCAACCGTCTGCTCGGCACCGGCGGGTTCGTGGTGGCGCCGAAGCGCTCGGCCGACTACCGCCGGGGCTACCTGCACGCCCTGGTCCGCGACGACGACCCCGCCGGTCACCGGCGCGACACCCGGTTCCGGCTGGCCACCGCCGAGGCGGAGGCGCTGGACCGGGCCGAGCACTACCTGACCGACGCGGGCGTCACCGTCGAGCGGGCCACCGTCGCCCGGGTGGGCCGCCGGGCGACGACCACAGTGGTACGCACAGCCGGCCCGGCCGACGTCGTCACCGGGCTGTTCACGCCACCCGACGAAGCGACGGACGACTGGGCACTGGGCTACCTGGCCGGCATGTTCGACGCCGTCGGCACCTGCCATCGGGGCGTGTTCCGGATCAGCGTCGCCGACGACGAGAGCCGGGCCCGCGCGGCCGGCGCGCTGGACCGGTTCGGCTTCCGGTGGGCGCTCGACGTGCCGGGTGCACCGGGTGCGGCGCGTCAGCTCCGGCTGACCGGCGGGCTGCCGGAGCGGCTGCGCTTCTTCCACCTCACCGACCCGGCCGTCACCGCCCGGCGCTCGATCGAGGGCATGGCGCTCAAGTGCGCGGCGCGACTCCAGGTGACCGCCGTCGAAGACCTCGGCCTGGAGCTTCCGCTGTGGGACATCACCACCGGCACCGGCGACTTCATCGCCAACGGCGTGGTCAGCCACAACTGCTTCGCCCGCAACACCCACACCTACCTCGACCTGGACCCGGGCGCCGACTTCGACCGCAAGGTGATCGTCAAGGTCAACGCGGGCGAGCTGGTCCGCCGCGAGCTGGCCGCCCCACGCTGGCGCGGCGCGCACGTCGCCATGGGCACCAACGTGGACTGTTACCAGCGGGCCGAGGGCCGCTACCGCCTGATGCCGCCGATCATCGAGGCGCTGCGGGACTTCGCGAACCCGTTCTCCATCCTGACCAAGGGCACGCTGCTGCTGCGCGACCTGCCGCTGCTGCGCCAGGCCGCCGAGGTGACCCGGGTGGGGGTGTCGTACTCGGTGGGGTTCGTCGACGAGGCGCTCTGGCGGGCGGCCGAGCCCGGTACGCCGAGCCCGCGCCGCCGCCTCGACGCGGTCCGCACCCTCACCGACGCCGGCTTCTCCGTCGGCGTACTGATGGCGCCGATCCTGCCCGGCCTCAGCGACGACGAGGAGTCCATCGACGCCACGGTCGCGGCAATCGCCGCCTCCGGCGCGGCAGGCGTGACGCCGCTGCCGCTGCACCTGCGGCCCGGCGCCCGGGAGTGGTACGCCCGCTGGCTGGCCCGGGAGTTCCCCCACCTGGTGCCCCGCTACCGGCAGCTCTACCAGGCCGGCTCGTACGCGCCGCAGGCGTACCAGCGGGAGGTGACAGCGCGGGTGCGGATGGCGGCACGCCGGCACGGGCTGCATCGCGGCGAGACCGGTGACAACAGGCGGCTGCCCGAGACCCCGCCGCCCGCACCGGCCGCCGAACAGCTCTCCCTGCTCTAGCGGGGAGAACCCGCACCGGCGGGGCTAGTCTCGGGGGATGCGTTCCGCTCAGCAGATCCTCGCCGACTCCGCCGTGATCGCCGTCGTGGGCGCCTCCCGTGACCCGGGCAAGGCCGCGCACCGCGTACCGCTGGAGATGCAACGGCACGGCTGGCGGATCATCCCGGTCAACCCGACAGTGGACGAGTTGTTCGGCGAGAAGGCGTACCCGACGCTCGCCGACATCCCGCACCCGGTCGACCTGGTCGACGTGTTCCGCCCGGCCCGCGACGCGGTCGACGTGGTCCGGCAGGCGGTGGCGATCGGTGCCCCGGCGGTGTGGTTGCAGCTCGGGATCTACTCGGACGAGGCGCGCTGGATCGCCGAGGAGGCCGGCCTCGACTACGTCGAGGACAAGTGCCTCATCGTCGAGCGGGCCGCCGCCGGCCTGACCCGTACATCCGGCGGCACGTCAGCCTGACGACGCGGCACGCGGCGCGTACCCTTCGGGCATGTCCGGTCCCGGCCCGATGGCGGCTGCGGCGGTGCCCGGCCGCGACGGGCTCTGGTCCCGCAGGCTGCTCGCGCTCCTGGCCGGTGCGGCGGCGGCCGCGGTGAGCGGCCGGGTTCTCCTCGCGCTGGACCCGTCGGACCTCAGCGCGATTCGTGGCACGGTGTGGCTGGTGGGCCTGGTGCACCTGGCGCAGCGGTACTGGCGGCCACGGCGGACCGGCCGGCTGGTCTGGCGACCCCGGGTAGCCGGGCCGCACGGCGCCGAACCGGGGCTGATGGCCCGGCGGTCGGCGGCGGGATGGCTGGGGCTGACCGCGGACGTGGCGCTCGGCCTCGTGGTGGTGCTCGGCGGGTTCTCGTTCCTGACCGAGCGCTGGCCGCAGGTCGAGCCGTGGCGACCGCTGGTGCTGGGCGCCGTGGCCCTCGGCCTGGGCTGGGTCGTCCACAGCGAGGTGCGGTTCACCGGCCGGCTGGCGTTGACCGGCGGCGGACTCCGGTACGACGGGGACTGGTATCCGTGGTCCGGGATCCGTGGCGCGCAGCGGTCCGGCGAGCGTGGCGGCGGTGTGCACCTCCGCCTGGAACCGGAACGGCTGCCCCGGCCGCTGATCGGCGGGCGCGACCTGGCCGTGCCGGACGAGCGGCTGATCGCCGCGATCGAGCGGTTCCGGACCACGCCGGAGACGCTGGCGGTGGGGTTGCCGGTGGCTCCCCCGGAACCGGCCTCCGGCGTGGCGGAACGGTGATCCTTACTGCTTGTACTGCTTGAGCAGGCCGCGCGAGATGATCGTCTTCTGGATCTCCGAGGTGCCCTCGCCGATCAGCAGGAACGGCGCCTCGCGCATCAGGCGCTCGATCTCGTACTCCTTGGAGTAGCCGTAGCCGCCGTGGATCCGGAACGCCTCCTGGACCACCTCGGCGCAGTACTCGGACGCGAGCAGCTTCGCCATGCCCGCCTCGACGTCGTTGCGCTGGCCGGCGTCCTTGAGCCGGGCCGCGTTGACCATGAGCGCGTGCGCGGCCTCGATCTTCGTACCCATCTCGGCGAGCTTGAACGCGACGGCCTGGTGCTTGGCGAGCGGCTGGCCGAAGGTGTGGCGCTGCTGGGCGTACGCGACGGCCAGTTCGAACGCCCGGATCGAGATGCCGCAGGCGCGGGCGGCGACGTTGACCCGGCCGACCTCGATGCCGTCCATCATCTGGTAGAAGCCGCGGCCGACCTTCTCCTCGCCGCCGAGGACGGCGGAGGCGGGCACCGTGACGCCGTCGAGCACCATCTCGGTGGTCTCGACGCCCTTGTAGCCCATTTTGTCGATCTTGCCGGGGATGGTGAGGCCGGGCGCGGTCTCGCCGAAGCCGGGCTCCTTCTCCAGCAGGAAGGTGCTCATGTTGCCGTAGACCGAGTCGGCTCCGGTGTCGGTCTTGACCAGGGTGGCGACCACCGAGGAGTACGCCCCGTTGGTGAGCCACATCTTCTGGCCGTTGAGGACGTAGTTGTCGCCGTCGCGCACGGCCTTCGACTTGATCGCCGAGACGTCGGAGCCGCACTCGGGCTCCGACATCGAGAACGCGCCGCGCACCTCGCCGGTGGCCATGCGGGGCAGCAGCCGGGCCTTCTGCTCGGCGGAGCCGTGCTGCGAGATCAGGTACGCCACGATGAAGTGGGTGTTGACGATGCCGGAGATCGACATCCAGCCCCGGGACAGCTCCTCGACCACCAGCGCGTAGGTCAGCAGGGACTCGCCCAGGCCGCCGTACTCCTCGTCGATGGTGAGGCCGAACAGCCCCATCTCGCGCATGCCGTCGAGGATGTCGCTCGGGTACTCGTCGGCGTGCTCCAGCCGCTGCGCGTGCGGGATGATCTCCTTGTCGGCGAACTCCCGGACGGTTTCCAGGATCGACCGCTGCACGTCGGTCAGTCCGGGTGTCTGGGCGAGTCGGGCCATCTCAGCCTCCGGGGTCGGCGCCTTACTCATGGGTAACTGAACGCTCGGTCAGTATCGGCCCCGGGACCGGCCGCGCCAAGGTGACCAGTCCACACAACCGCTGTGAAAAGGTTCACCGCTACGGGTAGCGTCCGCAAGTAAGAGGGCCGTTGACCTGGGGGGAAGGGGCGCTTGTGACAGACGAGCAGCCACCGTCGCCGTACGAGCCGCCGTCGCACGGCCAGCCGTACGGGCAGCCGCAGTACGGCCAGCAGCACCCGCAGTACGGCCACCAGCCCCCGTACGCCCCGCAGCCGCCCTACGGCCAGTACGGGCCACCCGGCCAGGGGCCGGGACCCCGTGGCACGAACGTGCTCGCCATCCTGTCGCTCGTCTTCGCGTTCGTCTTCGCGCCCGCCGGCATCGTCTGCGGCCACCTGGCCAAGCGGCAGATCCGGCAGACCGGCGAGGACGGCGACCAGCTCGCCACCTGGGGCCTGGTTCTCAGCTACATCTTCACCGCGATCGGCCTGCTGGTCTGCTGCGGCTGGATCGGGCTGGCGATCTGGGCCAACTCCGACAACAGCACCTACTGACGCCTCAGCGGAACTGCGCCTCCCGGACGCTGTTGCCACCGTCGACCACAAGCATCTGCCCGGTGATGTACGACGCGGCCGGCGAGCAGAGGAACGCGATCGCCGCGGCCACCTCGTCCGGCGTGCCGGGACGACCGACCGGCGTACCGAGGCCCTGCTTGATCTCGGCCATGGTGGACGCCGCGGTGTGGATGATGCCCGGCGCGACCGCGTTCACAGTCACCCCGTCGGCGATCATCTCCATCGCCAGCGCCCGGGTCAGCCCGACCACGCCGGCCTTGGCCGCCGCGTAGGCCGCCTCGGTGGGCAGCGCGTTCACCGGCCCGGCGGTGGCGGCCAGGTTGACGATCCGGCCCCAGCCCCGCTCGGCCATGCCGCCGATGAACGCGCGGCTGCACAGGAACGCGGTGGTCAGGTTGCGGTCGATCTCGCCGCGCCACTCGTCGTACGTCAGCTGCGCCACCGGCCGCAGCACCTCCGGGCTGGCCCGGCTCGCCAGGCCCGCGTTGTTCACCAGCACCTCGACGTCGCCGAGCTGCTCGGCCACCGCGTCGGCGAGCGCGCCCACCTCCGACTCGTCGGTGAGGTCCGCGACGAAACCGGTGACGCCCAGCTCGCCCGCGCGTTCGTGGATGCGCCTCGTGGTGGACACGATCGCCACCCGGGCGCCCAGGTCGGACAGCCGGCGCGCGGTCGCGTACCCGATGCCGTCCGGGCTGCCCGCGCCGGTCACCAGCGCGACCCGGCCGTCCAGGCGCATGGTGGCCGGTTCCGGCAGCGGCGCCGGCCGTTCGGAGTCGGCGGCGCCGACCGGCTCGCCGGCGCGCGGGCGCCGCACCGACCCCGGCCGGCTCATGTCCCGTCGCGACCGACCCCCACGCGCGTCAAGTGCCATGCCGAGGATCCTGCCCGGTGCCGACCCCACGGGCAACGCGGTGGCCGGAAAGGGGGCGTCCGTGTCGCGCATGGGATGGCTACCCTGAGCGCGACCACGTACCTGGAGATGATCAGATGACCTATCCCCCACCGTCCGGTGGCTGGCAGGATCCCTTGGCGGCCGGGCAGCAGTCGAGCCCGCCGGGCGTGCCGAGTCAGCCGGGCCCGGCCGACCCGTACGCGCAGGCCGACCCGTACGCGCCGGTCGCGGACCCGTACGCGGGCGCGAAGTCGCCCTACGCCCCGCCCGGCGGCGAGCAGTACGCGGCGCCGATGCCCGGCTATCCGGGTGCCTATCCCCCGCCCGGCGCCTATCCCGGTTATGCGATGCCGGCGTCCCGCACGAACACGCTCGCCATCGTGGCGCTGGTGCTGTCGCTCGTCGGCTTCACCTCGTGCATCACCGCGCCGATCGGCGCGATCATGGGCCACGTCGCCCGCAAGCAGATCCGGGAGACCGGTGAGCAGGGCGAGGGCATGGCGAAGGCCGCAATCATCGTCGGCTGGATCCTGACCGCCCTGCTGATCGCCTTCATCATCTTCTACATCGTGATGATCGTGATCGCGGTCGGCGCCAGCAGCACCAGCAGCTACTGACGCGATCGGGCCGCCCCCGGCAGGGAGGCGGCCCGGCGCGCGGTCAGGACGCGGGCGGCGTGAACGTGGACGTGCGGGACATGCCGGCGGCGCGGCCCTTCGCGGCGATCACCAGCGCCATCTTGCGGGACGCCTCGTCGATCATCTCGTCGCCGAGCATCACCGCGCCGAGCTTCCCGCCGGCCTCCGAGGTGTAGTAGTCGTACGCGTCGAGGATCAGCTCGGCGTGGTCGTAGTCGGCCTGCGCCGGGGAGTAGACCTCGTTCGCGGCGTCGATCTGGCCGGGGTGCAGCACCCACTTGCCGTCGAAGCCCAGCGCCGCCGAGCGCTTCGCCACCTCGCGGAACGCGTCCACGTCCCGGATCTGCAGGAACGGGCCGTCGATGGCCTGCTTGTCGTGCATCCGCGCGGCCATCAGGATGCGCATCAGGATGTAGTGGTACGGGTCGCCCGGGTAGTCCGGGATCAGCGCGCCGACCACGAGCGACTTCATGTTGATCGAGGCCATGAAGTCGGCCGGGCCGAAGATGATCGTCTCGACCCGGGGCGAGGCGCCGGCGATGGCGTCCACGTTCACCAGCCCGGCCGCGTTCTCGATCTGCGCCTCGATGCCGATCCGGCCCACCTCCAGGCCGAGCGTCTTCTCGATCTGGGTGAGCAGCAGGTCCAGCCAGTGCACCTGCTCGGCGTTCTGCACCTTCGGCAGCATGATGCAGTCCAGGTTCGCCCCGGCGCCCTCGACCACCTCGATGACGTCCCGGTAGGTCCACGGCGTGGTCAGGTCGTTCACCCGGACCACGCGGGTCTTGCCCGTCCAGTCGCCCTCGTTCAGCGCGGCCACGATGTTCTTGCGCGCGTCCGGCTTGGCGAGCGGGGCGACCGCGTCCTCCAGGTCCAGGAAGACCTGGTCGGCGGGAAGGCCCTGGGCCTTGCCGAGCATTTTGACGCTGGAGCCGGGCACCGCCAGGCAGGATCGGCGGGGACGACCGACAGCGGTCATGGATGCGCTCCTTCCAGCGTCCGGCGCGGGTGCCGGCGCAGCGGTGGATTTCGAGAACTTAACGATCCCAAAGGGCGTGGTGACGCCACGGTAACCTCGTGCCGTGACCGGGGTGAATGGACCTGTGGAAGATCTCACTGAGCGTCGGATCGTGGTGCTGACCGGGGCCAGCTCCGGCATCGGCCTGGCCGCCGCCGAGGAGCTGGCGCGCCGCGGTGACCAGGTGGTGCTGGTCGGCCGCGACCCGGCCCGGCTGCGCGCCGCGGGCGAGCGGGTCCGCGAGTGCTGCGGCGAGCAGCCGGAGCTGTTCCGCGCCGACTTCGCGGTGCTCGACGACGTACGCGGTCTCGCCGAACGGCTGCGCGAGCGGTACGACCGGATCGACGTGCTCGCGAACAACGCGGGCGCGATCGTGCTGGAGCCGATCACCACGGTCGACGGGTTCGAGCTGAGCATGCAGGCCAACCACCTCGCTCCGTTCCTGCTCAGCAATCTGCTGGCCGACCGGATCGGGCGGATGGTGGTCACCGCCTCGGACGCGCACCGCAGCGGCGTGCTGGACCCGGACGACCTCAATTCCGCGCTGCGCTCGTACCGGCCGTTCCGCGCGTACGGCACCAGCAAGCAGGCGAACATCCTGTTCACCGCCGAGGCCGCGCGGCGCTGGCCGGAGGTGCCGGCGCACGCGTTCCACCCCGGCGTGGTGCGGACCCGCTTCGGCAACGAGAGCCGGATCGTGGCGCTCGGCATGCGGCTGCTGCCGTTCCGCAGCCCGGAGAAGGGTGCGGAGACGCTGGTGTGGCTGGCCTGCCAGGATCCGTCCCGGCTGACCGACGGCGGCTACTACGCCGACCGCAAGCCGCACCGGCCCCGACCCAAGGCGGCCGATCCGGCGCTGGCCGCCCGGCTCTGGACGGCCAGCGCGAAGGCGGTCGGGCTCGACGCCTGACGACACCGAGGGGACACATGACCACGGAGCAAGAGGTCCTGCTGGTCGCGCTCGTCGACCTGAGCGCCGACGTGGACGCCGGGCGGCGCTACGAGGACGCGGTGCTGGCGCTGCTCGGCCGGCACGGCGGCGAGTTGGAACGGCGGCTGCGTACCGGCGACGGGGAGACCGAGGTGCACGTCATCCGGTTCGCCGCCCGCGCCGGGCTGGACGCGTTCCTTGTCGACCCGGAGCGCGTCGCGTTGCGCACCGAGCTGGGCGACGCCGCGCCCGCCACCCGGGTGCTTGAGGTACGCGACGTCTGAGGTCACGACACGTGCACCGGGACGCTCGTGACCACCACGCCGGGCAGCGCGCGCAACGCCGCCCGTAGCCGCTGCTCGGCGCGGCTGTGCAGCAGCCGGTACCGCCGCCGGCGCAGCACCACCTCCGGCACGATCACGGTGAGCGTCAGGTCCGGGTTCGCGGCGTGCAGCGCCTCCAGGTAGTGCGCCAGCGGCCCGATCACCGACCGGTACGGCGACACGATCGTCTCCAGCCGCAGGTGGTCTCCCCAGGCCCGCCACTGTTCCCGGAACCGGTCCGCCTCGGCCTCCTCGGGAGCGAGGTGCACGGCGAGCGTCGGCCGCCCGAGTGACGTCGCGTACGCCAGCGCGCGCAGCGACGCCCGGTTCAGCCGGGCCACCGGCACGATCACCAGGTGGCGTACCTGCTGGGGCAGTTCGTCGCACTCGGCGGGTGGCGCGGACGGCGGCGGATGCAGCGCCAGCGCGCGGTGCAGCCGGTCGTAGTGCCTGTGGATCCGGCGGAACAGCAGCACCAGCAGCGGCACGGCGAGCACCACCACCCAGGCGCCCTCGGTGAACTTGGCGACCGCCGCGGTCAGCAGCACAAGCCCGGACAGCGCCGCGCCGACCGCGTTGAGCGCGAGGCGGCGCCGCCACCCCGCTCCCCGGCGGCGGCGCCAGTGCACCACCATCCCGGTCTGGGACAGCGTGAAGGCGAGGAAGACGCCCACCGCGTAGAGCGGGATCAGCCGCTCGGTGTGCCCGCCGAACGCGACGAACACGACCGCTGCGGTCAGCGCCAGCGCCACCAGCCCGTTGCTGAACGCCAGCCGGTCGCCCATGTGCAGGAAACGGCGCGGCGCGTGCCCGTCCCGGGCCATGAAGAACAGCAGCCGGGGGAAGTCGTTGAACGCCGTGTTCGCGGCGAGCAGCAGGATCAGCGCGGTGGTGGCCTGGAGGATCGCGTACCCGGGTCCGCTCGGGAACGTGACCCGGCCGAGCTGGGACAGCAGCGTCTCGTCCGCCCGGGGCACCAGTCCGTCGAGGTGGATCAGCCCGATCAGGCCCGCGAACAGCGTCACCAGCATGGCGACCATCCAGCCGAGCGTGGTGCGGGCGTTGCGCCACTCGGTCGGGCGGAACGCGGGCACCGCGTTGGAGACCGCCTCGATGCCGGTCATCGACACCGCGCCGGAGGAGAAGGCCCGCAGCACCAGCAGCAGGCCCAGGCCCTCGGCGGCGGGCACCGAGGGCGGCGGCAGCGGCGCGAAACCCCGCGAGGCGGCCTTCGCGTACCCGATCGCCAGCACCGCGACAAGCACCACCACGAACGCGTACGTGGGCAGCACGAAGATGTTCCCCGCGGTGCGGACGCCGCGCAGGTTCCCGGCGAGCAGCACGACGATCACCAGCACCCCGAGCGGCACCGCCCACGGATCGAGCCCTGGTAGCGCCGAGGTGACCGCGTGCACCCCGGCCGCCACCGACACGGACACGGTCAGCACGTAGTCGAGCATCAGCCCGGCCGCGGCGGCGAGGCCCGGCGTACGCCCGAGGTTGTCCCCCGCGACGATGTACGAGCCGGCACCGTGCGGGTAGGCCGGGATGGTCTGCCGGTAGGAGAGGCCGACGGCGATCATCAGCAGCACCAGTACGGCGGCGAGCGGCAGGGCCAATCCGAGCGCGGCGCTCCCGGCCAGCACCAGCACCGCGAGCATCGCCTCCGGCCCGTACGCCACGGAACTGAGCAGGTCCGACGAGAGCACCGGCAGCGCTACGAGTTTGCGCATCCGCTCGTACAGCACCGACGCGCTGGACAGCGGCGGCCCGAGCAGCGCCCGGCGGGCCCGGGCGGCGGCCCGGCCGGTCCGGTCGCCGGGCAGGTCGGCCGCACCGGTGGCGACCAGCTCGTCCGGCTGCGCCACGGTGAACATGTCGATCGGCGCCAGCCGCCCGAACCGGGTCGGCGCCGGGTGGTGGTCGTGCCGTCCCAGCGTCGGGTCGACCGGCAGGTCGTCGGCGCGGCGCGGGCCGCGCCAGCGCTCGCCGATCCGGCCGAGCGCCGCGCGTTCCTCGTCGCCGAGCGGCGGGAACTCGGCCGAGGGCGTGACGACGGTGCCCGTCTCCGCCGCGTCGTCCCGGTCCGCCCCCACTCTGAGCACTTTCGTGCAAACCGGACGGCCCGGTGGCCGGAACGGCGCGACTTCGCCCCGACCGGCTCAGTCGAGCGGGATGCCGGGTCGCCGCGCCGGCGCTGCGTCGCCGAGCGGGGTCGGGTCGGCGGGGGCCGCGACCGGCGCGGCACGGCGACCGGCCCGCGCCCCGCCGAGCACCACCACCGCCACGCCGGCCAGCAGGAGCGCCAGGCCCGGCAGCGCCAGCGGCCGGGGCAACTGCCCCAGCCACACCCAGCCGATCAGCGCCGCGCCGGGCGCCTCCAGCAGGATCAGCACGCTCACAGTGGTCGCCGAGACCCGGTGCAGGGCGTAGTTGAACATCGAGTGGCCGAGCAGTTGGGCGCCCGCCACCAGGCCGAGGATCGCCAGCCAGGTCGGGCCGTCGAAGCCGTGCAGGCGTACCCCTCCGACCAGGCACACCACGAGCAGGATCGCCGCGCAGACGCCGTAGCAGACGGTGGTGTAGGTGGTGGTGCTGATGCTGGCCCGGGCCCGCTCGCCGAACGCGGTGTAGACGGCCGCGAACAGGCCGCCGACCACGGCGAGCAGGTCACCGGCGAACGCCCGGCCGGAGACGCCGAAATCGGCGCCGGTGGCGAGCACCGCGCCGAGCACCGCCACCCCGATGCCGGCCCACACCGCCCTCGGCAGCCGCCGCCCCTGCCCGCGGGCGATCAACCCCTGCCACACCGGCTGCGTCGCGCCGAGCGCGGTCGCGGCCGCCACCGAGGTGAGCTGCGCGCTCGGCATCCAGGTGGCGAAGTGGGCGGCAAGGGCGACCCCGGAGAGTACGCAGTAGAGCCCCTCGCGCCGGCCCGGCCCGACGGTCAGCGCGCGGAGTTCGGCGCGTTTTCGGATCAACGCGACCGGGCCGAGGACCGCCGCCGACAACGCGGTACGCCAGAACGCCACCGCCAGCGCCGACGCGGCGGCGAACGCCACGAGCGGCGCCGAGGACGAGACCGAGGCGACGGCCAGGGCGAGCGCGCCGACCGTCAGCGCGTCGAGCGGCGGGCGATGCGGAACGGTGGGCACGAACGGTAATCCTCACACGGGCACCCGACCGACACGGAACGTCAGCACTCCGTTACGATCATGCGCGTCCCGGTGATCCTCCCCCTCGACGTCCGGAGGCGTTCCCTCATGCTCCGATTCCAGGCGGTGCTGTTCGACTTCTTCGGCACCCTGACTCACGGCGTACGGCGCGGAGCCGCCCACCGCGCCACCGCCGACATGCTCGGCTGCTCCACCGAGGCCCTGGTGGAGGTGCTGGACAGCAGCTTCTACGAACGGGCCAGCGGCTCCTTCGGGAACGCCGAGTCGACGATGCGCTGGGTGTGCGCCCGGCTCGGCGTCCACCCGTCCGACGAGACCGTGCGCGCCGCCGTCGCCACCCGGCACCGGGCCGTACGCGCCGACACCCGGCTGCGCGCAGAGGCCGTGCCGGTGCTCGCCGCGTTGCGCCACCGGGGCGTCCGCACCGGGCTGGTCAGCGACTGCACGCACGAACTGCCGGCGTTCCTGCCGCAGCTCGCCGTCGCGCCGCTGCTCGACGCGCAGGTCTTCTCGGTACGCCTCGGACGCTGCAAACCGGACCCGGCGCTCTACCTGGCCGCGTGTTACCGGCTCGGCCAGTCCCCGGCCGACTGCCTCTACGTCGGGGACGGCGACAGCGAGGAGCTGACCGGCGCGGAGCGGGCGGGGCTGAGCGCGGTCCGGCTGGCCGCGCCGGATCTCGCCGACCACGTGGTCCTGAGCGCCGACCACGGCTTCGACGGGCCGTCGCTGACCTCACTGACGGACGTGCTCGACCTGCTCGCCCCGGTCCCCGTCGCCTGACCCGGCCCATCGGACGCGGCGTCAGCGGCGGCGGACGCGGTGCAGGCGGAACGGCTTGCGGACGGCCCGCACCACAGGGGCCGGTCGGGGCTGCTCACTCAGCGAGCCGTCCGGCAGGTCGGCGCCGGTCACCGGGGTGCCGGCGGGCGCGAGCCGGTTGAGCGCGCACCCCTGCGCCGCCCACCGCTCCACCAGCTCGGCGGCGGAGCCGGAGGCGTTGAGCCGCTTCGCCGCGACCAGCGGCGCGACGGTGTCCCACTCCTCGGTGCCGGGTCGCAGCCGGGTCACCCGCGCCGGCCAGGTGACGATCCGCCCGCCGTGGTCGCCGCGCAGCGTCACGTCGGCCGTGTCGCTGTCGGCCAGCCCGGGCGCGGTCTGCTCGCCGGGACCGGTGACCACGAGCAGGGTGCCCTCCACCGGCAGGCACCACAGCGCGTACGCCGGGCCGCCGGCGGTGCTCACCCAGCAGACCGCGGCCTTCTTCACCGCCTCGTCCACGAGCGGCGGCGTCACCCGCTCGTCCACCTCGTCACTCACCCCGCCATCCTGCCCCATCCCCCGCGGGTCAGCCGATGAACGGGGGGACGGTGATCTCGCCTCGGGCCACCGGCATGACCTGGCCGGAGACGGTCGCGCCCACCGCCAGCCCGCCGGACGCGGTCACCGTGCAGGCGAGCGTCGACGGGCGGTTGATCTCGATGCCCTGCCGGACGGTGTACTCCGCGCGGCCCTCGCCGGGCAGCAGGCCGCTGGCGACCAGCCACACGCCCAGTCCCAGGGCGGCCGAGCCGGTCGCCGGGTCCTCCGGTACGCCGAGCCCCGGCACGAAGACCCGGGCGTGCGCGGTTTGCGAACCGGGCTCCCAGGAGAAGAGGCTGACGTGCTCCACTCCGTACCGCTGCGCCGCCGTCGTGTTCAACCGTGCCCGGGCCACCGCGTCCGGGCGTACCGGAAGGTAGGGGAATTCGAGGCCGCACCCGGCGACCCGCGGTGGCGGGCCGACGTGGTCGGGGCCGGTGAGGCCGACCATCTCCAGCAGCGGCTCCGGGTCGAGTTCCGGGCCGAGCGTGGGCGTGCCGCCGGTGAGCGTCGCGCCGGTGGCGGTCACCTCGATCGGCAGGACGCCGGCGCCGCACTCCTGGGTGATCCGGCCCGCGCCGAAGACGCCGCGCCGGCTCGCGGTCACCGCGGCACCGACGCTCGGGTGCCCGGCGAAGGGCAGCTCGTCGGCCGGGGTGAAGATCCGGGCCCGGTAGGTGGCGCCCACCTGCGTCGGCGGCAGCACGAAGACCGTCTCGGACAGGTTGAACTCCAGCGCGAGCGCCTGCATCTGCTCGGTGGCCAGCCCTTCCGCGCCGAACACCACGGCCAGCGGGTTGCCGGCGAACGGGCGGTCGGTGAAGACGTCCACGATCTCGTAGCCCAAGGTCGACATGTTGTTAGAGACTAGGCCCTTAGGCTGGTGGCCGTGAGCACGCCGAACCGGGTCTACCTCGCTCGACTCGCCGGAGTCGCCGTTTTCGACCCGAACGGCGACCAGGTCGGCCGCGTCCGCGACGCGGTGGCCCGGATGCGGGCGACCCAGCGGCCGCCGGAGGTGGTCGGTCTGGTCGCCGAGATGCCGATGCGGCGGCGCATCTTCCTGTCCATCAACCGGATCACCTCCATCGACACGGACGCGGTGGTGCTCGGCAGCGGCACGCTCAACCTGCGCCGGTTCGAGAAGCGCCCGAACGAGCTGCTGGTGCTCCAGGAACTCCTGGACCGCCGGGTCCAGCTCGACAGCGGGCAGGCCGGCTCGGTGGTGGACGTGGCGATGGAGTCCAGCCGCGGCGGCGAGTGGGCGCTGAGCCGCGTCGCCGTGCGCGAGCACACCGGCCGGCTCACCCGCCGCGGCCACCTCCACCAGGTCGACTGGGACCGGGTCCGCGGGCTGGGCGCGGTCGGCGACAACCGGGGTACGGCGAACCTGCTCGCCGTCCTGGAGGACATGCGTCCGGCGGACCTGGCGAACGCGCTCCAGGATCTGCCCGACGCCCGGCGCAACGAGGTGGCCGCCGCGCTCGACGACGAACGCCTCGCCGACGTGCTGAGTGAGCTGCCCGAGCGCGACCAGGTGGAGATCCTGGCCGCGCTGGACCGGCAGCGCGCCGCCGACGTGCTGGAGGAGATGGAGCCGGACGACGCGGCCGACCTGCTGAACGAGCTGCCCCCGCCGGAGCAGGACGTGCTGCTGGACCTGATGGAGCCGGACGAGGCCGACCCGGTACGCCAACTGCTGCGCTACGCCTCCGGCACCGCCGGCAGCGTGATGACCTCGGAGCCGGTGATCCTGCCGCCGGACGCCACGGTGGCCGAGGCGCTGGCCCGGATCCGGGAGCCGCAGCTCTCGCCCGCGGTGGCCGCCCAGGTCTTCGTGACCCGTGCCCCACTGACCACGCCCACCGGCCGCTACCTGGGTATGGTGCATTTCCAGCGGTTGCTCCGGGAACCTCCGGCCGACCTGCTCGGCGGCATCGTGGTCAACGACATCGACCCGTTGCGGACGTCGACGCCGCTGCCCGAGATCACCCGCCGGATGGCGACGTACGACATGGTGAGCATGCCGGTGGTGGACCGGAACAACCGCCTGGTCGGCGCGGTGACAGTGGACGACGTGCTCGACCACTCCCTGCCGCGGGACTGGCGGGACCGGGACGCGGCCTTCCCCTCGTCCGCCACCGACGACGGCACCCGGGACGGCGACGATGAGTGATCAGCGACGGGGCGAGCGGCTGGACCAGCCGCGCACCCCGCGGAACCTGCGCCTGCGCCGGGTCGACGCGGAGACCTTCGGCCGCTGGGCCGAGGGCATCGCCCGGGGCATGGGTACGGCGAACTTCCTCGTCTACATGACGCTGATCCTGGTGGCCTGGTTCCTGTGGAACACGCTGGCGCCGGCGAATCTGCGCTTCGACCCGTACACCTTCACGTTCCTGACCTTGATCCTCTCCCTGCAGGCGTCGTACGCGGCGCCGCTGATCCTGCTCGCGCAGAACCGGCAGGCGGACCGGGACCGGATCGCGCTGGACGAGGACCGGCGGCGGGCCACCCTCCAGAAGGCCGACACGGAGTACCTGGCCCGGGAGATAGCCGCGCTGCGGATCGCGATGGGTGAGGTGGCGACGCGGGACTTCCTGCGCTCGGAGCTGACCCGGCTGGGTGAGGAGCTGGACGAGGCGGCCGAGCGGCGGCGCAAGCTGGAGCGGCGGCAGCAGGAGCGGGAGGGCCGCCGGACGGGCGGCGGCGAGCCGCTGGACGAGCCCCGGGACGAGCTGGACGGCGACTACGCGCGGGACCGCCGCTACGAGGGCTGACCCGGTCATCGAATCGCTCACCCCGCCCCCGCCAGCGGCGGTGGCCGATGACCCGCGACGTAGCATTGCGGGCATGTCAGCACCCGTCAGCACCGTCTCCGACGCGATCCAGGCCGCCCTGGCCACCGTCAACGACCCGGAGATCCGCCGGCCGATCACCGAACTCGGCATGGTCCAGTCCGCCGAGCGTGGCGAGGACGGCGTGGTCCGGGTGGAGCTGCTGCTCACCGTGGCCGGCTGCCCGCTGAAGGACAAGCTGCGCAGTGACATCACCGCCGCCGTGGGCGCGGTACCCGGCGTGAGCGGTGTCGAGATCATCTTCGGTGTGATGAGCCCGGAGCAGCGCCAGGAGCTCCAGTCGAAGCTGCGCGGTGGCGGCGCCACCGCCGAGCCGGTGATCCCGTTCGCCCAGCCGGGCTCGCGGACCCGGGTCTACGCGGTCGCCAGCGGCAAGGGCGGTGTCGGCAAGTCCAGCGTCACCGTCAACCTGGCCGCCGCACTGGCCTCGCGCGGCCTGTCGGTGGGCGTGGTGGACGCGGACATCTACGGCCACTCGGTGCCGCGGATGCTCGGCGCCGACGGCGCGCCGACCCGCGTCGAGGACATGATCATGCCGCCGCAGTCGCACGGCGTGAAGGTCATCTCGATCGGCATGTTCACCCCCGGCAACGCCGCAGTGGTCTGGCGCGGGCCGATGCTGCACCGGGCGCTTCAGCAGTTCCTCGCCGACGTCTACTGGGGTGACCTGGACGTCCTGCTGCTCGACCTGCCGCCGGGCACCGGCGACATCGCGATCTCGGTGGCCCAGTTGCTGCCGAACGCGGAGATCCTCGTCGTCACCACGCCGCAGGCGGCCGCCGCCGAGGTGGCCGAGCGGGCGGGCGCGATCTCGCTGCAGACCCACCAGCGGGTGGTCGGCGTGATCGAGAACATGTCCTGGCTGGAGATGCCGGACGGTTCCCGGATGGAGGTCTTCGGGGCCGGTGGCGGCGCGGCGGTGGCCGAGTCGCTGACCCGCACGATCGGCGCGCAGGTGCCGGTGCTGGGGCAGATCCCGCTGGACACCCGGGTCCGCGAGGGCGGCGACGCCGGTCAGCCGATCGTGCTGGCGCAGCCGGACGCCCCGGCCGCGAAGGCCCTGTTCGAGGTCGCCGACCGCCTGGCCGTACGCCGCGAGTCGCTGCTCGGCAAGCCCCTGGGCCTCAAGCCGGCCGGCCGCTGACCCCACCTCCGCTCCCACCGCTCCCCACCGCCCCTTCCCGCCGCACGCGGGAGGGGGCGGTCCCGTCCCCGTTCCCGGGGTCGATCATGAGGTTGACGGTCGCCGGGGCGGCGTGTCGCGCCGTCAACTTCATGATCGACGGTGCGATCAGCGGGACGATCGGCGGGAGGCGCGCGGTCAGGTGGCGTCGTCGTAGGACGGGCGGGGGGCCGGCGGCGCGGGGGTGGGGGTGCTGGTCGCCACCCTCGGGGTACGCAGGTCGGCGGCCTTGGCGACGTCCTTCAGCTCGTCGTGCACGCCTGTGACGTCCGAGCGCAGGTTGTCGTACATGCTCTGCAGCGGCTTGCGGATCGCCTGCTCGTCGTCCTCGCTGAGCAGGTGCTTGCGGATGAACGCCTTGGGGTGCAGATCCTCCAGCTGGATGTCCGTACCCAGCTCGCGGCTCAGGTCACCGGTCGCGTTGCGCGCCATGTTGCGCAGGTTGCGGACCATGCGGAGGCCGTCGCTGATCACGTTGGGCAGCCGATCACCGAAGATCAACAGCGCCAGGAGCAGCAGGACGCCGATCTCCCACCAGTTCAGGTTCTCGAACACCGCGGCCTCCTCGTCCGTGTCAGGGCCAGACTACGCACGTCAGGTGACCATCGGGGAGGGGGTGACGGGTCCTCACTTCGCATCCGCGGCGAGCGTCACCGACGCGTTCTGCCGCGCCGACCCGCGCCGGTACTCGACTGTCACCACGGAACCGGGCGCGTACTTGCGCACCAGGGCCACCAGGTCGGTCGGATCGGTCATCGGATGGCCGTCCAGCCGGAGCACCACGTCCCCGGTACGCAGTCCGGCCGCCGCCGCCGGACCGGCCGGCTCGACCGCGTTGAGGCGTACCCCGCCGCCGGTGGCGCCGGTGCCGCCCACCTGGGCGCCGATCACCGTACGACGGGCCTTGCCGGTGCCGATGATGTCCTCGGTGATCCGCTTCGCCTGGTTGATCGGGATGGCGAAGGCGAGGCCGATGTTGCCCGCCTCCTGCCCGTCGGCCACCAGCGACTTGATCGTCGAGTTCACGCCGACCACCCGCCCGGCGCCGTCCACCAGCGGGCCGCCCGAGTTGCCGTGGTTGACGGCGGCGTCGGTCTGGATCGCCGCGTAGTAGCGGGTCGGCCCGCCCGGCTCGCCGGCCTGCATGGTCCGGTCCAGCGCGCTCACGATGCCCGCGGTGACGGTGTTGGCGAGCGACAACGGCGACCCGATGGCGAGCACCGGGTCACCGACGGCGAGCGCGTCGGAGTCGCCGAACTGCACCGGGGTCAGCCCGCTGCGCGAGACCTTGATCACGGCGAGGTCCGACTCCGGATCCTGCCCGACCACGGTGCCGGCGGCGGTGCTGCCGTCGTTGAACACGACGGTGGCCTTGCCGGGGCCGTCGGCGACCACGTGGTCGTTGGTGACGATGTGGCCCTCGCTGGTCACCACGAAGCCGGAGCCCTCGCTGGTGCCGCCGAGGCTGACCACCCGGATGGTGACCACGCTGGGCAGGACCCGCTCGGCCACCCCGGCCAGCGACTCGGGCTTGCGCTGGGCCAGCGCCGGGGCCTGCCCGGACTGCGCGCCGATCGTCGGCACGTCACCGCCGCGCAGGAAGGCGTACGTCAGGGCGCTGCCCAGCGAACCGGCCAGCAGGGCCGTGACCAGGGAGATCAGCACCACCTGGCGCATCCCCGGCCGGGCCGGCAGGTCCGGGTCGGTGACCGGTTCCGGCTCCCCCGCCCCCGGTGCCGGCGCCGCCGGGACCACCACGGCGGCGGGCGCGTACGGGTCGCGCCAGGGGTCGGCCAGCGCGTCGGACCACCACGGCGACGCCGCCTGACCCGACGCGTCCTGCGGCGGTCGTCCGGACGCCGGCCCACCCGGCACCGGCGATCCGCCGGGCCGCCGCCAGTCCCAGCCGTCGGTCACGTCGGTGCCTCCCACTTCGTCCCGCTGGCCCCGCGCCGGCGGCCGGCGGAGCCGGACGACAGTGACGCGCGGGACCCATCCAGGATTACACGGATGACGCGAACGGGGTCAGGGGTTGCCCTCCGTGAGCACTCCACGGCGGACTCGCGGCTGCGCCGCTACCGGCCCGCCTCTACGCTCACAGTGCATACCGCCCCTCGCACCAGTCCGCCCCTCGGAGGTGTCCCATCGCCACGGTCGCCGGTCACGGCAGTTCGACGGCCCAGGCGCTCCACTTCGCCGAGTCTTTCGTCACCGAGGATCTCGTGCTGCGCACGGCCCGCGCCCTCGCCCACGAGGTGGGGGTGGAGGCGGTCACGCCCGGGTCGGGTGCCGCGCTGCGGCTGCTCGCCGCCGCCGGCAACGCCCGGGCGGTGGTGGAGATCGGCACCGGCACCGGGGTGAGTGGCGTGTGGCTGCTGCGCGGCATGCGCCCCGACGGTGTGCTCACCACGATCGACGTCGAGGTCGAATACCAGCGCATCGCCCGGCGGCTGTTCCAGGAGGCGGGCTTTCCGTCGGGGCGTACCCGGATCATCACCGGCCGGGCCCTCGACGTGCTGCCGCGGCTCGCGGACGGCGCCTACGACCTGGTCTTCGTGGACGCGGTGGCGACCGGCTTCGCCGCGTACGTGGACGCGGCGCTGCGGCTGCTGCGCCCCGGCGGGGTGCTCGCGCTCAACGGCGCGCTGGCGGCCGGCCGGATCGGTGACCCGGCCGCGCGGGACGCCGAGACGGTCACCGTGCGGGAGACCATCAAGGCGATCCGCGAGTCGGAGCACTGGGTGCCCGCGCTGCTGCCGGTCGGCCACGGCCTGCTCGCCGCCGTGAAGGCCTGACGAGGCTGATCAGCCCAGCGTGCCCTGCACGCCTGACTCAGCCCAGCGTGCCCTGCACGCCTGACTCAGCCCAGCGTCGCCAGCCAGCGCAGCAGCCCGCGCACACCCCAGCCGGTGGCGCCCTTGACCAGTTCGCCGTGCGTGTCGTCGGACCACGACGGCGCGGACATGTCCAGGTGCGCCCACCGGTCCCGCAGGTCGCCGGTGAACTCCCGCAGGAACAGCGCGGCGACCACCGAGCCGGCGCCCTGCGCCGGGGAGCTGTGCAGGTCCGCGATCTCGCTGGCCAGGTATTCCACGTAGTCGTCGGCGAGCGGCATCCGCCAGGCCCGCTCGCCGGCCGCGGTGATCGCGTCGAGCAGGCCGGTCGCGAGCGCGTCGTTCTCGCTGTAGAGCGCGGCGTGCCGCTTGCCCAGGGCCACGGCGTTCGCGCCGGTCAGCGTCGCCAGGTCGATCAGCAGGTCGGGCTTCAGCTCGCGGACCGCGTACGCCAGCGCGTCGGCGAGCACCAGCCGGCCCTCGGCGTCGGAGTTGGTGCTCTCGCTGGTCAGCCCGCCGTAGTGCCGGATCACGTCACCGGGGCGGAACGCCGAGCCGCTGACCGAGTTCTCGGCGAGGGGGGCGAGCGTGGTGACCCGGACCGGCAGGCCCAGGTCGGCGGCGCCGAGCGTCGCGGCGATCACCGCGGCGGCACCGGCCATGTCCTTGCGCATGAGCTTCATGGCCGGCACCGGCTTGATCGAGATGCCGCCGGTGTCGAACGTGATGCCCTTGCCGACGAGCACCACATGGGTCCGCGCGCCGTCGGGCCGCCAGTCCAGCTCCACCAGGCGCGGGCCGCTCGCGGAGCCGCCGCCGACGGCCAGCAGACCGCCGAAGCCCTCGGCCGCCAGCTCCTCCGGGCCGCGTACCCGCAGGTGCAGGCCGGGACGCCCGGACGCGACCTCGGCCACCTGGGCGGCGAACCACTCCGGGTTCTTGGTGGACGAGGGCATGTTCGTCAGGTCCCGGGCGAGCCGGGTCGTCTCGGCGGTCGCCCGGGCGGCGTCGAGCGTGCCGGCGAGCGCGTCCGGGTCGTCGACGAGCACCGACACCTCGGCCAGGGCGGGCCGCTTGCCGGCCTCGGTGAGGCGGAAGCGGTACGAGCCGAGCAGCAGCCCCTCGGCGAGGCCACGCAACGCCGCCGTCGCGTCGGCGGGAAGCGCGATGGTGATCTGCGTCTCATCCTTCGCCGCGCGGGCCAGCGCCGCACCCGCGGTACGCCAGTCGCGCTCGTCGCCGTCGCCGACGCCGAGCAGCCACAGCCGTGCCGGGGAGCCACCGGGGCGCAGGTGCTCGCGTACCTCACCGGCCGCGCCGGTGAGCCGGGTGGCGGGGAGTACGGCGGCGGCCTCGGCCCGGACGTCGTCGCCGATCGGCACGGCGGTCGGGACCAGTCCGGGTTCCGGCGAGGCGGTGGAGTCCGGCGAGGTCAGGGAGCCCGGCGAGTCCGGGGAGTCCGGCCCTCCGGGACGGACGGGCAGGACGAGAGCGTCGGGCCCCGCGGGCCCGCTCACCAGACGAATGACCAGCACGCTGGACCGTACCTCCGAAATGGGTTGAACAGGCACATTTCACCACGCGCCTGCCGAGGAAAGACCCTGAGCCACCGGGCACGCCGGTGGCTCAGGGTAGGACGAACCGCCCGCACGGCGGACGCCGTGCGGGACACTCCTCGAATCAGCCCGCGGCCGCCTTCAGCGCGTCACCGAGCGCGGTGGCCTCGTCGGGAGTCATCTCGACGACGAGCCGGCCACCACCCTCCAGCGGGACTCGCATGACGATGCCCCGGCCCTCCTTGGTGACTTCCAGCGGACCGTCGCCCGTCCGCGGCTTCATCGCCGCCATGTTGTCTCCCCTCAGACCTACACCAGGGTCGGTGAGTTGCCCCACAGCCACTTCGCCATCGCCATCCGCAACCATCGCGGAAGGCTCGACCAACGATTTTCCCTGATGAACACCGCCGGACCCAAACCGAAGCAGCATTGATGTAACAGCATCTAGCTTATCTTGGATAGGCCTGTCACAATGTGCGGTCATGCAGGCACGGTCGGCACTCTTCGACCTGTACGGCGACCACCTCCGGGCCCGGGGTGGCCGCGCACCGGTCGCCGCCCTGGTCAAGCTGCTCGCCCCGCTCGGGATCGCCCCACCGGCGGTACGCACCGCGGTCTCCCGGATGGTCCGCCAGGGCTGGCTGGAACCACTCCGGCTCGCGTCCGGACCGGGATATTCGATCACCCCGAAGGCGGCTCGTCGACTCGACGAGGCGGCGTCCCGGATCTACCGGACCGGGCGGCACAGCTGGGACGGGCGGTTCGATCTCCTGGTGCTCACCGCACCCTCCTCCCGCCGGGACCGGCAGCGGCTCGCCGCGAACCTCGCCTTCCTCGGCTACGGCACGCTCGACGACTGCACCTGGGTGGCCACCCGCCCGGGTGAGGACGTCGACCTGCTGCTCGACGAGGCGGGCGTGCGCTACGAGCGGTTCACCGCCGCCCACGCGGCCGGCACACCCGGCGCCATGGGCGTGGTCCGCCGCGCGTGGGACCTGACCGAGATCGGGCGGGCGTACGAACGCTTCGTGGCCGAGCAGAAGCCGCTGCTCTCCGGCGTCACGGTGCGCAGCAGCGACGAGGACGCGTACGCGGCCCGTTTCCGGCTCGTGCACGCGTGGCGTACGTTCCTGTTCCGGGATCCGCAACTGCCCCCGGCACTGCTGCCCGAGCGCTGGCCGGGCACCAGCGCGGCCAGTTTCTTCGACCGGCACGCGGCCCGGCTCCGGCCGGCCGCCGACCGGTACGTCGAGCAGTGCCTCGACGCCGGCAACCGCCTCGCCCGACAGAAGGGTCGTTAGAACGTGACCGAGCCGCTGCTCGTCGACCGCACCGACGCCGTCGTCACCCTGACGCTGAACCGCCCCACGGCGATGAACTCGCTCGACGTGGCGCTCAAGGAGGCGCTCCGGGACACGCTGGCCGAACTGGAGACCGACAGGTCCTGCCGGGCGGTCGTGCTCGCCGGCGCGGGCGGCTCGTTCAGCGCCGGGCAGGACCTCCGCGAGCACGTGCGGACGCTGGAGACCTCGGACGCCGACCCGCTGGCCACGGTCCGGGCGCACTACAACCCGATCGCCGCCCGGCTGGCCAACCTGCCCAAGCCGGTCGTCGCCGCGGTACGCGGGATGGCCGCCGGGGCCGGCGCCTCGCTGGCGTTCCTGGCCGACTTCCGTATCGGCGGCCCGAAGACCCGGTTCCTGATGGCGTTCGCCGGCGTGGGCCTCGCGGCCGACACCGGCGCCTCCTGGACGCTGCCCCGGCTGGTCGGTCACGCCAAGGCCGTCGAGCTGCTGATGCTCGCCGAGCCGGTGGGCGCCGACGACGCCTGCCGGCTGGGCCTGCTGACCAGGCTGGTGGACGACGACGAGCAGGTGCTCCCGACCGCGCAGGAGCTGGCCGCCCGGCTCGCCGCCGGGCCGACCGTGGCGTACGGGGCGATCAAGCGTCAGCTCTCCATCGCCGACGCGGGCACGCTCGCCGACGCGCTGGCCGCCGAGGCGCAGGCGCAGGCGATCTGCGGCGCCACCGCCGACCACCGGGCCGCCACGGCGGCGTTCGTCGCCAAGCAGAAGCCGGTCTTCGAGGGGCGCTGACCGCACCGGGAACGCGTCGTGCACCCGCTCAGCGGGCCACGTAGCCGCCGTCGATCGGGATGGTGTGCCCGGTGACCCAGGCCGCGTCGTCGGAGGCGAGGAACAGGACCACGCCCGCCACGTCGTCAGCGGTGGGGATGCCGGGCTTCGGGTTGAACGACTCCATCTGCCGGCGCATCTGCTCCGGGTCCGGCGCGTTCTCGATGAAGTGCTCCACGAGCGGGGTCATCACCACGGTCGGGGCGACCGCGTTCACGCGGATCCCCCGGGCGGCGTACTCGACCGCCGCGGAACGGGTCAGCCCGACGATGCCGGCCTTGGTGAACGTGTACGGCGAGATGTTGTCCTGCGCGGTCAGCCCGGCAGTCGACGAGGTGTTGACGATCGCGCCGCCGCCGGTACGCAGCATCGCGTCGATGGCGTACCGCAGCACGTAGAACACCCCGTCGCCGTTGATCCGGCGGACCTTCTCCCAGTTCGCCAGGTCCATCTCGTGCAGCGCCTGCTGCTGCCCGTCGATGCCGGCGTTGTTGAAGACGACGTCGAGCCGGCCGTACCGGCCGACCGCCTCGGCGATGCCGCGCTCGACCGAGGCGGCGTCGCCGGTGTCCATGGTCACCGCGAGCGCGTCCGGCAGGCTCGCCGCCACCCGCTCGGCGCCCTCGGTGTTGATGTCGGCGATCACCAGCTTGCCGCCCTCGGCGGCGAACCGGCGTGCCGTCGCCTCGCCCAGGCCGGACGCCCCACCGGTCACCAGCACGACCTTGTCCCGGAACCGCATGGCACCCCCTCCACCACGCCGGCCGGCGCCGGCCCCTTCCCGGACGCTACCGCGCGCGGCGGGAGGTCAGTCGTCCTCTTCCGGATCCTGGTTGGCCTCGACGCCGAGCACGAACGCCTGCATGGCCAGCTCGTCGCCGTACGGCGAGACGAACGCCGGCAGCTCCCGCGGGCCCAGCTCCTGCACGTAGGACCAGAAGATCCGGACCGCCTCGGCGCGCGACGCGGCCTCGATCGGCAGGTCCAGGCTGACCAGCCAGGTGCTGCGGGCGGGCGGCGGGCCGAGCCGGTCGGCCAGCGACCGCCAGCGGGCCGGGTCGAGCGCCACGACCGGACCGTCCGGCGCCGGGCCGTCGACCGGCACCGGCTCGTCCAGCACCCGCCGGGTGTACGTGACCACGAGCGGCCCGGCCACCGCGTCGGACTGCGGGTCGTCCGGGTCCTCAGCGGTCTCGGACGACGCGGGCGCCACCCGGCCGAGCGCGACCAGCCGCAGCGGCTCGTCGACCAGCACCGCCACCCGGTCGCCGGGCCGGGGGCGGGCCGCCTCGGACAACCCGGTCAGCTCCAGCAGGTCGTGGTGCACCAGCCGCTCGGCCTCGAAGCGCTCGGCGGGCAGCAGCACCGCCCAGGCGCCGGTAGTGGTCGCACCGTCTGTCGTCCCGCTCGTACGCGGCTCGGTGTCGGTCATGCCCCAATCCCATCACGCCGGAGGTGGCGCGCTCCGTCACACCCCGGCCCGGTCACCGCTCACGTGGCACTCGGCCAGGTGGTCGTCGACCATGCCGGTGGCCTGCATCAGCGCGTAGGCGGTCGTGGGGCCGACGAACCGGAAGCCCCGCTTCTTGAGCGCCTTGGCCATCGCCACGGACTCGGGGCTGGTGGCCGGCACCTCGGCGAAGGACCGGGGACGCGCGGCCCGGGGCGGGGGCGCGAACGACCAGAGCAGCGCGGACAGGCCCTCGGGCAGCTCCGACGCGGCCCGGGCGTTGGCGATCGCCGCCTCGATCTTGGCCCGGTTGCGGACGATGCCGGCGTCGGCCATCAGCCGGGTCACGTCGGTCTCGCCGTAGCGGGCCACCGAGTCGATCCGGAAGCCGGCGAAGGCGTCCCGGAACGCCTGCCGTTTGCGCAGGATGGTCAGCCAGGACAGGCCGGACTGGAACGCCTCCAGCGTCAGCCGCTCGTAGAGCGCGTCGTCGCCGCGCAGCGGCCGGCCCCACTCCTCGTCGTGGTAGACGGCGTAGTCGGGGGTGCTCGCCCCCCACGCGCAGCGCGGCAGCCCGTCCGCACCGGTCACCAGGTCAGTCACGGCGTCCACGATAGGCCGGGCCACCGACAGCCCTGCCGCGCCGACCGCCGGTCAGGGCAGGCGGCCCTGCTCGACCAGCCGGGCGAACTTCTTCAGCGCCTGGGTGAGGCTGAACTTCGAGCCGGGCCAGAGCACCGGCCACGCCACCCGACCGGCCTTCCCGCCCGGCAGGTGGAACCACTCGTGCCAGACCACCTGCGTGCGGTCGCGGTCCATCGGGGTGCAGCGCAGCACGCCGGGGCCGCGCAGCAGCTTGCCGCAGTGCACCACCCCGACCTCGTACGGCGCGTCGACCCGGACCACACGCATCTCGTCGCGGAGCACGGCCGGGCCGAGCGCGGTGACCGCCTCGACCAGGCTGCCCTCGCCGCCGTCGCCCTCCACCACCCGGACCCGGGTCAGCGGGATCCAGTCCGACTGCCGCTCCCACGCGGTGAGCGCGGCGAACACCCGGTCGGCCGGCGCCTCGACGATCACCGTGGCGGTGACCTCGGCGGCACCCCGGCGGGACGCCTCGGTGAAGTCGTCGGCCGGTCTGCCGGTGCCGGTCACGCCGACTCCGAGCGGACCACCGAACCGCGCTCCCGGTCGTCGTCGGCCGGGCCGGCCGCGATCCCGTTCGCCGGGGAGACGGTGTCCTCGGTCGCCGCGGCGGCGGGGGCCTCCGCCACGCCCGCCTCGGCCGGGGCGCGTCCCGGCTGCGCGTCGGTGTCGGTCCGGCCCGACTGCCGGTCGGTGTCGGTACGGGCCGGCTGCTCCGGCGCGGACAGGTCGATCACCACCGGCTCGGGGGTGGACGGGTCGGGCGCCTGCTCGGTCTCGGGGCGGGTCGCGGCGGCCTCCTCGCGCGCCCGGCGCAGCGCGTCGGCGTCCTCGGTACGGCCGTCCCGCAGGGCCGCGTTCTCGGCCTCCAGGACGCCGATCAGCTCGGTCTTGTAGCCGATGTCGTACGCCGCCCGGCGCAGGGCCGCGTCGACCTGGCTCATCCGGTAGCCGCGCAGCGCCGTGTCGAAGCGGACGTCGGACACGTCCGACTCGTCGAGCGGACGGCTGCCGGGCAGGGGCACGGCCCGCCCGTCCGGCTCCGCCGGTGTGAGGCCCGGATCCTTGCCGGAGACCAGCACCGTCACCCCGAACACCACAGCCGCGACGGTCAGCGCGACGACCAAGAGGAGCAGAACCTCACCCATGCACAGATCGTGGCATGCGGGCCGGGATCGGGCGAGCCCTCCGGGACGTCCGGTCGGTAAATGCGTCCGGCGCACGGGACCGGCACGGGCGGCTCGGGCGGGACCGGATAGCGTCGGACCGGCCGGTGCGGTCCGGCGGCGAGGAGGCGGGTATGACCGGGGCGTTGCGGCTGGGCGGACGGACGTTCACCCCCGGTGAGCTGGTGGTGATGGCGATCGTCAACCGCACGCCGGACTCGTTCTTCGACCGGGGTGCCACCTTCGCCCAGGACAGCGCGCTGCGCGCGGTGGAACGCGCGGTGGACGAGGGCGCCGAAATCATCGACATCGGCGGGGGGAAGGCCGGGCCGGGCGACGAGGTGGACGTGGCCGAGGAGATCCGGCGGACGGTGGACACCATCGCGGCGGTCCGGTCCGCCTTCCCGGACGTGGTCATCTCCATCGACACCTGGCGGGCCGAGGTGGCCGTGGAGGCGGTAGCGGCCGGCGCGGACCTGCTAAACGACACCTGGTCGGGGGCGGACCCGGCGCTGGCCCGGGTCGCCGCGGCGACCGGCGCCGGGCTGGTCTGCTCGCACGCGGGCGGGCTCGCCCCGCGTACCCGGCCGCACCGGGCCGCTTTCGACGACGTGGTGGCCGACGTGGTGGGCACCGTGACCGGGCTGGCCGAACGCGCGGCCGGGCTGGGTGTGCGCCGGGACGGCATCCTGATCGACCCGGCGCACGACTTCGGCAAGAACACCCGGCACTCGCTGGAGATCACCCGGCGGCTGGCGGAGCTGACCGGCACCGGCTGGCCGCTGCTGGTGGCCCTGTCGAACAAGGACTTCATCGGCGAGACGCTCGACCTGCCGGTGCCCGAGCGGCTGGAGGGCACGCTCGCCGCCACGGCGGTCTCGGCCTGGCTCGGCGCCCGGGTGTTCCGCGCCCACCAGGTCCGCGAGACCCGCCGGGTGCTGGACATGGTGGCGTCGATCCGGGGCGACCGGCCGCCGGCGGCGACCCGCCGCGGGCTCGCCTAGCGGTCAGGTCCAGCGCAGGACGCCGCGCCGCCAGGCGTAGAGGATGCCGAGCGCGACGATCGCCACGAAGACGCCCATCTCCACGACCGTGGTGGCGCCGAAGCCGGGCCGGTCGAAGACCAGCGCCCACGGGAACAGGAACACCGCCTCGACCGCGAAGAGCACGTAGAGGTACGCGTAGACGTAGTAGCGGATCTGCATCTGGGCCCAGTCGCCGCCGACCGGGTCGAGACCGCACTCGTACGAGGCCCGCTTGCCCCACGGTTCGGCCGGCCGACTCGGACGTAACACCCGGTTCGCCGAGAACGCCGTCACGAAGAAGAGCACGGCGGCGAGCAGCAGCAGACCGAGCGTGGCGTACGAGCCGAGGTATCCGGTCACGACCGGAGCGTACCGGTCCCGTCCAGATGTCCCGGACACGTTACGAATTCGTTTCCTCGCAGGACTAGTGCTTGATGGCAAGTATCACCGAATAATGGGATCTCATTGATCGTCCCGGAGGACAGATGCCCCGCCCCCGCGTTGCGCCCGTTCGGCGGGTCGCGCTCCGCCGTACCCTCGCGCTCCTGGCGCCCGCGCTCGTCGCGGCGCTGGTGGCGGTGGCGCCGGCCGGGGCCGTCGCTCACCCGGGACCGGCCGCCGCGCTCCGGGTGATCGAGCCCGTCGAGCCGGGCGGCGACCCCGGCGGCGAGCCGACCGAGCCCGCGCCCACCGGCGAGCCGACGGACACCGCGACGGCCCCGCCGCCCACCGAGCCACCGCCGCCTCCGACCACGCCGCCGGCGCCGGTCAGCACCTCGCCGGCCCCGCCGCCGACGAGCGCGCCCGCCGAGCCGGCGCCGACCACCGCCGCGCCGGCCACCACGGCACCGGCGCCCCCGCCGGTCGTGCCGCCGGTCAAGACCCCGCCGCCACCGCCGGCGCAGCCGGCCGGCGGGCCCCTGGGGGTACGCGTGACCACCGGCGACGTGGTCCTCCCGCCGGCCTACTGGAACGCCGACGCCACGGTGGCCACGCTGCTGGTGACGGTGGCCAACACGGGCGGACGGACGGAGCGGATCAGCCTCGCCTACACGCTGCCGCCGGGGCTGACCGACGCGGGCACCCCGGGTTGCGAGCCGGCCGGCGACGGCAACCACAGCTGCGTCGGGTGGGACGCCGAGCCGGGTGCCCGGTTCAGCGCGACCATCCGGGTCCGGGTCGACGGCGACGCCTGGCGGACCATGCCGCTGGCCGGATCGGTCCAGGTCACCGCCGTCGCGCCCGGGGTGACCGGCGCGGCGTACGACGACGAGGGCTTCGCGGTGCTGTTCCCGCCCGGACCGCCGGTACCCGGCATCTCGCTGCGCGCCGAGGAGGTGCTGTTCGACATCAGCGGCGCGCCCAGCACGCTCACCGTCCGGCTGGGCAACACCGGCAAGGTCGACGCCGCGGGCCGGATCGAGGTGCTCCTGCCCGAAGGGGTGACCGTGGCCGGCACCGAGAGCGGCTGCGCCCAGGTGTCGGCCGACCGGACCCGCTGCGAGCTGGGCGCGCTGGCGGCCGGGCGGACCGCTACCGTACGGCTGACGCTCGCCGCCTCGGCGGAGGCGCAGCGGCGGGCGCCGCTGTCCGGCGCGGTGATCGGCCGGCTGGATCCGCGTAGCGGGCGGGACCGGCAGGTGCAGATGAGCTTCCGGATCAGCGCCGCGGCGGCGGACGCCGTCCCGCCCGGCGGAGCGCCGGCTCCGACCGGTTCGCAGGGCGTGCTCGTCGCGGCCGGCGAACGGGACCGCGACGACACCTCGGTCCGGGGGACCGCCATCGCGCTCATCGCCGTGTCCGGTCTCCTGGTCGTGCTCGCGCTGACGCTGGCGACCCGTTCGCTGCGCCGCCGCAGCGACATCACCGCGCCGGAGCGTCCGATCACCGACCGGTGATCATGGATATGTGGTGATCTGGGTTACGGGCCCAGGTACTAAACCCTGCAAAGCAGGGCATACAGCGGCCCGATCCAGTCCCATACGTCGGACCTCGACCAAGGTGGCCCTAACGTGGCGACGTAGGCTCTGACGTGAGAATCGGAGCGGGCCGGGCCGGCGAGGGCGACGGCGCTCAGTTAAGCGAGGTGCGGGTGTGACCAAGCAGATCCGTCAGCTGGACCGGGTGGTCATCCGGTTCGCCGGTGACTCCGGCGACGGCATGCAGCTCACCGGCGACCGGTTCACCTCGGAGACGGCGCAACTGGGCAACGACATCTCCACGTTGCCCAACTTCCCCGCCGAGATCCGCGCTCCCGCCGGGACCCTGCCCGGCGTGTCGAGCTTCCAGGTGCACTTCGCCGACTACGACATCCTGACCCCGGGTGACGCCCCGAACGTGCTGGTGGCGATGAACCCGGCCGCGCTGAAGGCCAACCTGGCCGACCTGCCGCGCGGGGCGGACATCATCGTCAACACCGACGAGTTCACCCGGCGCAACCTGGCCAAGGTGGGCTACGCGGCCAGCCCGCTCGACGACGACTCGCTCGCCGGGTACGCGGTACACCCGGTGGCGCTCACCTCGATGACGATCGGCGCGCTGGCCGAACTCGACGTGTCCAAGAAGGACGCCGAGCGGGCCAAGAACATGTTCGCGCTCGGGCTGCTGAGCTGGATGTACTCCCGCCCGTACGAGTCCACGCTGCGCTTCCTGGAGCGCAAGTTCGCGGCCCGCCCCGAGCTGGTGGCGGCGAACGTGGCAGCGTTCCGGGCCGGCTGGAACTTCGGCGAGACCACCGAGGACTTCTCCGTCCGGTACGAGGTCAAGCCGGCCAAGATGCTGCCGGGCACCTACCGGAACATCACCGGCAACGCGGCGCTGTCCCTGGGCCTGGTGGCGGCAGGCGTGCGTTCCGGGCTGCCGGTGTTCCTCGGCGCGTACCCGATCACGCCGGCCTCGGACATCCTGCACGAGCTGAGCAAGCACAAGAAGTTCGGCGTGGTCACCATGCAGGCCGAGGACGAGATCGCCGCGGTCGGTGCGGCGCTGGGTGCGTCGTACGGCGGCGCGCTCGGCATCACCACCACCAGCGGCCCGGGTGTGGCGCTCAAGAGCGAGACGATCTCCCTGGCGGTGGCGCTGGAGCTGCCGCTGGTCATCGTCGACGTGCAGCGGGCCGGTCCGTCCACCGGCATGCCCACCAAGACCGAGCAGGCCGACCTGAACATGGCCCTGTACGGCCGGCACGGCGAGGCGCCGGTCGCGGTGATCGCGCCGAAGTCGCCGTCGGACTGCTTCCACGCGGCGCTGGAGGCGGCCCGGATCGCGCTGACCTACCGCACCCCGGTGATCCTGCTGTCGGACAACTACGTCGCCAACGGCTCCGAGCCGTGGCTGCTGCCCGACGTCGAGTCGCTGCCCGACCTGCGGGTCGAGTTCGCCACCGAGCCCAACGGCGAGGACGGCACCACGTTCCTTCCGTACCTGCGGGATCCGCAGACGCTGGCCCGCCCGTGGGCGGTGCCCGGCACGGCCGGCCTGGAGCACCGGATCGGCGGTCTGGAGAAGGCCGACAAGACCGGCGACATCTCGTACGACCCGGCCAACCACGACTTCATGGTGCGGACCCGGGCCGCCCGCATCGAGACGATCCCGGTGCCGGATGTCGAGGTGGAGGATCCGGACGGCGACGCCCGGGTGCTGGTGCTGGGCTGGGGCTCGACGTACGGGCCGATCGGTGCCGCCTGCCGTGGCCTGCGTCAGCGCGGGCTCTCGGTGGCCCAGGCCCACCTGCGGCATCTGGCCCCGATGCCGGCCAACCTCGGCGAGGTGCTGAGCCGCTACGACAAGGTGGTCGTGCCGGAGATGAACCTCGGCCAGCTCGCCCACGTGATCCGGGCGAAGTACCTGGTCGACGCGATCGGCTACAACCAGGTCCGCGGCCTGCCGTTCACCGCCGCCGAGCTGGAGACGATGCTGGAAGAGGTCCTGAAGAATGTCTGAGCCCGTCGCCCTCAAGCTCACCGCCAAGGACTTCAAGTCCGACCAGGAGGTGCGCTGGTGCCCCGGTTGCGGCGACTACGCCATCCTGGCGGCCGTACAGGGCTTCATGCCGGAGCTGAACATCCCCCGGGAGAACATCGTCTTCGTCTCGGGCATCGGCTGCTCGTCGCGCTTCCCGTACTACATGAACACGTACGGCATGCACTCGATCCACGGCCGCGCCCCGGCGATCGCCACCGGCCTGTCGGTGTCCCGGCCGGACCTGTCGGTCTGGGTGGTCACCGGTGACGGTGACGCGCTCTCCATCGGCGGCAACCACCTGATCCACGCGCTGCGTCGCAACGTGAACCTCAAGATCCTGCTGTTCAACAACCGGATCTACGGTCTCACCAAGGGCCAGTACTCGCCCACGTCCGAGGTCGGCAAGATCACCAAGTCGACGCCGGTGGGCTCGGCGGACGCCCCGTTCAACCCGCTGTCGCTGGCGCTCGGCGCCGAGGCCACGTTCGTGGCCCGGACGATCGACTCGGACCGCAAGCACCTCCAGTCGGTGCTGCGGGCCGCCGCCCAGCACGAGGGTTCGGCGTTCGTGGAGATCTACCAGAACTGCAACATCTTCAACGACGGCGCGTTCGACCCGCTGAAGGAGCCGGCCACCCGGGACGACTTCCTGATCCGGCTGGAGCACGGGCAGCCGATCACGTTCGGCAAGGACGGGCAGTTCTGCGTCGTCCACCCGCCCGGTGGCTTCGGGCTGGAGGTCCGGGAGACCGCGAACACGCCGGCCGACCAGATCGTCGTGCACGACGCGGGCGTGGCCGACCCGGCGTACGCGTTCGCACTGTCCCGGCTGCCCGGCCTGGACCTGAGCAACACCCCGATCGGGGTGTTCCGGTCGGTCGGCCGCCCCTCCTACGACAGCGTGGTGCAGGAGCAGGTCGCGGCTGCCAAGGCCGGCGTCGACAAGACCCCGGAGCAGCAGCTCGCCGCGCTGCTCGGCAGCGGCGACACCTGGACGATCCTCTGATCCACCGCTGACCCGTCACGGTCGAAGGGCGGGCCGTTCCCCCGTGGAACGGCCCGCCCTTCGCGTGTGCGACAGCCCGGTCAGGCGGCCGCCGAGGCGGGCACCCACAGCTCGTCGACGGCCCGCTCGGCCGCGGCGAGGCTCTGCTCGAACAGCGGGATCAGCTCGGCCATCGCCGGGTTGACCGGGGCCAGCGTCAGCTCGGCGCAGATGAACCGCGGCTCCAGCCCGGTCAGGGACAGCCCGTGCGGCAGCCACGGCTCGGCGTGGTCCCAGCCCTCCCGCGGGGTGCCCGGGCCGTACCCGCCACCGCGGCTGACCAGGACGACGAACTGGCGGTCGCCGAGCAGCCCGGCGTTCGTCACCGGGTCGTACGCGATGCCGGGGGCGATCAGGTGGTCGACCCAGGACTTCACGCTGCTGGGCGCGCCGTAGTTGTAGAGCGGGAGCCCGAGCAGGACGGTGTCGGCCTGCTTCACCTCGGCCACCACCTCCTCGGTCAGCCGCCAGGACGCCTGCTGCTCCGGGGAGTGCTGATCCGGCGGCACCATGCGCGCGAGGCCGCTCGCCGTGTCGAGGTGCGGCAGCGGGTTCTGACCCAGGTCGCGGTAGGTGACCGTGCCGTCCGGGTGGGCGGCACGCCACGCGGCGGCGGCGCGGGCGGTGAGCCGCCGGCTGATCGACCGCTCCCCGGTGATGCTGGAGTCGATGTGCAGTAGGTGCGCCATTGGTGATTCCTCCTCCGACGATCGTTCGTGTAGGACCAACTATTTATAGCAGGTCGATGTTCCCCGGGCCGCGTAAACTGGGTCACATGTCCGCCGCACCGGTCGAGGAGTCCGAGCGCCGCTCCGGGCCCCTGCTCGACCACCTGGCCCGGCGGATGCGGCTGCGCTCGGAGTCGGTACTCGCCCCGCTGGGCCTGCGCCCCCGCCACCTGGTGGCGCTCACCGTGCTGCGCGACGCCGGCGGAATCAGTCAGCAGGCGCTCGCCGGCACGCTCCAGATCGACAGCACGAACGTGGTCGGGCTGCTCAACGACCTGGAGGCGGACGGCCTGGCCGAGCGCCGCCGCTCCCCGGAGGACCGCCGCCGGCACGAGGTACGCCTCACCGAGGCGGGCACGAAGCGGCTGCGCGAGGCGGAGTGCGCGCTCGCCGGGGCGGAGGAGGAAGTCCTCGGCGCGCTGGCACCGGGCGAGCGGGACCTGCTCTACGACCTGCTGCGGCGGGCCACCCAGGGCCGGTCGTCGACCTGCGGCGAAGTGATCGCGGAGGGCGGCCCGGGCGCCTGCTGACCGCGGGCGCTCAGCGGGGCCGGGTCAGATCGCGGTGGTGGCCTGCGGCCGGTCGTCCCGGACGTGGACGAGCATGTCGCCGGTCTCGATCACCGAGGCGGCACGGTCGTTGAGTGTGACCACCTTGCCCCGGCGGACCAGCGCGATGACCAGCGCCTCCAGCTCGCGCGGCGAGCGGCCCACCTCGCTGCGCTCGGCCGACCGCATGGCCAGCGCCATGCCCTGACCCGGGGTGAGCAGGTCCTCCACCACGTCGATCAGGGGCGGGGCCGAGGTGGACAGGCCGAGCAGCCGCCCGGCCGTGGCCGACGAGACGATCACGTGGTGCGCCCCGCTCTGCTTGAGCAGCGGCGCGTTCTCCGCCTCCCGGACCGCCGCGATGATGCGTACCTGGCCGGCGGTGAGCTGCCGGACCGTGAGCGCCACCAGCACCGACGCGTCGTCGCTGTCCGTCGCGATGATGACCGACTTCGCGGTACGCACGTGCGCCTGCTCCAGCACCGACGAGCGGGTCGCCGAGCCCTCGATCGTCACCAGCCCGTTGGAGGTGGCCTGCCGCAGCGCCGGCCCGCTCCGCTCGACCACCACGATCTTGGACTTGTCCGTGCCGTTCTCCAGCAGGGCGGAGACCGCGCTTCGACCCTTGGTGCCGTAGCCGCAGATGATGACGTGGTCCTTCACGGTTCTCCTCCACCGCGACAGGCGACGGCCGGTGCGGTACTGCTCGGTCAGGACTTCCAGGGTGGTGCCGACCAGGATGATCAGGAACAGCACCCGGGCGGGGGTGATGAACAGGACGTTCGCCAGCCGCGCCGACGAACTGACCGGCGTGATGTCGCCGTACCCGGTGGTGGAGAGCGAGACCACCACGTAGTAGAAGCAGTCGAGCAGGGTCAGGCCGCTCTCGTCCACGTCGCGGTAGCCGTCGCGGTCCAGCCAGACCACGAAGACCGTGGCGAAGACCAGGCCGAGGGCGGCGAGCAGGCGCAGACTCAGCGCGCTCAGCGGCCCCCGCCGTTGCGCGGGAAAATGGATCACCGTCGGTCCTGCTCCGCCACCTGCACGCCCACAAGATAACGGGTACGCCGGGATCCGGCCCGCCGGGTGACGATCGGTACCCGCCGGGGCCGCTGCCGGCGACGTGGACAGGGCATGATGGGGACGTCGGGACGGCGACCGCGAGGAGGCCGGCATGTCGTTGCTGCGACGCGTGATCGGCGGGGTGCTCCGGCGCATCCGCCTGCGCCAGGGCCGCACGCTGCGCGAGGTGGCCCAGGCCGCCGGCGTCTCCCTGCCCTATCTCTCGGAGGTCGAACGCGGCCGCAAGGAGGCCTCCTCCGAGGTGCTCGCCGCGATCTGCCGCGCGCTCGGCATCCACCTCGCCGACCTGCTCGAAGAGGCCCGCGACGAGCTGCGCCGGGAGCGTCCGGCCCCGGTCGGTCCCGGGATCTCGGCGGCCCGCTTCGACCGGGTGCCGGTCGCCCGCACCGGGCCGCAGCTGCGGGTCGGCCCGCCCCGGCTGTCCGTCACGCGCCGTCCGGCCGTGTCGCCCCGGCAGCACGTGACCCGGCGGCCCGCCGTCTCGCTCCGGCCGCACGTCGCCCGCCGGCCGGTCACCGCCACGCCGCTGCTGGGCGGCGCGCTGCGGCCCTTCGGCCTGGTGCCGGCGCCGCTCGGTGCGCCCCTCGACGCCGCCACGCCGATCGGGTTCGGCGGCGGCATCCGGATCTGGCCGGCTCCCTCCGCCCCGGCCGTCCGCCCCCGTCCGCGTACCTCCGTCACGCTGGCGCGGCGGCGAGCCCGCGCGGGCCGGCGGCGGCCGGTCGCCGCGTAGCTTCTGCCGACGGCGAATCTGCCCCGGGCAGAAAGCCTGGGCCGCACGGGTGCGCCCGGCGGACGCTGGAGACCGCCGGGTTCCCGGGCGGTCCCCCGCCCACCGGCGGCACGGAGGTGGCGGCGATGAGTGGCATCTGGATGCTCGACGAGGGGCAGCCGGCGTTCGGCGACCGGGTCTTCGAACGGCTGCTGAAGGAGCGGATCATCTTCCTCGGCACCGAGGTCACCGACGCGTCGGCCAACCAGATCTGCGCGCAGATCCTGCTTCTCGCGGCCGAGGACGCGGAGCGCGACATCTTCCTCTACATCAACTCGCCGGGCGGCTCGGTCAGCGCCGGCATGGCCGTCTACGACACCATGCGGTACGTCAAGAACGACGTGGCGACGCTGGCGCTCGGGATGGCCGGGTCGATGGGACAGTTTCTGCTCTGCGCCGGGGCGGCGGGCAAGCGGTTCGCGCTGCCGCACTCGCGGATCATGATGCACCAGCCGTCCGGCGGGATGGGCGGCACCGCCGCGGACATCACCATCCAGGCCGAGAACATGCTGCACGTGAAGCGCACCATGCAGGAGCTGATCGCCCGGCACAGCGGGCGGACGCTGGAGGAGATCCAGCGCGACTGGGACCGCGACCGCTGGTTCACCGCCGAGCAGGCCCGCGAGTACGGCCTCGTCGACCAGGTGCTCACCCGCGTCGACCAGCTCGCGGCGTGAGCGGGCGCGGCCCGGCCGGTCCCGCACCGGCCGGGCCGCGCCTCGCGGTCAGGGGTAGCTGATCACCGGGCTGGTGCCGTACGAGCCGACGACCGGTGTGCCGATCTCGTTGATCGTGCGCTCGATGCCGCCGCTGCCGTCCAGGAACACGGTGATCGCGTCGTGGAACCGCACCCCGGCCCGGCGCGGCGCCTCGATAGCCCGGTCGCAGCGGATGTCGACGCCCTGGTTGAAGTACGAGTAGACGCCGAGCCCCCACGCCTCGTGCGTGCGGACGTGGTCGGCCACCTTGTACGAGGCCCAGCCGTTGCCGGTCGGGCTGCGCCAGGCCGCCTGGCTCGGGGGGTCGTAGGGCAGCTCGCTCTGGTAGAACACGGTCCGGCCACGCTCGCCGTTCCAGATCGTCTGCCAACGCTGGTAGTGCTCGACGAACAGCCCGTACGCGGTCACGTCGTCGCCGTTGACGATCACGCCGGTGGCGGCGGTGTTCACGGTCCAGCCGATCGTGCCGGCCCGGCCGTGGTCGCCGCGCCAGGCCCAGATGTTGTCGATGAGCGTGTGCCGGCTGTGCACCACGAGGCTGGTCACCGCCCGCCCGGCGTACGGGCCGCCGATGCGGAAGAAGACGTCCTGCAGCGAGATCGGGTTCGTGGCGTGCGACCGGTGGCAGTGCCGCGTACCGACCTCCACCAGCACCGGCGACTCGACCGGCCCGGCGTCCACCAGCACCCCGGCGATGCGGACCCCGTCCACGTCCTCGATCCGCAGCGCCGCGTCCCCACCGTCCGGCACCAGGCTCGGCATGCCGATGCCGAGCACGACGGTGTCCGGGCGGCGTACCCGCAGGGCCCGGTCCAGGTGGTAGACGCCGGGGGTGAGCAGCAGGTGCCGGCCCCGGGCCAGTTCGGCGTTGATGCGCTTGGCCGAATCGGTGGGCCGGGCCAGGTAGAACGCGGACAGCGGCAGCGACGGCACCGGCGCGCCGCCGGTGGCCCAGGTGGTGCCGGCGGTGTTCCGGCGCAGGCGCGGTACGGCGACCCGCCAGGCGCCCTTGGCGTCGACGAACAGGTACGGCTTCTCCCGGGTGACCGGGCTGGTCGGCAGCGTGGTGTATGGCGGGTCGGGGAAGCCCTGCGCGGGCGCACCGATCACGCCGGAGAAGACCTGGTTCCACACGCCGTTTGTCCACTCGCCGCCGAGTTCGCTGTCGCGGGTGAGCCACTGCTGCTGGGAACCGTTGATGGTGATGCCGTCCACCTTGGAGTCGGCGATGTAGCCGCCGCTGGAGTAGCCGCCGTTGCCGGGTTCCAGCCACAGCACGCCCTTCACGTGCACCCGCCGCATCGGTGACGCCTGCGAGACGGCCCACTGGTTCGACCAGTCGGTCGGGGTGACAGCGAGGTTCTCCGCCGAGCGCCAGAAGTTGGTGAGCGCGGAGATGCCGGCGGGCGAGTTGGGGTCGGGCTGCCCGACCACCCGGACCGCGCCGTGGATCTCCACGTCGTCCGGGTGGGCGCCGAGACCGGCGACAGTCGTGTAGTAGCCGAGCCGGGCGTCCACCTCGTAGCGGCCGGGCTTGAACAGCACGGCGTACCTGTCGAAGCCCATCTCGTTGCGTTCCTGGGCGGTGAACAGCCCGTCCAGCGTGGACTGGATCTCCTCGACCGGCGTGCTGGGGTCGTACACGAAGACGTTCGGGCCGAAGTCGGGCTCGCGGGCGGGTCGCGCGGCCGGCGATGCGGCCGGGGACGCGGCGGCGGCGCCGGCCGGGAGGCCGAGGGCGGTGAGCGAGGCCGCGGAGGCGGTGAGCGTGAGGAAACGGCGGCGGGAGGGGTCGGGTGATCGCATCTGCCTGCCTGTTCGGTGATGGGACGGGAGAGCGCTCTCCCGGCTGTTCCTACCTCATCACCGTCGATACCGCCAGAGCCCGCCGGTTCCGGAACCGGCGGGCTCTGCTGCGGGCTGTGCTCAGGCGCGCTCGGCGCGCTGCTTCACCAGGTCGTCGACCAGCTTCTCGACGTAGTCGGCGGTCTCCTCCCAGCGGGTGACCGCGACGCAGCGGATGCCCATCGCCTTGACCGGGTAGTCGTTGCCGCCCACGTCCAGGCGGTCACCCACGAAGAGCACGTTGTCGATCTTCAGGTCCAGGTGCTCCAGCAGCTTCCGCATGCCGTACGCCTTGTCCACGCCCTTGCGGGTGACGTCGATCGACGTCGAGCCGCCGCCGCGCACCTCCAGGTCGGGCAGCTTCGCCGCGACCGCGTCCCGCAGACGCCGCTTCTTGTCGCCGTCCGGGTCCCAGCCGTACTTCTCGGCCGCCGGGGCGGACTGCCCCAGCGCGGAGAACGTGATCTGACTGCCCCGGTCCTCGATGATGTCGCCCCAGGTCTTCGCCTCCCACAGGCCCAGCGCCTGCGCCGACTCGGTGAGCGCGGCGACGACACGGGCCTTGTCGGCCTCGGTCAGATCCTCCGCGTAGACCTGCCGCCAGTCCCCGTCGGACCAGCGGTAGTAGCGGGTGCCGCAGGTCGGCATCAGGTGCAGCCGGTCGCGCTGCTCCTCGGTGAGGTCAAGGTGGGCGAGCACCTGCGACTGGAACTGCTCGAACCGGCCACCGGAGATGACCAGCACGTCCACCTCGGTGAGCAGGTGGCCGAGCAACTCCGCCATCCGACGATCGATCTGGGACTTGGAAATCGCCAGGGTGTCGTCGAGATCGAACGCCACCACTCGAAGATCGTTCACGAATACCTCATGTCGTCGCGGACAGGCCAGGACCTGCCAGGGTACCGACGGTGACACTCCCGGCGTCCGCGCGCCCCGATCGTCACTCCGCGCCACCTTCCGGTCGCAGGCTATCTCCTCCGCCGCTCACTCGTGGGAACGAGCTGCGGAAATGTCGGAGTACACCACCCCGTCGCCGCAGGCCGCCACCACTGACGCGGGCCACTCGGGGTCATAGTCCCGGCACCGGCTCACCCGCCGGAAGGCGGCCACCTTCTCCTTCCCGGGCAGGAGCAGCAACGCACGGTGAGCCAAATCGGCCATCGTGGCGATTCCCATGGTGACGCCGTGCGTAGGCACCTCGTCGACCGAGCGGAAATCGGGATACGTACGAAGGTTGTCCCGCCTGGTCGACTCCGCCAATTGCACCACCCGCGTGACGCTCTCCCGGGGCGCCCCCGGGCCGTTGAAGCCCACGTGCCCGTCACCCGATCCGGACGCCAACAGCAACAGGTCGATGCCCCCGTGCGCTCGAATCCGCACGTCGAAGTCACCGGGCCGCTCCGGCCCGGGCACCCACACCTGATCGGCGGGAAGCCGGCCCCCCGGCGGCAGCCCTCGGTTGAGCGGGCCGACGATCTCCGCTGCGACGTACCGCTCACAACTGTGGTGGCGATCCGCCGGCACCGGCGTGAACCCGCCGGCCCCGGAATCGACATACGCGTCCAGCGAGACCACGACGAGCCCGGCAACCGGAACGCCCTGTTCCGCCACGATCCCGGCGAGAGCCCGGAACGCCTGGGTCGCACTTCGACCCGAGGGACAGCCCAGGAGATAGGGACGATCCTCGGACGCAGCGCTCCGCAACCCACGGGCAATTTCCAGCGCCACCTGGGTCGCGAGATCCGCAGCCGAGGCGAATACGACGGACCGGACCCGCACCATTTTCCTCTCCTACCGCTTTGGAATGGTTCGACGAGATGGAGATGTTGTGTCCCCCGCTACCGTCGTCGATACCCGCCCGGGCGAAATCCGCGCCAGAGGGAAGCCGACGATGTCATCTGCTGCCTCATCCGACGTGACCGCCAATCTGCAGCGATTCGATGGAATTCGGGTACACGATCTTCTGCACGAATACACCGAACGACGCGCCGCCGTGGTCCACCTTCGCGTGGTCGACGCACCGGCAACCTACGTCGGCACGGTCCATGTCGACATCGACGTACCGGTGCCGGCGCGGGGCCGCAGCGCCTGGACACCGCTGGTCAAGTTCGCGGTGCCGCTCCCGCTGGACTCCCTGCGGGCCACCGGCACAGCACCACCCCGGGTCGCCGCTCTGACTATCTCCGGCGGCAGCCGCACTATCGGCGCGCGTCAGGTCACTACCGACTCCTGCCTGATCGTCGAGGCACCCACCCGGGAGCTACGCGGACTGTCCGGTAGCCTGCGCGTCAGTTTCACGAGCGCCAGCCTGTTCTTCCTGATGGGTGGCGACGGCGTGCTCCAAACTTGGCGACTCGGTTTCTCCGTCGAGGCGCCGTCCGCCTCCCGCATGATCATTAACCTCGAACACTCGCCGGAACTATCGTTGCGCTGCCGGGTGGACACGTCCGAGTACCACTCACTGGCGCAAGGAGTCGGGCCGGGCACCGTTCGCAAGATCGGCTTCTACCCGTACGGCCGAGGCGAGCTCTCCTACCTCTTCGGCCTGCACAGCGAATCACGTTTCCGCAATCTCGCGATGCTGCCCTTCGCCGGATGCGTCGGCCTGTTGGCCTCCGCCCTCACCATCGCACTCGTATACGGCGGCTACACGGACATGGCCGCGGTGACGCTCGCGCTCGCCCTCGCGCCGCCCGTGCTCCAGGCGGTACGACCGTCGACCGGCTTCTACCGATCGGCCGACATCCACAGCCGCAGCCCTGGAGCCTGGATCTTCACCATCTCCATCATCCTGTACGTGCCCGCCGCCCTGTTCGCGATCGTCACGATCACCGATCTCACCGAACTCCGCCGGGTGAGCCAGGTTCTCTGCTACGCGTTCGGTGTGCTGCTCGGCCTGCTGGGAACGGCGATCCTCCTCGCTGTAAGGGAGCAGATCCTGCCGCCGCACTACTGCGACGTCTGCACGGCACGGCTCATCTGGCGTCGCCGAAGCAGGCTGCATCGGGCAAGCAGGCGTACGGTGTGCGAGACATGCTTCGCGGACATCGAAGCCCGAGGGCAGGCGAGAGGCTGAGGACGTGGCGCACGAACCGCTGACATTCGACCTGGCCGCCGAGATCGCCGAAACGGTTCGACCCGCCCTCTCGGACGCGGCGGCGACGACCACTCTCGGTGAGGTCACCGAAGACAAGGGTGGCGGCCACACCGCCCACAAGGTGGACGACGTCGCCGAGCGGGTGCTGTTCGACGCGCTGGGGCGGCACGGGTTCCAAGGACAGGTGTTCTCGGAGGAGGCCGGCCTCGTGCGCCTCGGCGACGAGCCGCGAATGATCGTGTGCGACCCCTACTGCAACACCACGCTGACCTTCCACGGCGTACGGGAGTCGGCGGTGGCCGTGTACGAGTACACCCTCGAGGGAGAGTTCCTCAGCGGTGCCATCGCGGACATCCAGATCCCACGTGTCGTCTGGGCCACCTCGGACACCGGTGTGCACGTCACGTCGATGCACGGCAGCACCACGCCCGCGACCTGCTCGGCCACCGAGCGCGTCGAGGACGCGTTCCTGGTCGTGTCGCTGCTGAAGCGCAACCGCCGGCAGGACCCGCCGCTGAAGCTGCTCGGCGGCCCCAAACTGCTTGGGACGGTGGACGGCGCCATCGTCGCCGCCCGGATCGCGGTGGGTGAGGTCGACGGGTTCGTCGACCACCAGTTCGGTCAGCCGTCCTACGAGACCTTGGCGTACGAGTTGGTGGCGCGCGCCGGAGGCACGGTCACGGATCCCGCCGGCCGACCGATCGACTTTGGTGAGATCGTCAGGGGTCTCGGCCGGGGCGAGGTCAGACGACACCAGATCCTCGCCGTCGCGAACCCGAGCCTGCACCGCGACGTACAAGTCCACCTCGCGGGCTGACGACTGCTCGCCTGGAGCGCGGAGGGGATCGACAGACCCCGTCACGGCCCAGTCGTCGGCGGATACGTCCCTCCCAACCTGACCGACATACTCGCGTCGGGCACCTGCCACCTCCGGCTCATTGACGGGATCGCCACCCATCTATAGCCTCCGACCGGCAACCACCTTCATCAGGGGAGGCTGTCCGGTGATTTTCTTTCCAATGCGCGGGGCGCTCGCCGCCCTCGCGGCGACCGTCCTGGTCGCCGGCACGGCAGCGACGCCCGCCACGGCGGCCGCCGAGGGCGACCTGTCCGCCCTGGCGAGCTCGTCCACCTTCCCGCTGGCCGACCCCGACACCCTGCTAGCGAAGGACGGCTCGTACGTCACCTACGGCACCACGGTCGGCGCCGGGACCGGCGCGCGCTGCGGCGCGACCGGCAGGCTGTACGTACCGGTCCTCGTCCACGGCTCCGGCAACAGCGTCGGCATGGCCGACTGCGCCTCGCACGACGCCCTGCCGTCCGGTCCAGGAGCCTGGGCGGAGCCCGGCGGCGCGGTCTGGGCACCGGGCGTCGCCCGCTTCGGCAGCCGGTTCTTCATGTTCTACACCGCCTCCCGCAAGGGCACCGGCCAGAAGTGCATCGGACGAGCGATCTCCGACAGCGCCCGCGGCCCCTTCCAGAACCAGGGCGAGTGGGCCTGCCCGGACGCCGGCCGGTGGGCACTCGACGCCAACCCCTTCGTGGCCGGCGGGAACCTGTACGTCACCTACCGGGACGACGCCATCGCCTCCGGCGCCGAGACCGGCATCTCCACCGTCCACACCGACGGCGAGGGCCGTGCGATCTGGGACACCCGCCGGGACATGCTCAAGAGCACCGACATCACCTGGGACACCGCCAAGACCAGCGGCGGTACGCACGTGGTGGAGAACCCGTCGATGTGGAAGGCCGCCGACGGCGACTGGTACCTCATGTACTCGGGCAACAACTGGGACAGCGCCCGCTACGCCACCGGCATCGCTCGCTGCGGCGCCAGTCCCCTGCCCGGCTCCCGATGCACTCCCATCCGCGAGGGCGTGTCGCGGCCCTTCTTCGGCTACACCGGCAGCGCCGGACTCAACCCGATCAGCGGCCTGCCCGGCAACCACCAGGGCCCCGGCGGGATGGACGTCTTCGCCGCCGCCGACGGCAGCGAGCGCGTGGTGTGGCACTGGTGGAACGGCTCCACCCGCTTCCCGATGACCGGCGTCCTGACCCGCCCTTCGACCGGCTTCGTCGTGTCGTAGTCGGCGCGCCTGGTGACACGACTGCTCACCATGCGCTTTGGTGTGGTCACGCTGGGTTGAACTGCTTCACGGAAAATTGCATTTGGCAAGAGATGGCACCGAAATTTTCTCGATGCGATGCATCTGCTTGTCAGGTACCCGACAGTGAATTGACCACTCTTGTGCTAGCTGTCCGCCGGGAGGATGCTCGAACCGTCGAACGGCACTGCGTCGCCTCACACAGAGGGCGGCGCCCGGCTGCCACCGGACGCCGCATTCGACTCCACCGCTGCAACGGAAGGAGTCACGTTGACTGTAATCCCTCACGGGTCAGACTTCGAGACACCAGAGGACGAGGACGAAACCGTTGCCGAGCCGACCGACCGGCACCGGCTCATCCTGGCGTACATCAAGACGCTCAGTCCGATCATCGCCGCCGTCGTCGCCTGCATCGGGACGCTGGTGGCAGCGCTGGTCCGCTGACCCGCCGGCCCCGCGCTCCGGCTCCGGCCGGACGCGGGGCCGCCCCGCGCTGAAAGGTCTGGCACACTGCGGCGATGCCGACGTTTGATCGACTCTTCGCCGAACATGTCGGCACCGGCCTGGCCCGCCAGATGGCGCTGGCCGACCTGCTCGGCGAACGTGACTGGCAACTCGACGTGCCCGGCGGCATCGCTACGTTCGGGACCGACCTGCGGTACCGCGTCCAGGTCCTCGGCACCGAGAGCCACGACGACGGCACCTGGCTGTGGGCCTGGGCCAACGAGGCCAGCAACCTCCCGCCGTCGGTGCTGCATCTGGCCGGCTGGCTTCGCGAGTACGGACACCGCCAAGGGGTCGCCGAACTCACCGAGCCCACGTTCCCGCTCCAGCGCACCGACGGTCACCGCCTCGCCCTGCTGGCGTCCGGCCTCACCGGCCGCTGCTACTACCGCGGGCCGTACGACGGCGGCGCCGTCTTCTTCCACCTCGACGACGCCCCGCCGCAGATCACCGCGCCGGTCCGGCCGGAGCGGGCGCTGACCGTCCTGACCCAGGTCCTTCAGTCGTTCCCGGTGGAGCACCGCGTCGCCGTCGAGTCGTTCCTGCACCAGCAGGGGTGGCGGCTGGATCGGGCGCCGATGTCGGTGACGGCGCAGGATCGGGACGGGTCGGTCCTGCGTGTCGACTTCGACGCGATGGGCCGGGTCAGCAACCTGTCCGGAACGGTCAGCCCGTAGGCGGAATGTGGTGCCCCCGGCAGGATTCGAACCTGCGACACACGGTTTAGGAAACCGATGCTCTATCCCCTGAGCTACGAGGGCGCGAGCGCCTAGTCTAGCGACGTGGGGGTTCACCTGGGGTGGCAGGGAGTGGCCCCCGTTCACCCACGTCACCCGGACCGCCGTTCTCCCAGCCCAGGACCACACCCGGCGCACACGAACCCCGGTTCGCGACCGGCGGTCGGCCATGGTGACCCACGTTGGCACCGGTTCACCCCGGTCGGCATCCGCTGGAGGAGTCTCCAGGTGACCCCGGTTGATCTTGGCGGGCAGAATGAAGTGTCCGGCGCGATGGGGTCGCGTCGGGGAGCGGACCGCCGCCGGCGTCGACTGTCTGGGGCGTCACGCTGGCACGCCGCACCGGCCATCCACGATCCTCGCCACACCTTGGCGACGGTCAGCGGGGAACCATGCGTCAGCTGTCGAGGCCTGCGAGGTTGAGGCGTTCGAGCAAACTGGGCTTGCGGGCGTGCGCCACCCGTAGCTCGGCCAGCTGGTGCTGGAACGACGAACTGTCCCCGTCGCGTTCGCTGAGTTCGCGCAGGTCGACGAGGAGTTGCACGGCGGTGTCGTACTCGCGGGGTTTCTTCGTGGCGATGAGCTCGTCGACTCGCTGCCAGGCGGCGGGTTGGTCGACTGCGAGGGTGTCGAGGTGCCGTTGCCGGGCTGCTGCGGCGGACCGTTCGCGGCGAATCCGGTCGCGTTCGCGTTGCTCGGCGTCCCGTCGTTCCCGTTCGGCGCGCAACTCCGCGGCGGTGGCGAGCAGTTCCCCGGCGGTACGGGCGGCTGCCGGGGTGGGCGTATCAGTGCGGTGTGCGTCGCGGTAGCGGCGCAGCAGCCGGTTGCGCAGTTGGCTGTCGCCGCCGGTGATCAGGTCGGTCAAGATGGCGTCCTTGTCCCGCGCGGACAGCCCGACGACCCAGGTGCGTAGTTGCGCAGCGGTCGGTTCGCCGGAGGTGGCCGGCGCCGATCCGGCCGCCGCGGCCGCGATCAGGTCGGGGTCGATGCGTAGGAACTCGGCGACGGCGGTGAGGGACGCGTCGAGGGTCCCCAGCCGGGCGGGGACGGGCGGTTCAGGCTCGTCGTCGGCGATCTCGGCGGACTGTACGCAGCGCAGCCAGGCCAGGTAGAGCAGGCGCAGGTCGCCGGCGGCGAGGCGGGCCCGGACCGGGATGATGGAGGCGAGGAGGCCGTGACCGTCGAGGTCCCACTCATCGGTGCCGTCCTCGTCCTCGTCGTGGAGGTCGATGATGACGTGCTTGCCGGCGGTCCACGCGGATGCACTGTCACCTTGGCAGTACTGGGAGACGGTGGCGGGGTCGAGCACGTGTTTCGGTAGTCGCAGCATGAGCTGGCGGGTGCCCCAGTTCGCCAGGTACAGGTGCGCGTCGAAGTACCGTTCCATCAGCGTGCGCGGGTTGCCCTTGAAGTTGCCCCACTCGTAGGTGTTGACGAAGCTGGTGGCAGTGATGTCGGCCCGGGTGGACAGCGACCGCAGCTCGGCCCGCTCGCGGACGGTGAGGGGACGGTCGACGGCGGTGAATTCGTAGTACTGGTACTCGCTCATCGTGGCCTACCTCCCGGCCCAGTGCCGGTAGGCGTCGATCCACGCGGCACCGTCCGGCATAGGGGTGGGTAGCGGAAGGTCGAGAAGACCGACCCGTTGCCGGTGGCGGCCTCGGGCGCAGACCGCGACGATGCTGTCCGCGGCCAGCTCGATCTTGCCTATGGTGACCTCGACGCCGAGGACGGTGGTGGTGAACGGCACCGCCAGATGCTCCTCGATCATGGCGAACAGGCCGGCACGCTGGTCCTCGTGACCGTCCGTGTCGACGGTGGCTTCCTCGATCATCGCCTCCAACGCGGCGGTCCCCTTCGATGCCATCGGCGGAGGATAGCGGACCGGTGTCGGGGTGTTCGGAGCCCGATGCGCGAGGATGGTCGGCATGGGTTCGGTGGCCGAGTTCGTCGATCTTCGGCGGGAGGTGGAGCGGTTACGGGCGGAGAACGCCCGGCTGGGGCGTCTGCTGGAGCTGCGCGGCCAGGACACGACTGCGGCGCCGGAGCAGTTGTCCGCTCCGGTTGAGCCGCCAGGGCTGGTCACCATGGCTTCGCCGACCCGGGACAAGCTGACGTTGTTCACCGACCGGTTCCGGGCCCGGGCCGACGTGTACGCCGTGCGGTGGGACAACGCCCGTACCGGCGCAGCCGGATGGATGCCCGCGGTCGCGGGCGGCTGGCGCAAGGGTATGGACCGGCGGGGTGCCACCTACCTGCCCCGCACGACGGAGGTCGTCGCGGCACATCTGGTCGGCGACGTGTTCATGGGCCTGTACCCGCTGATGCCCGGCAACACCTGCCACTTCGTCGTGGCCGATTTCGACGGCCCGACGGCGATGCTCGACGCCCTCGCATACGTGAAGGCGGCACGGGCCAGCGCGGTGCCCGCCGCGTTGGAGATCTCCCAGTCGGGCCGCGGAGCCCACGTGTGGGTCTTCTTCACCGGCGCTGTTCCCGCGGCCACCGCGCGGGCCGTGGGTACGGTCCTGCTGCGCGAGGCGATGGTGCTGCGCGGGTCGATGGATCTGCGGTCGTACGACCGTCTCTTCCCCAACCAGGACGTCCTTCCTGAGGGTGGCTTCGGCAACCTCATCGCCGCGCCGCTACAGGGCCGCCGCCGCAAGGACGGACTGACCACCTTCCTCGACCTCGGCACCCTCGAGCCGTACGCCGACCAGTGGGCATTCCTGTCGACACTGGACCGGCTCAGCCCCGGCGACGCCGAACAGATCGCCCGGCAGGCCAAACAATCCGTCACCGGTGCCGACATCGCAACGATCAGCCGGTCCGCCGCGACGCAGGTCCACCCTCCACTGCCTCCGGTGGTCCACGCGGAGGCCGGTGCCGGGCTGAGCATCGACGCCGGACAGCTCACCCCCGCCGCACTCGCCACGTTCAAACACGCCGCCGCCATGGCCAACCCGAAGTTCTACGAGCTGCAACGACTCCGCAAGTCCACCTGGGATACGCCACGCTTCATCCAGGGCTATGACCTCACCCTCGATGGTCGCCTGATCCTTCCGCGGGGCCTACGGCACACCATCACCACGATCGTCGAGCGCACCGGGTCACGGCTGGCCGTCGCCGACGTACGAAACTCCGGGACCGAGATCGACACCGCGTTCACCGCCGAACTCACTGGCCAGCAGGCCGTCGCGGTCGGCGCACTCCTCGCCCACGACGACGGAATCCTGGTCGCCCCACCGGGCTCCGGCAAGACCGTCATGGCCTGCGCCGTGATCGCCGAACGCAACACCTCCACCCTCGTCCTCGTCGACCGCAAAGCTCTCGCCGACCAGTGGCGCACCCGCATCCAACAGTTCCTCGACATCAAGCCTGGCCAACTCGGTGGCGGCCGACGCAAGCTCACCGGCACGGTGGACATCGCACTGCTGCCCTCCCTCGCCCGGCGCGACGACGTCGCCACCCTGACCCAGGGGTACGGGCACGTCATCGTCGATGAATGCCACCACCTCGGCGCCGCCGCGTACGAGCACTTGGTCAAACGGATCGCCGCGCAGTTCTGGCTCGGCCTCACCGCCACCCCTACCCGACGCGACGGCCTCGGCCAACTCGTCACCTGGCAACTCGGCCCCGTCCGCCACACCCTGACCGACGAGGAACAGGGCACCCTCGCGGCTGCGATGCACACCGATGCCGGCCCCCGTCGAGCGCTGTTCATCCACGAGACCACTTTCCAACCCGGCGACGTCGACCTTGACGCGCCCGGCGCGCTCGCCGAGGTGCACCGAAGGCTGGCCCTCGACGAACCCCGCAACACCCAGATCGCCGACGACGTCGCCGCGGCCCTGACCCGCGGTCGCAACTGTCTCGTGCTGACCCGACGGGTCGCCCAGGTCGAGGCACTCACCGCCCTGCTCGCCGCACGCGGACATCAGGCGCTTGTGCTCCAAGGCGCGGTGAGCACCCGCGACCGGCGGGCCATCGTTGACCGGCTCGACGGCGCGAAGGCCGGCGACGGCCTGCTCGTCATCGGCACCACACCGTTCATCGGTGAAGGCTTCGACGCCCCCGCCCTCGACACCCTCTTCCTCGCCGGCCCGATCTCCTACGACGGCCTACTCGTCCAATGCGCCGGCCGCGTCATCCGCGCCGCGCCCGGCAAGGACCTTGCCGAGGTCCACGACTACCACGACCCGGCCACACCCATCCTCGCCGCCTCACTCCCACGCCGCATGCCCGGATACCGGGCCCTCGGCTTCACCAGAACATGAGTACATCCCATCGCGATCATCATGACTGGTCCGCCGGCTCCCAAAGAATGACGTACGCCAAGCGTGCTGGGCCTAGCCTGGTAGGCTAACGGCCATGGGCCGGTTCTCCGAGGATGAGTTGCAGGCGGTTGTCTCCCGGTATGAGGCGACGCGGGCGGCCGCGTTGATCGAGCGGGACGAGCAGCTGCGGGCGTTTCACGCGGCCGGATGGCGGCCGGTGGATCTGCAGCGGGTCACCGGGTACAGCCGGGAGACGATCCGTCAGGCGCTACGACCGGAAGTCCGGCGGGCGACGAACCTCAGCCGGCGCAGGATGTCACCCCAGCCGCCAGCGGACTACCGGCCCTACGGCGACCGGAAGCCTTACGTGGTGGCCGAAACCCTCGCCGCACTGCATGGTCCCACCGAAGGGACGGTGACGCTTCCGCGTCACCTCGACTGGTCCGGGCATGCCGAGTACGACCTGAACCGGCCCGCACGCCTGGCCAGCATGTACAAGGTGGTGCTCACCGAAGCCAGCACCGTCGAGGACCTGCACACCTGGCTCGATGCCGAACTCCTCCGGCGGCTCTGGCCCACTCTCTGGCTGCCATCCCAGCTCCGCCAACGCTGGGAGGACGCCTTCCCCGAACTCGCCGCCACCCGCAGCAACGCGGCATAGCGGTGGACCCCTTCCACGAACGCCTCGCCCGTACCGGGCTCGCGGCGGCCGACCGATACGGCTTCGCGCTGGCCGGCGGTTACGCGGTCCAGGCCGCTGGGCTCCTGGAGCGGCCAGCGAGGACGTCGACCTGTTCACCGCCTGGGACCGCCGCGACGAATTCACCGCCGCAGTCGCCGCCGTCGTACACGCCTACCGAGACGACGGCCTCACCGTCGAGACCGAGCGGCAGTACGACACCTTCGCCCGGCTCGCAGTCACCGACGGCGTACGGGTTTCCAAGGTCGAACTCGGCGTGGACTGGCGCGCCAACGAACCGATCCTCATGGCGATCGGACCCGTCCTCCACCCCGACGACGCAGTAGCAAACAAGATGAGCGCCCTCTACGGACGAGCGTTCGCCCGCGACTTCATCGACATCGACGCCACGCTCCGATCCGGCCGCTACACCCGCGACGCCCTCCTCGCCCTCGCGCAGCGCGCCGATCGTGGTTTCGACCCGCGCATCTTCGCCGACGCCCTCGGACAAGCCACCCAGCTCGATCCCGACGACTTCGCCCAGTACGGCGTCACCGGCACTGCGCTGGACGATCTCCGAAGCCGATTCGCGGAGTGGCGCCGCGAACTGCTCGACGACGAGGAAGGATCCTCATGATCAGCCGGGGTCGATGCCGCCGCCCAGCGGGTTAAAGCTCAAGCTAGCCTCACCCTCGGCCCGTACTGCCCGACACGGGCCGCCGCCAACGCGGCGACGGCCTACCTGGTCCTCGGCGACACCACCGACGTCATCGACCACCTCACCGACGCTGTCGCGGTGTTCGACGCGGCCGGACTACGGGGACCGCAAGCGCTCAGCCGCCTCAAGCTGGCCACGGCTAACGCGCGGCGGGACAAGGGGCGATGCTTGGCAGACGAGCGCCCGAGGTCCGAATCGATCCAGTGGGGAGAGCACGGGGACACTGCTGGGCCGGCCCCACACCGAGACGGCCGGCCTTCAGCCGATCAGATGATTTTCGCGATGGCGTGGTGAGCGCATGAAACGCCAAACGGCGACCCGCTGAACCAGTCGGGCCGCCGTTCAGAGAATCTGGATCAGAGCGGGCGGATGTTCTCCGCCTGCGGGCCCTTCTGGCCCTGAGTGATGTCGAACTCCACCTTCTGATTCTCGTCGAGGCTGCGGAAGCCGCTCGCCGAGATCGCGGAGAAGTGGGCGAAGACGTCAGCGCCGCCGCCGTCCGGGCTGATGAAGCCGAAGCCCTTGTCGGCGTTGAACCACTTCACGGTACCTGTAGTCATGTCTGCTCCTTCGCAGGCTGTCAGAGGCCGCACTGTGCGGACCCTTACGCCGCCGCGTTGATCACCCGCGTCGAAACGACACGAAAAACGAAAAGCGCCTGGATGGGTTTCAGATGCCCCATCAGGCGCCGGAAAACGTCTACTGGAAATCAAAACTGCAACTGGGACACCGTAGCACATGATCCGTTGTTCAACCGATGGCGGTGAGTGGACCTGGTCAACTGAGCTTGCTTCCCTGCGGAGGCGCGCCGGATCCACGCCGCGCTGGGCGACCCGGCGATCGTGGACGCGCTCACCCTGGGTGGCACCGCACCCCTCGCCGAGATGCGCGACTTCCTCACCGTCCTCGACGGGCCGTCGGACCGAGGCGGGAACCTGGACGTTCGCCTGGTGGGCCGGCCGGCTTACCAGCCCGCCGACGACCTCGCACGAAGGGTGGGCTGGTCAGTCCGGTCGTCGCGGCCCCCGCTACTGCTTCTCGTTCTGCCGGAGAGCTTCCTCGAGTTGGTCTTCGAGAATGATGATCCGGCAGGCGGCCTCCAGGGCGGTGCCGCCGTCGACCATTTCGCGTGCCCGGGCGGCCAGGCGCAGCTGGTAGCGGGAGTAGCGGCGGTGCCCGCCGCTGGAGCGGTGCGGGTTGATCAGTTTCGCCTCGTCCAGGCGACGCAGGAAGTCCTGCGTGGTGCCGAGCATCTCCGCGGCCTGCCCGATGGTGTAGGCCGGGTAGTTCTCATCGCCGAACATGTCTTCGGGGTTTCGCCCCATGTCACCTCCACGTCGAGGGCCCCGGCGCTTGCGCGCCGGGGCCCAGGGTCACGAGTCAGAACACCATCTACCGACAGGAACATCGGCTTGTCGTATCCGCACCAGCCGTCATCGACGGCTTCGGGTGCGAGGACCGCATATGCGTGACCGGAGACCACCTCTCGTTCGATGGAACCTGCGGTGTCCGCCCGGCCTGACATGACGACCGACGGCGGGCGATCCAACGGTGTACGACCCTCCCTTTCCTCTGCTACTTCTTTCCCTTGCTGTCGTACGTTCTGCCGGCGCCGGAGCCCACGCGACTTCACAGCCCCGACACGTGCGGCGAACATCAGCTGGAGCCCTGAAAGAACTTTGGCCCCACCTGCACCCCGGCGTATGCCACGCCGGAACTGACGTGCTCTTACCGCCTCTCGGGAGGAACGGTGAAGCGTGTTCCTCTCCCAGCCGCCCGTCGTGTCCTCACGGCCGGACGGTCCGTCTGCGTCTTGACGGATCTTTCCTCTCGACTCGAAGAACAGTATGCCACACCGCAGAAGATGTCTAGCTCTCCCAGCCTAGATTTCCTGGCCGACGGTCATCAGGATGGCCGCGCTGTGATGTCGATACGTCTGGAGGAGGCGGCAATACGGTTCACCCCACGGCACCGGCGACCCAGTGACCGCCAGGTCGGCAGTGCGCTCGCCAGCACCGCCAGGAGCAGGCAGAGCCCCACCACCCCGCCGACGGCGGACCACGGCACCACCAGGTCGACCGGTACGCCGGTCTGCTCGGCCAGGCCGGCACGGATACTCAGCAGACCGACGAACGCGACGGCCCCGCCGAGCAGCGCGCCGATCAGCACCACCAGGGCGGACTCGGCCGTGACCAGCCAGATGACCTGCCGTCGGGTGGCACCGGCCAACCGGATCAGCCGCAGGTCGGCCACCCGGCCGGAAGCGGCCATCAGCAACGTGTTCGCCACCGCGACAGACCCGTAGCCCGCCGAGACACCGATCAGTAGCAGCGTGAACAGCCAGACGAGGCGGTCCTCGGCGCGGTCCGCCTCGGCCGCCCACCCGGCCACGTCGACGATCCGTGCTCCGGTTGGAGGATCGATCCGATCCTGGACGTACACCGTGGAGGTGAGCGCCGAGGGGTCGTGTGCCCGCACCACTGATCGTGGCAGGAGCAGGTCGCCGGGGATCGAGTCGTCGGTGACGACGGCGACGACGCGCAGCGACACCGACTCCCCATCGGCGAAGACCAGCTCGTACGGCTCGACCGGCCGCCGGTTCGCCGAGGCGGGGAGGACCACCGTGTCGTCGCCGCTCAGGTCGTCCAGTGAGCCGGCGACGACGGTGAGCGCCCGGTTCGCGGCGGCGAAGCCCGCCGGGTCCACGCCGAGCGCGGTCAGTGGCCGGTTCGCCGGCGGCGAGTTCGGGTCGCTCTCGTAGACCGTCGTCGGGAGGAGGGCGGTGCCCCCGGTCGCCGCTACGGCCTGGTCCGACAGGCCTGGTGCGCGGTCGGGCACGACGATCCAGCCGGCGTTGACGTCGTCGGCCCGGCCCGCCGCGTAGGCAGCCGTGGTCGTCCGCACCATTCCGGCGACCAGCACCGCGAACGCGACGGTGAGCAGCACCGGGGCGGCGATCGAAGCGGTCCGCCGGGTCGCGGTCGACGCCCCGGCCCGGACCAGCAGCCCGATCGCGCCACCCGGTCGGCGCACCGGCCACCGCAACATCCGCACCAGCGGGCCGACGACCGCCGGAGCCAGGACTGTGGCACCGGCCACCAGCGCCATCACCGCGTACAGGGCGTACTGCGCCGCGACGCGGGCCTCGTCGGCGGTCGCCGTCCCGATGCTGAGCGCGACCCCCACCGCGACGAGCAGCGCACCGGTGGCGATGCGCAGCTTCCCGATCGGCCGCTGCTCCACCGCCGCTTCGCGCAACGCCTCAAGCGGTCGGACCCGGGCCGCCTGCCGCGACGCCGACCAGACGGCCGGCAGCGAGATCACCGGACCGGCGACGAGCGAGAGAGCGACCGGCCAGTGCTCGTACCCGACCCGGAAGGTCGACGGTTCGAAGCCGGCGTCGACGAGAAGCCGACCCAGCAGCGGCGCGAGCCCGCCGCCCACCAGCAGGCCGGCGATCCCGCCCACGGCGCCGACGACGAGCGCCTCGCCGTACACCATGCGGCGGACCTGACGCCCGGTGGCGCCGACGGCGCGCAGCAGGCCCAGCTCACGGCGGCGCTGGGCGACGGTGAACGCGAAGGTGGAGGCGACCACGAACACCGTGACGAAGCCGGCGAGGGCCGCCGTGGCGGTGAGCACCTGCATGCCGATCCAGCGGGTGCGGGCGTCGTTGCGGGGCTCCAACGCGCCACGCGCGTCACCGGTGAGAACCGATCCGTCCGCGCCGACGATTCCGCGAGCCGCCGTGGCGACCCGCTCGGGGTCCGCGCCCGCCGCGAGCACCAGCCCGATGGCCCGGACGCCGGGCGCGAGCGTGGCGGCCACGTCGTCGGCGACATGGACGCCGGGTTCGTCGACCAGACCGGTGACGGTGTACGACTCCGGGCCTGCCGCCGTCAGCAGGGTGACCGGCACGCCGGGGCGCAGCCCGAGCGCACGGTCCACCACCACCTCGCCGGGCCTGCGGGGCGGCTCGCCGGCGGTGAGGCGCAGTCCACCGAGTCGGGCGCTGGCCCAGCCGTGCCCCTGGTGGGCGTCCTCCCGCCGTCCATCGGTGCCCGCGGGGCGACCGGCGACGAGCGGCTGCGCGTAGAAGGTCCGGTCCGGCACGACCGCCGCGACACCGGGCAGGGCGGCCAGCCGGCCGGCGAGCTCCGCCGTCGTCGTGGCGGACCAGGGCCGCGTCGGCACGAACGAGTCGGGCGATGCGCCCGCTTCGGGGCTCTGCACCACGACCGCCGCCCGCGCGAGCCGATCCGGCACCTGCGGGCGTCCGGAGGCGAGGAGCAGGGTGGCCGCCGCGATCAGCGTGACCCCGATGGACACGGCCACGAACGCACTGACCGACCGCCGGATGCTCAGCACGCCGGCCCCGCCGGCGTCGCCTCGTGCTCGGACGGGCGGGCCGCACGCTCGGCGATCCGCGCGGCGACAACCGCCGCGGTGATCTCGCCGTCCAGCTCGTCGACGACGCGGCCGTCGGCGAGCAGCAGGACCCGATCGGCGTACGCGGCGGCGGCGGGATCGTGGGTCACCATCACGACGGTCTGCCCCTGGTCGTCGACGAGTGCGCGCAGCAGTCGGAGCACCTGTCGGGACGCCGCGCTGTCCAGCGCCCCGGTCGGCTCGTCGGCGAAGACCACCGCCGGGCGGGTGATCAACGCCCGGGCCACGGCGACGCGCTGCTGCTCGCCGCCGGACAGCTCGCCCGGCCGGTGCCCGGCCCGGCCGGCCAGACCCACGGCGTCGAGCGCGGCGGCGACGTCCCGAGCCGGCGGGCGGCGGCCGGCCAGGCGCAGCGGCAACTCGACGTTCTGCGCCGCGGTCAGCGTGGACACCAGGTTGAACGCCTGGAACACGAATCCGATCCGATCGCGGCGCAGCCGGGTCAGCTCGTCCTCACCCAGGTCGTCGAGGCGGGTGCCGTCGATGGTGACGGTCCCCTCGGTCGGGCGGTCCAGCCCCGCCGCACAGTGCAGCAGGGTGGACTTGCCCGAGCCCGAGGGGCCCATCACCGCCGTGAACGTGCCGCTCGCGAAGCCGGTCGTCACGCCGTCGAGCGCCGTCACCCGCCGGGTCCCGGTGCCGTACACCGCGCGTAGCCCCGTCAGGGTCACCGTGTGTGTGGTCATGGCCGCCACGGTGCCCGGTGTGCGGGGTGCCGCGCGTCGTGCCGGCGTGGACACTTTCCGGCCCTCCGCCGGGTGGAGGCGGAGGGCCGGAATCGCCGGTACGTCGTCCTCCGGGATGACCGCCCGCAGGTGGACGCGGCGGACCCGGCCGGCCGATACCGTCGTGCGGGTGACCGCTCCCCTGCTGACCCGGCGGCTGCGGCCGGTGGACCTGTACGTCGTGGACGCCGTGCTCGCCGTGGCGGTCGGCGGGCTGCTCTGCCCGTACGCGGCCCTGGAGTCGCCGCTGCACGGTGGCGTACGCGAGCCGCTCTGGGTGTCCGTGCTCGTCGGGATGTCTCTCGGGCTGCCGTTGGCCGTCCGGCGACGGTGGCCGGTCCCCGTTTCTGTCATGATCAGCGGCAGCACCGCAGCAGCCCTGGTCACCGGCGTGATCCCCAACTTCGCCGCCGCCGCGCCGGCGGTCGCCGTCGGTCTGTCCTTCTACACGGTGGGCGCGTCGACGGCCACCCGCCGGTCGCTGCTCAGTGCCACCGGTTGTCTCGCTCTGGTGAGCGTCGCGCTGGCGCTGACCGCTGGTGATCTCTGGTCGCGGACCGGTGCCGTCGTCTACGCCGCCGTCATGATCGCTCCTGCCTGGGTGATCGGCTGGTTGGTCCGTGAGCGCCGCGCCCTCGCCGCCCGGCAGGGCGAGCATGTGGTCCGGCAAGCCGTCGCCGAGGAGCGGTTACGGGTGGCGAGGGAGCTGCACGACGTGGTCGCCCACACCTTGAGCCTCATCGTGGTGAAGGCGGCAGTCGCCAATCACGTCGCCGAGACCGATCCCCGCGAGGCGGGGGCCGCGCTACGGGTGATCGAGGAGACCGGCCGCAACGCGCTGACCGATGTACGCCGGGTGCTCGGGGTACTGCGCGAGGACACCCCGTACGCCCCGGCGCCCGGGCTGGACGAGTTGCCCGTGCTCGCCCGGCAGGCGGCGATCGGTGGTGTGGACGTTCGGCTCGACGTACGGCGGGAGGAACCGGCCGGCGCGGTGCCGGAGTCGGTGGGACTGACGGTCTACCGGATCGTGCAGGAGGCGGTGACCAACGTGGTGAAACACGCGGCGCCGGCGGCCTGCCGGGCGACGGTGACCGTCACGCCTCGCGAGGTCCGGGTCGAGGTGACCGACGACGGCCGCCGGCCTGTGCTGCCCGGCGGGGAGGGGCACGGGCTGATCGGCATGCGGGAACGGGTGACGTCGCACGGAGGCGAGTTCCACGCCGGGCCGTGCTCCGGCGGCGGCTACGCGGTGACGGCGAGTGTGCCCTACCGGGTGGCCGCGTGATCCGGGTGCTGATCGCCGACGACCAGGCGCTGCTGCGCGGCAGTTTCCGGCTGTTGGTCGATTCCACCCCGGGCCTCACCACTGTCGGCGAGGCGGGCACCGGCGTGGAGGCTGTGGCGCTGGCCGCCGAGCACCGGCCGGACGTGGTGCTGATGGACGTGCGGATGCCGGAGATGGACGGCATCGAGGCGACCCGGCGGATCTGCGGCGAACCCGCCACCGCCGGCACCCGGGTCGTCATCCTGACCACGTTCGACCTGGACGAGTACGTCTACGGGGCACTGCGGGCCGGAGCCAGCGGGTTCCTGCTCAAGGACACCCCGCCGGCGGAACTGCTGGCCGGCATCCGGGTGGTGGCCGCCGGTGAGGGGCTGCTCGCGCCGACGGTGACCCGCCGGCTCATCGACGAGTTCGCCCGTCGGCCCGAGCCGGCCCGGCCGCTGCCACGACGGCTGGACGGGGTGACCGAGCGGGAACGGGAAGTGCTCACGCTGATCGGCCGGGGCCTGTCCAACGCGGAGTTGGCCGGGCACCTCGGTCTCAGCCTGGCCACCGTGAAGACGCACGTCGGGCGGTTGCTGACCAAACTGGCGGTACGTGATCGGGCGCAACTGGTCATCGTCGCCTATGAAACGGGCTTGGTCGGACCGGGCGGCCTGCGCTGAGACCGGGTGGCCTGCGCTGAGAGCGTCGCCCCTCCGGGGAAGAGACACCAGGCGTGCCTGGCGACGCGGACGCTCCGACCGGAGGCACGGGGACGCGAAGCCCTCGACGCCCTCGGCCGGCGGGGACGGGGCCCGGCCGGTGCCGGCCGGGCCCCGGTGCGCGGGTCAGCCGTGGCCGGTGCCGGCCAGTTCGGCCAGCCGGCGGTCGGCCTCGTCCTGGATGCGATCCTTGTCCGCCACGATGACCGTTCCCGGGTCGGCGTCGGGCAGCTCGTCCTCCAGCCGCCGGATCGGCCGGTACGACCAGCCGACGGCGGCCAGCAGCAGGCTGCACAGGCCGGCGGCCACCGCGGTGAGCGCGATGCCCCGTCCAGGGCCGTGGCCGACCAGGACGGCTGCCAGGTCGGCGACCGGCCCGGTGCCGGAGACCAGAGGGGTGAAGACCCGCTCGGCCAGCGGTGCGGCGGTGAGGAAGCCGACCGGGACCATCAGCCAGGTGAGCATCAGGTTGGTGGCGAGCACCCGCCCCTGCAGCTCCAGCCCGACCTTGGCCTGCACCAGCGCCAGCAGATGGGTGTTTACCAGCGCCGACGTCAGGCCGAGACCGAACAGGCCGATGGCCGGGAAGACCGGGTTCGGCCGCAGCCCCGCCACGATCATCGCCACGCCCAGCAGCAGGATTCCGACAAGCACCCCGGTGGTACGCCGCGACGTGCCGCCCCACACCCCCATCAGCACGCTGCCCAGCAGCATGCCGATACCGCTGGCGGCGAGCACCATGCCGAGCACCGACGGGTCGCCGAGGGCGAGGGTCAGCGGGGTGGCCAGCACCTCCACCACGGCGAAGAAGTAGTTCAGCGCCGCGGCGAGCAGGATCAGCGAGAGCAGGCCGTGCCGCCGGGAGACGAACCGCCAGCCGCCGAGCAGCTCCCGGCCGAAGGACTCCTCACGGCGCTTGAACATGGTCGCCGGGAAGCGTACGGAGAGCGTGATGCCCACCGCGACCAGGAAGCTCACCAGGTCGATCAGGACCACCCCGCGCAGCCCGACGGCGACCACCAGCGCGCCGCCGAGCAGCGGGGCGAGGACGGTGCCGGTGGCGCTGCCCAGCGACACGATGCCGTTGGCCCGGCCGTAGTACCGCTTCGGCACCAGCTGGGTCACCGCCGCCAGGTACGCGGGTTGCTGGAAGGCGTTGGCGACGGCGCTGACAGTGACCGCGGCGAAGACGTGCCAGATCTGCAACCGGTCCAGCCAGAGCAGTCCGGCCAGGGTGACCGTGCCGGTGGCGGCGAGGCAGTCCGCGCCGATCATGACCAGCCGCCGGTCGAACCGGTCGGCCACCGCCCCGGCCACCGGGGCGAGCACCGCCGCCGGCAGCAGCGCCAGCATCGCGGCCAGCGCGAACCAGGAGATCGAGCCGGTGCGCTGGTAGACCCAGAGCGACACGGCGAAGTTGGTCAGGCCGGTGCCGACCAGGGAGATCAGCTGCCCGAAGGCGACCAGGAGGAAGGTGCGCAGGTCACCCCGTCCCGGGCCGGCCGGGGCCGCCCGCCCGTCCCGGGGTGGCGGCGTCGCAGGTCGTGCCCGGCCTGGGGGCGCCGTCGCCGACCCGGCCGCCACCGGGACAGCCGGCTCGACCGAGGTGGCCGGCGCGGCCTCGGGCTCGGGCTCGGGCTCGGGCTCGGGCTCGGGCTCGGGCTCGGGCTCGGTGAGGATGATGTCGGCCAGCTCGCCGGCCTGGTGCTTCTGGAAGTAGTGGCCGGCACCGTCGATGGTGCGCAGGGAGACGTCGTCGGCGAAGTAGGTCCACTCCCGGTAGCGCTCCTCGTACAGCTCGGTGGTGCGGTCGCCGGTGCCCACCACGCAGACGATCGGCGCGGCGAGGCGGCGGGCGGGCGGGTCGGCGTAGACGTCGGTGTAGTAGTCCTCGCCGATGCGGGTGTCGCTGAGGAAGACGCCCATCAGGAAGTCCTTCTCCCGCTGGTCCAGCACGTCGGTGAAGAAGCCCATGGCGCGCAGCATCTCCAGCGCGTGCCGCTTCGAGGTCCACCGCTCCATCGGGAAGACCCGGCGGAACCAGCGGGCCGCCCGGCCGGGCAGCCGGGGTGCCGGAAAGTGGCCGCCGACCACCAGCCGGCGCAGGTCCACCCCGGCCTCCTCCAGCCGCCGGGCCAGCTCGACCGCGATCGCGCCACCGATGCAGTGCCCGTAGACGATGACCGGCCCGGTGATCCGTTCGGTCACCTCGGCCACGCAACGGTCGACCAGCTCGTCCAGCGGGGGCGTCGGCTCGTCGGCCCGGTTCACGTCGTGCCCGGGGCGTTGCAGCGCGTAGAGCGCGACGTGGTCGGGCAGGGCCGCCGCGAGCTGCTGGAAGGTGACCGCGCCGGCCCCGGCGAACGGTACGCAGACCAGCGTCACCGCCGGCGGCGCCGACCGGGCCGGGGTCAGCTCGTGCAGCAGCCGCCGGGGCTGACCGGCGGTCGCCTCGGCGTTGCCGGTCAGGCCGCGGATGGTGGGGTGCCGGAACAGGTCGAGCACGCTGATCGGCGGGTCGATGCCGCTCAGCGCCCGGATCGCGGTGAACGAGTCGCCACCCAGGTCGAAGAAGTCGTCGTCGATGCCGACCCGGTCGTAGCCGAGCACCTCGGCCCACCGCTCGGCGAGGGCCTGCTGCACCGGGGTGGTCGGCTCGGCCGAGCCGACCACCCGCCCACCGCGTTCCGGCGCCGGCAGGGCGGCCCGGTCCAGCTTGCCGTTCGCGGTGAGCGGCAGCGCGTCCAGCAGCACGTACGCCGACGGGACCATGTAGTCCGGCAGCCACTCGCGCAGTGCCGCCCGCCAGCCCCCGGCGCCCGGGTCCTCCTCCCCCGGCCGCAGCGCCAGGTACGCCACCAGCGCCGGCTCGCCGTCGGTGTCGCGGACCAGCACCGCGCTCTCCCGTACCGCGGGGTGCCGTTGCAGGGCGGCCTCGATCTCGCCCAGCTCGATCCGGTAACCGCGCAGCTTCACCTGCGAGTCGTTGCGACCGAGGAACTCGATGCGCCCGTCGGGGCGGAACCGGGCCAGGTCGCCGGTGCGGTACATCCGGGCACCGGGCTGCTCGGCGTACGGGTCGTCGAGGAACCGTTGCGCGGTGAGCTCCGGCTGGCCGAGGTAGTCGCGGGCCACGCCGGCGCCGCCGAGGTACAGCTCGCCGACCACGCCCACCGGGACCGGCCGCAGGGCGGCGTCGAGGACGTACGCCCGGGTGTTGGCGATCGGCCGGCCGATGGTGACGTCGACGTGCTCCGGGTCGATGGTCTCCATCGTGGACCAGATGGTGGCCTCGGTGGGTCCGTACACATTGACCAGCCGGGCCACCCGGGGCGCGAGGTCCCGGGCCAGCGGCTCGGGCAGCGCCTCCCCGCCGCAGAGCGCGGTCAGGCCGGGCATGCCCGGCCAGCCGGAGCCGAGGAGCAGCCGCCACGTCGCCGGGGTGGCCTGGAGCACCGTGGCCCGCTCGGCGGCGAGCAGCGCGGCCAGCGCGGTCGCGTCGTAGCCGACGTCCCGGCCGGCGATCACCACCCGTGCGCCCACCACCAGCGGCAGGAACAGCTCCAGCACCGAGATGTCGAAGGCGAAGGTGGTCAACGCGACCAGGGTGTCGTCCGGGCCCAGGCCGGGGTCGTCGGCCATCGCGAGCAGCAGGTTCACCACGCTGGCGTGGCTGACCCGGACCCCCTTGGGCCGGCCGGTGGAGCCGGAGGTGTAGAGCACGTAGGCCAGCTGCTGCGGGGTGGTGACCGGCTCCGGGGCGGTGGCCGGCTCGACGGCCAGCCCGGGGTCGTCGACCCGGAGCACCGGGCCGGCGAAGTCGGCGAACCGTCCGGCCAGCGCGGGCTCGGCGATCAGCACCCCGGCCCGGCTGTGCTCCAGCACGTAGCGCTGCCGGTCCAGCGGGTACGACGGGTCCAGCGGGACGTACGCGCCGCCGGCCTTGAGCACGGCGAGCAGCGCCACCAGCAGGTCGGCCGAGCGTTCCAGGCTGACCGCCACTGTGGCGTCCGGTTCGACGCCGACCCGGCGCAGCCGGTGCGCGAGCCGGTTGGCCCGCACGTCGAGTTCGGCGTAGCTGAGCGTGGTCCCCTCGAAGGTGACGGCCGGCCGCTGGGGACCACGGGCCACCTGGGCCCGGATCAGCTCGGCCAGGCCCACCGGGGGCAGCGGGCGGGCGGTGTCGTTCCAGTCGTGCAGCTGCCGCCGTCGCTCCGCCTCGGTGAGCAGCTCCAGCTCGGCCAGCCGGCGCGTCGGGTCGGCGACGAAGCCGGCCAGCAGGGTCTCCAGGTGGGCCAGCATCCGCGCCGCGGTGGCCTCGTCGAAGAGCGCGGTGTTGTACTCCAGACAGCAGAGCAGCCCGTCGGGGTTGTCGTACGCGTAGAGGGCCAGGTCGACCTGGGCGGTGCCGGAGTCGACGGGCAGCTGCTCGACCCGCAGGCCGGGCAGCTCAAGCCGCTGGTCGGGCAGGTTGAGCAGGTTGACCATCACCTGGAAGAGGGCGTTGCGGCTGAGGTCCCGGGGCACCTTGAGCGCGTCCACCACCCGCTCGAACGGCGCCTCCTGGTGCTCGTACGCCTCCAGCGCGGTGCGCCGGGTCTCCTCCAGCAGCCGGGTGACGGTCCAGTCGCCGTCCAGGGTGGTGCGCAGCACGATGCTGTTGAGGAAGAAGCCGACCAGGGGTTCCAGCTCGGACCGGACCCGGCCGGCCACCGGGGAGCCGACGCAGACGTCGGGCTGGCCGGTGTAGCGGAACAGCAGGGTCTGCACCGCGGCCAGCAGGGTCATGTAGAGGGTGGCGTTGTGCTCCCGGCCGAGCCGGCGCAGCCGCTCGGTCAGGTCCACCGGCAGGGTCAGCCGGGCGACCGCGCCGTCGAAGGTCTGCACCGGCGGGCGGGGCCGGTCCGTCGGCAGGTCCAGCGCGGTCGGCGCCCCGGCCAGCCGCCGCGTCCAGTACGCCAGATCGTCCGCACCGCTCGCGGCCCGGTCCCGCTGCCAGCGGGCGTAGTCGGCGTACCGCACGGGCAGCTCGGGCAGGGGCGACGGCCGGCCGGCCAGGAACGCGGGGTACAGGGCGCCCAGCTCGGCCCGGATGACGCCGAGCGACCAGCCGTCGGAGACGATGTGGTGCATGGTCAGGCAGAGCAGGTGCCGCCGGGGGCCGGTACGGAACAGCACGGCCCGGAGCAGCGGCCCGGCGGCGAGGTCGAACGGCCGGCGGGCCTCGGCCACCACGGCCACCCGTTCCCGCTCGGCGAGCGCGGCATCGCCGGCCTCCTCGCCCGCCCGGCCGCCGACCGGTGCGGGGTCCGGGCCGGTCAGGTCCACCACCGCCGGGGCGACGCGTTCGGCGGGGAGCACCAGCTGCACCGGGTCGCCGCCGTCGGGACCGGGGCGGAAGACGGTACGCAGCGCGTCGTGCCGGCGGACCAGCTCGGTCAGCGCGTCGGTGAGCACTGTGACGTCCAGCTCGCCGTGCAGCCGCAGACCGGTGGCCACGGCGTACGCGACCTGGTCGTGGACCTGCTCCAGGAACCACAGCCGGCGCTGCCCCGAGGAGACCGGCGCCGGCCCGTCGTCGTCGACGCGCGGGATCGGGGTGGCCGCCGGCACCGGGGCGTCCGGCAGGGCGGCGGCGATGCCGGCTGCGGTGGGCCGGGCGAAGACCGCGTCGATCGGCAGCGCCACGCCGAGCTGGGTGTGCAGCCGGGCCACCAGCTGGGTGGCGAGCAGCGAGTGCCCGCCCAGGTCGAAGAAGCTGTCGTGCACGCCGACCGGGGCGATGCCGAGCAACTCCTCGACGATCGCGGTGACCTGCCGTTCGGCGTCGTCGCGCGGCGCCTGGTAGGCGATGCTCAGCGCCGGCCGGTTCCCGGCCTGCGGGGTGCCCGCGTCGTCGGCCGGCCCGACCGCCTCCGGCAGGACGGCGGCGCCGGTGACCGGCGGTGCCGACGGCCCGGAGGCCGGGCGGTCGATCCAGTGCCGGGTCCGCTCGAACGGGTAGGTGGGCAGCGGCACCCGGCGCCGGTAGGCGTCGCCGTGGAACGCCGCCTGGTCGATCCGGACGCCGGCCAGCCAGAGCCGCCCGATTCCGTCCAGTGCGGTGAGCAGGTCGTCGGCGTCGGCCTTCGGGTGCCGCATCAGCTGCACCACCTGGCCGGGTCGGGCACCGGCCTGGCGGACCAGGCCGCCGAGGGTGTGCCCGGGCCCGGCCTCGGCGACCACCAGGTCCTGGTCGACCAGCCACGCCGCGCAGTCGGCGAAACGGACCGTGCGGCGCAGGTGCCGCACCCAGTGCTCGGGGTCGGTGGCCTCGGCGTCGGTGACCGGCGCACCGGTCACGTTGGACAGGTACGGCAGTCGCGGCGTGCGGTACCGGACCTGCCGCGCCTCGGTGCGGAACTCGTCGAGCACCGGTTCCAGCAGCGGCGAGTGGTAGCCACGGTCGGCCCGCAGCCGGCGGCACTCCACCCCGTCGCGGCGCAGCCGCTCCTCGGCCCGGTCGACGGCGGCGGGACGGCCGGCCAGTACGCAGAGCCCGGGCCCGTTGACGGCGGCCAGACCGAGATCGTCGCCGAGCAGCCCGGCCAGTTCGGCCTCCGGCAGTGACACGGCCAGCATCGCGCCGGTTTCGGTGCGGCCGGAGAGGCGGCTACGGGCGCAGACCAGCCGCAGCGCGTCGGCGACGTCGAAGACGCCGGCCAGGCAGGCCGCGACGTACTCGCCGAGGCTGTGTCCGGCCAGCACGTCGGGGCGTACGCCCCGGTCGATCAGGGTGCGGCCGAGGGCGTAGCCGGTGACGAAGAGCGCGGTCTGGAAGACGGTCGGGTCGGCGAGGGCCCGCTCGGCGTCGGCCCGTTCGGCGGGGTCGGGCAGCAGCACCGGGCGCAGGTCCACCCCGTACCGCTCGCGCAGCAGGTCGGTGCACTCGTCGACCACGGCCCGGTAGCCGGGGTCCGCCGCGTACAGGCCGGCGCCCATGCCGACGTGTTCGGGGCCGTGGCCGGGGAAGACGAACGCCAGCCGGCGGTCGCGCCGGTCGGCGTGCGCGGTGGGCAGCCGCTCCGGAGCGGCCAGGCCGTCGAGGGCGTCGGCGACGTCCGCGCAGACCAGGGTCCGCCGGTGCGGCATCGGCTGCCGGCGGGCCAGGCCGGCGGCGACGTCCGCCAACGGCAGATCGGGGTACGCGGCCAGGTGCTCCCGCAGCCGTGCGGTGGCCCGGTCCAGGGCGGCCGGCGTACGCGCGGAGAGCAGCAGCAGCCGCGGGCCCGGCGCCGTCGGTGCGGCCGGCGGGGCGGGCCGGGCCGGGGGCTCCTCCAGCACCACGTGGGCGTTGGTGCCGCCCATTCCGAAGGAGCTGACCCCGGCGCGGCGGGGTCCCCGGTCGGCCGGCCAGTCGCGGCTGGTGCCGAGGAGCCGGAACGGGCCGGTGGCCAGCTCCAGGGCCGGGTTGGGCCGGGTGACGTTGACCGCCGGGGGCAGGGTGCGGTGGCGCAGCGCCAGCACCGCCTTGATCAGGCCGGCGACGCCGGCCGCCGCGTCGGTGTGGCCGATGTTGGCCTTCACCGAGCCGAGCGCGCAGAACTGCCGGTCGTCGGTGCCCCGCCGGAACGCCTCGGTCAGCGCGGCCACCTCGATCGGGTCGCCGAGCAGGGTGCCGGTACCGTGCGCCTCCAGCAGGCCGATGTCGCGGGGGTGCACGCCGGCGTCGGCGAGCGCCCGGGTGACCACCTCGACCTGACCGGCCACCCCGGGCGCGGAGTAACCGGCCCGGCGGGCGCCGTCGTTGTTTGTGGCGGAGCCGCGGATCACCGCGTGGATCTCGTCGCCGTCGGCGAGCGCGTCGGCCAGCCGGCGCAGCACCACCACCCCGGCGCCGCTGGAGGCGATGGTGCCGCGGGCGTCGGCGTCGAAGGGCCGGCAGTGCCCGTCGGGTGAGAAGAGCCCGTCGGAGTGCAGGTAGCCCTGGCGCTGGGCCGGGAAGACGGTGACGCCACCGGCCAGGGCCAGGTCGCACTCGCCGGCCAGCAGGCTGCGCCGGGCCATGTGCACGGCGACCAGTGAGGTGGAGCAGGCCGTGCTGACGCTGACGCTGGGCCCGGTCAGATTCAGCTGGTACGACGCCCGGCTGGCCAGGAAGTCCTTGTCGTTGCTGACCGCGAGCTGGTACTCGCCGACCGCGCGGACCACGTCCGGGTTGCTGCGCAGGTGCTCCAGCAGATAGGTGGTGCGTCCGGAGCCGGCGAAGAGGCCGACCGGCCCGGCGAAGTTCTCCGGGTCGTGCCCGGCCCGTTCGAGGGCCTCCCAGGCGATCTCGAGCAGCAGCCGGTGCTGCGGGTCGAGGACCTGCGCCTCGCGCGGGGTGAAGCCGAAGAAGGCGGCGTCGAAGCGGTCGATGTCGGCCAGCTCGGTACCCCGGCGAACGTACGCGGGGTCGTGGACCAGCGCCGGGTCGGCTCCGGCGGCGAGCAGTTCCTCGGTGCTGAACTCGCGGACCGCTTCGATGCCGTCGCGGATGGTGCGCCAGTACTCCTCCGGAGTGGTCGCGCCGGGGAAGCGCAGCGCCATGCCGACCACGGCGACCGCGTCGCCGGGCACGCCGGTGCGGGCCGGGGCCCGGCGGGTCGGCGCGGGCTCGACGTCGGCGGCGAGGAACCGGGCCAGCGCGGCCACAGTGGTGTGTCGGAACAGGTCGGTCACGGTGGCCACGTCGCCGAGCCGCTCGACGAGCCGGGTGTGCACCGCGAGCAGCTTCATCGAGTGCCCACCGAGGTGGAAGAAGTTGTCCCCGGCGTCGATCCGGTCGACCCCGAGCACCTCCCGCCACACGTCGGTCACCAGCCGCTCGGCCTCGGCGAGACCGAGCGCGGCACCGCCGGTCGGCGCACCTGCCGCCTGCTCCACGGTGGCCGGTCGCGAGCCGGCTGCCGCCGGTTGCCCGATGGCCGGCGGCGAGCCGTCCTCCGGGGCGGGCAGGGCGGCCTCGTCGAGCTTGCCGTTGCCGGTCAGCGGCAACGCGGCGACGCCGACGAACGCGGCGGGAACCATCCAGGCGGGCAGCTCCGCCGCCAGCGCCGTACGCAGCGCCGCCGCGTCCACCACCCCGGTCAGGTAGGCCACCAGCCGCGGATCGTCCGGGTCGTCGTGGCGCAGTACGGCAGCCACGTCGGCGTCCGGCCGCGCCCGGCGCAGCGCCGCCTCGATCTCGCCCCGCTCGATCCGGTAGCCCCGCAGCTTCACCTGCCCGTCGCGGCGGCCCAGGTACTCCAGGATCCCGTCGGGCCGGTAGCGGACCAGGTCACCGGTGCGGTAGAGCCGACCGGTGCCGTACGGGTCGGGCACGAAGCGTTCGGCGGTGAGGCCGGGCCGGCCGAGGTAGCCACGGGCCACGCCGGCCCCGCCGACGTACAGCTCCCCGGTGACGCCGACCGGGACCGGAGCACCGCGGTCGTCGAGCACGTACCGCGTGGTGCCGGCGATCGGCCGGCCGATCGGCACGTTGCCGGTGCCCGGGTCGTCCGGGCCGACCTCGTACACCACGCAGCCGACCACCGTCTCGGTCGGGCCGTACTCGTTGAACAGCCGGGTGGCGCGCGCGTGCTGCCGCCACAAGGTCAGCTGGTCGGCGCGCAGGTTCTCGCCGCCGATGACGAGGCAGCGGGTGCGGCCCGCCGCGGCGGCCGGGCCGAGCTGCCGGCTGACCAGCTCCAACTGGGTGGGCGTGAGCTTGACCAGGGCGTACGGGGTGGTCCGGGCGCGCAGCGCCTCGCCGAGCCCCTGCGGACCGGCGTCGGCACCGATCAGCTCGACGGTGGCGCCGGCGACCAGCGGCACCAGCAGGCTGGTGACGGTCAGGTCGAAGCCGACGGACGAGTGCGTCGGCACCACGTCACCCACCCCGACCCGGTACGCCGCCGCGGCCCAGCGCAGATAGTTCACCACCCCGCGGTGGGTGACCTGGACACCCTTGGGACGGCCGGTGGAGCCGGAGGTGTGGATGACGTACGCCAGGTCGTCCGGGCCGGGCCGGGTGGTGGTGCCGTCCCCGGCCGAGCCGGTGTCGGTGGTGGTGCCGTCCGCCGCCAGCTCGACCACGGCGGCACCGGTGGACGGCAGCAGGTGACGCAGCTCGGCGCGGGTGAGCACCACCGGGGCGGCGGCGTCGTCCAGCAGGTGACGCAGCCGGGCGGCCGGGTTGGCCGGATCCAACGGCAGGTACGCCGCGCCGGCCTTGAGCACACCGAGCAGCGCGACGGGCAGCGTCACGTCCCGGTCGAGCAGCACGCCGACCAGGTCACCGACGCCGATGCGGTGCCCGCGCAGCACGGCGGCCAGCGCCTCGGCGCGGCGGTCCAGCTCCCGGTAGGTCAGCGCGTGCCGGCCGTCGGTGGCGGCCACCGCCTCCGGTACGGCCCGGGCCCGCCGCTCGATCAGCGCGTGCACCACCGTCGAAGGCGCGGCGTCGGTGCCGGTGTCGTTCCAGTCGACGAGGATCCGGTCCCGCTCGGCGTCGCTGAGCAGGCGGGCGTCACGCACCCGGGTCGCCGGGTCGGCGAGCAGGTCGCCCAGCAGGACGCGGAACTGGTCGGCGATCCGGTCCACGGTGGCCGTGTCGAGCAGGTCGGTCCGGTACTCCAGCAGCACCTCCGAGCCGCTCCCGGCGGGGCGTACGGCCACTGTGAGATCGAACTTCGCGGTCCGGGTGGGCAGCTCGACGGCTTCGGCCGCCACCCCGTCCAGGCGCAGCGGTGCCGGGGCGTCGGCCTGCACGAACATGACCTGGAACAGCGGGCTCCCGGCGGGGTGCCGGGGCGGCCGTACCGCTTCGACGACCCGGTCGAAGGGCAGCTCCCGGTGATCCTGGGCGGCCAGCACCGCGGCACGTACCCGGCCCAGCACCGTCTCGAAGGAGGGGCCGTCGCCGAGGTCGGTGCGGACGACGACGGTGTTGACGAGGAGCCCGACCAGCGGTGCGGTCTCCGGGCGGTCCCGGTTCGCCACGGGCGTGCCCACCGCCACGTCGTACCGGCCGGTGAGGCGGGCCAGCAGCACCTGGAAGGCGCCGAGCAGCACCATGTAGGGGGTGACCCGCAGCCGACCGCAGAGCTCCCGCAGTGCCTCGGGCGGCACGTCGAGCGGGTGCCGGCGCAGCGCCCCGGCGCGCGACGGCGTGGCCGGGCCGGGCCGGGCGCCGGGCAGCTGCACCGGCGGTGGCGGGTCGGCGAGCCGCTGCCGCCAGAACTCCACGTCGGCGGCCGCGTCCGGCCCGCCCAGCCGGCGTCGCTGCCAGGCGGCGTAGTCGCCGTACGACACCGGCAGCGGGTCCAGCGCGGCGGGCCGGGAGTCCCGGGCGGCGGCGTACAGCTCGGCGAGCTCGGCGGTGACGATGCCCAGCGACCATTCGTCCACCGCGGCGTGGTGGAAGGTCAGCGCGAGCACGTGGGTGGCGTCGTCCAGCCGGAACAGGGTGGCCCGCAGCAGCGGGCCGCGGGCCAGGTCGATCGGGGTGGCCGCCTCGGCGGCGAGGTGGCCGGTCAGCTCGGCCTCCCGGCCGGCCCGGGCCAGCCCGGTCAGGTCCACGGTGCGCAGCAGCCCGGCCGGCGGTTCGGCGACCACCGGGACCACCTGCTCCCCGGCGTCGTGCAGCGTGGTGCGCAGCGGCTCGTGCCGGGCCACCAGCGCGTCCAGCGCGGCGGTCAGGGCCGGCACGTCGAGCGGGCCGCGCAGCCGCCAGGCCACCGGGGCCAGGTAGGCGGCGTCGCCCGGGGCGGCCCGCTCGAGCAGCCACATCTGCCGCTGCGCGGCGGAGGCCACCGGCTCCCCGCTGCCGGCGGTGATGCTGTCCGGGTCAGCGGCCCGACCGGCCCGCAGCGCCGCGAGCAGGGCGGCCCGGCGGGGCGGGAGCAGATCAGTCACGGTGCGCCCCGAGCATCGCCTCGGCTTCGTCGTCCGAGCAGGTCAGCAACCGCAGGTACGTCTCGGCGGCGGCGTCCGCGTCGGGTCCGTGCGCGGCTCGCAGCGCGGCCACGAACTCACCGAGCACCGGGTGCTCGAACACGGCGCTCAGCGGCACCCGTACGCCCAGCGCGACGCGTAGCTGTGCGGCCATCCGCGCGGCGTCCAGCGAGGTGCCGCCCGCCGCGAAGAAGTCGGCCGGCTCCGCCGGCCCGCCGGGCAGCACCGCACTCCACGCGGCGGCCACCACCTCGTGCAGGGCGTCGCCGCGCCCGGCCGGATCCTGCGTGCTCATTCGTCCCCCAGGTGAATTGCCCAGCATCGGTCCGGCGTGGGCGACGGTGCGCGGTGTCCCCCGTGCGTGGTGCTTTTCGCGAATCCGCCGCCGGCCGGGTGGTCGTCGACCCGCGTCGGCGGTGTGGTCGCCGGCCGGGCCGCGGTCGTCAGCCCGAACCGGCGGCCGGCTCGGCGGCCAGCGCGTCCAGGGCGGCCCGCTCGTCGGCCAGTTCGGCATGCGGGCAGGGCAGCCGCGCGTCCGCGCGGTACGCGGCGTCGAGCAGGAACCACAGCCAGGCCCGGTACCGTCCGGCGATCTCGTCGGCAGCGGCGGCCGACTCCTCGGACGGGAAGCCCTGCTCGGCGACGAAGGTGCGGGCCTGGCCGGTCAGCTCGGCGCCCCACCTGGCGGCGAGGGCCGTCGGGTCGCCGTCGCCGGGCGGGTCGTCGGCGACCGGGGTGGCCCGGCCCAGCTTGCCGAGCAGGGCGGCGTACTCGGCGCGCGCGGTGGCCACTGTGGGCCGCGCGGCGGCGACCAGCAGCACCCGCCGCGGGGTGGCGCCGGCGTCGGCCAGGGCGCGGGCGACGTGCCGAGCCAGCGGCGCGGCGCTGCAGTACCCGAGGACGGTCACCGGTGCCCCGCCGGGCCGGCGCCGCAGCAGTTCCTCGGCGCAGGCCCGGGCGAGCGCCGGGTGGTCCAGCGGCGTACCGGCGCGTTCCAGCGTGGTCACCGGGTCGAACCGCCAGACCGACCGGTCCGGGTCGGCGGCCGCGAGGGCGGCGGCCAGCCCGGGGCCGGCGGAGTCACCGGAGAACTCGACCGTCAGCAGCGAATCGGTCGGTCCCTGGCTGACCTGCCGCAGCGCGAGCGTGGCTGACATCTGGTTCCCCCTGGACGTGAGCTTCGAGCTGGTCCGTGACGTCGGTGGCGAGCGCGGCGGTGGCGGCGGCGTCCAGCAGCCGGCCGTCGCTCTCGACGAGCACGGTGAGGGTGCCGTCGGCGTGCTGGCGCAGGGTCAGGCAGACCGGGAAGCGGTTCACCGGCCGGTGCAGCTCCCGGCGCCGCCAGCGCAGCGCCCCGGTGACGAGATCCGGTTCCGCCACCGAATCGAGGTAGAACGCCGGGAAGTCGCCCGGCCGGGTGCCGGTGCCGCGGAGCACTTCGCGTGCGACGGCGGTGAACGGGGCCTGCTCGGCGACGGCTCGGCGCAGCTCCCGGCGAACCCGGGTGAGGGTCTCCGGCCAGCCGTCGTGCAGGTCGTCGGCGCGCAGCAGCACGCTGTTCACCGCGTACCCGGCGACGGCGAACTCGTCGGCGTCCTCCCGGGTGGCGCTGGCGCAGCCGAGAACCACGCTGTCGGGTCCGCACAGCGCGCCCAGCGCCCGGGCGTACGCCGCCGCGGTCAGCTCGGTGACGGTCCCGCCGCCGGCGGCCAGCAGCGCCCCGGCGGTCACCCCGACGGCCCGTTCCCGCACCGTACGGTCGCCTGTGCGGCGGGGTGCGGGCACCGGGACGTCGCGGATCCGGGCGACGGCGGCGTCGACGGCGGCCCGGCCGGACGGCGTGGCGATCCGGGCGGCCCGGCGCCGCGCCAGGTCGCAGACCGTGGCCGGTGCGGGCGACGGCGACCAGGCCGGGTCGGTCCAGGTCCGGTCGAGGTCGTCGAGCAGCAGCCGCACCGACCAGGCGTCCACCACCAGGTGGTGCCAGACCAGCAGCAGCTCGGTACGCGGGCCGGCGTGCAGCACCGTGGCCCGTAGCAGCGGCTCGGCGGCGGTGTCGAAGGGCCGGTACGCCCGCGCCGCCACCGCCGCGTCGAGGGCCGCGCCGTCGGGCAGCTCGACCAGCTCCACCGGTGGGTCGTGCCGGTAGAGGACCAGTTCCGGCAGCCCGTCGGCCGAGTCCAGTCCCGCGCCGAAGGCCGGGTGGCCGGCGATCGCCCGGCGCAGCGCGTCGACCAGCCGACGGTGGTCGACCGGGTCGTCGGTGCCGAAGCAGACCGGCTCGACGTACAGGGGCGAGCCGGGCTGCATCTCGTCGTGCAGCCAGAGGCCCAGCTGCTCGTCGGTGAGGGGTGCGCGGCGGGCACCGGTGGACCGCTCGTCCCCGGCCGGCGTGGTGCCGGGACCGGCGGCGGCGATCCGGCCGGCGAGCGCCGCCACGGAGGGCGCCTGGAGAATGTCGGCGCCGGTCAGCGGCACCCCGGTGCGTTCACGCAGCCAGGCGGCGGCGCGGGCGGCGGCGAGCGAGGTGCCGCCCAGGGAGACGAAGTCGTCGCCGTCGCGGATGTCGGCGACCGGAAGCACCCGCCGCCAGGCCGTCCGCACCAGGTCGGAGTCGTCCTCGGTGGTCGTGGCCACGGGCAGCGGCAGGGCGGCCAGGTGGTCGTGGTCGTACTTGCCGTGCGGGGTCAGCGGCAGCTCGGGCAGGAGCGTCACGACAGCGGGCACCGCGTGGCCGGGCAGCCGCCGCGCGGCGTGCTCGCGGACCGTCCGCTCGGTCAGCTCCGCGCCGGGCGTGGGGACGACGTACGCGGCGACCACCTGTCCCAGCCCGTCGACGGTCCGCCCGCCCACCACCACGTCGTGTACGCCGGGCAGCTCGCCCAGCACCGCCTCCACCTCGGCCGGTTCGATCCGGAAGCCGCGTACCTTGAGTTGCCGGTCCACCCGGCCGAGGAAGAGCAGGTTGCCGTCGGGCAGGGCACGGACCAGGTCCCCGGTGGCGTAGCCGGGCTCGCCGTCGGCCATCGGCATGAACGGGGACGGCCCGGCGGGCGGGCGAAGGTAGCCCCGGGCAACCGCAGCGCCCGAGACGACCAGCTCCCCGGCACCGGTGGTGGCGTACGTGCCGTCGGTGCGGCGCAGGTGGATCCGGGTGCCCCGGACCGGGGTGCCGATCGGGGTCCGCTCCCCCGGCACGGCGCCGTCGCGCGGCACCACGTATCGGGTGCAGCAGACGGTCGCCTCGGCCGGCCCGTACCCGTTGACCACGTTCAGCTCGGGGCGGCTGCGGGCGATGTCCTCGAGCAGGGTGCGCGGGATCGGCTCGACGCCGACCAGAAGCCGGCGCAGCCCGGCCAGGGCCGCGGGGTCGGCGCGCAGCAGCGCCAGCAGGTCGGGCAGGAAGGCCGGTGGCACGTACCCGCTGTGCGCCCCCGAGCGGTCGAGGAAGGCGGCCAGCGCGGCGCCGTCGTGCCGGGCCGCCTCGGGCACCACCACCAGCGTCCCGCCGCGGTGCAGCGGAGCGAAGCACTCCCAGACCGCCACGTCGAAGGAGGGGCGGGTCCACCAGGTGCCGACCGGCGACCGCGGCACCGGCGCCAACTCGTCCAGGTCGGCCAGGAGGTTGCCCAGATTCCGGTGCTCCACCTGCACCGCCTTGGGCGTGCCGGTCGAGCCGGAGGTGTGCACCACGTACGCCACGTCGGTCGGCTCGCCGGTGTCGTCCAGCGACGCGACCGGCCGCAGCGCGACGGCGTCGGCTGCCAGATGGCGACGGTGCGGGCCGGCGGGGTCGTCACCGGTGACCAGGCGCGGGTCGGCCGCGGCGAGCAGGGTGGCGATCCGGGCCGCCGGCTGGCGTGGGTCCAGCGGCACGTACGCGGCACGCAGCGCGAAGGCGGCGAGCGCCGCGGCGACGGCGTGCGCGCCCGGCTCCCGGAGCACCGCGACCCGGTCCCCGGCGGTCACCCCGTGTTCGCGGTAGCCGGTGAGGTAGCGACCGGCGAGGGCGAGCAGGCCGGCCCAGCTGAGGGTGGCGTCGTCGGCCCGTACTGCGGTGCGCTCCGGATGGTGTGCGGCGGCGGCGAGGACGGCGGCGAGGAGGGTGCCGCTCACCGCGTGGCTCCCATCCGGTCCGGGTCCAGGGCCTCGACGGCGCGCAGGTAGTCGGCGAACCGGCGGTGCTCGTAGAGCAGGGCCGCCCGGACGTCGAGTCCCGAGCCGCGTCGCACCTCGGCGCTGAACCGGACCGCCAGCAGGGAGTCCCCGCCCGCGCCGAAGAAGTCGTCGTCCGGTTCGGCCGCGCGGCCCAGCACCGCCTGCCAGGCAGCGGCCACAGTGGACGCGACCGTACCGTCCTCGGCCTGCGGCGCCGTCGGCACGTCGTCCGTGGCGCTGTCCCGCAGGGCCCGGCGGTCGAGTTTGCCGTTGACGGTCAGTGGCAGCTCGGGCCGGACCTCGACCAGGTGCGGCACCATCGACGCCGGCAGCCGCTCGCGCAGCCCGGCCCGTACGGCGTCCGCGTCGACCGGGCCGACCACCCAGGCGGCGAGGACCGCCTCACCGGCCCGGTCCAGCACGTCGGCTACGGCCTGGGTCACCCCGGGCACCGCGAGCAGCGCGAACTCCACCTCACGCAACTCGATCCGGTTGCCTCTGATCTTGACCTGCCCGTCGCTACGCCCGACGAAGTGCAGCTGCCCGGTGCCGTCGGAGCGGCACAGGTCTCCGGTGCGGTAGTGGCGTCCGCCCGGAGTGGAGCGGAAGACGGCTGCAGTGCTCTCCGGCGCGTTGCGGTAGCCGCGGGCCAGCAGCGGCCCGGCGACGAGCAACTCATCTCCGCCGTCGACGGGGGCGAGGCTGAGCCGGGCGCCGGCGACGGGCCGGCCGATCGGGGGCGGCCCGGTGCGCTCGACGTGCCGGCGCAGGTCGTCGGTGGCGGTGACCAGGATGGTCGCCTCGGTCGGGCCGTACAGGTTGTGCACCGCCGCGCCGAAGTCCGCCGGCGGCCACACCCGCAGCCGGTCACCGCCGGTGGCGAGACTGCGCAGCCGGCCGGTGGGCGGGTCCGCGCGGAGCAGCTGTTCGGCCAGCGGGGTGGCGAGGAAGGCGTGGTCGGCCCGGCGCAGGACGTCGACGATCCGCTCCGGTTCGCGCAGCACCGTCTCGTCGGCGAGCAGCACCGTCGCACCGTGCGACAGCGGCGCCCAGAGGTCGAGCAGGCTGGCGTCGAAGGCCAGGCCGGCGAAGGCTGCGGTGCGCACGCCGGGACCGAGGCGGAAGAACTCGCCGTACCAGTCGAGGACGGCGCGCAGCGACCCGTGTTCGACTTCGACCTGGCGCGGCCGGCCGGTGGAGCCGGAGGTGGAGACCAGGTACGCGAGCCGCGTCGGGTCGTCCGGCGGCGTCAGCAGTTCCCCGCCTGGTTCGGTCGCTCGGGACCGGACGACGGTGAGTTCCGGCGGCAGCCGGTCGGCCAGGTCGTCGGCCGCGACGGCCAGCCGGCAGTCCGCCTCGGCGAGCACCTGGGCGATCCGGGCGGCCGGCAGGGCCGGGTCGAGCGGCAGGAAGGCGGCCCCGGCCAGCCAGGTTGCGAACTGGGCCACCGGTGCCGCCGAGGTGCGCGGCTGCAGCACGGCGACCACCGGTTCCGCCCCGGTCAACCGCGGTCGCAGGACCGCCGCCAGCTCCCGGGCGGCGGTGACCAGCCGGCCGTACGTCATGGTCCCGTGCCGGTCGGTCAGCGCCGGCCGGTCGGGGTCCTCCTCGGCGCGGCGCAGTACGGCGGCGGGAACGGTGGCGGGGTGGTCCGCCTCGGCAGGGTGGCCGCCGGGCAGGACGGGCGGGGTCACGACGGAAGCTCCAGAGGTACGCGGCGACGATGCCGCGCGAGGGGGCAACAGGTGTTACGCGCCTCATGGTTGCATCGCTGTCGATGTCATACCTCCACCGACAGGGACGATCAGGAATGCGTTCGCCCCGAATACAATGCACGGCCGCCTATTGACGGCGGACCCGCTCCACGCCGTTACCCCGGGGTAGAACGCCGCTGACGCCCCGCCACCGCACGTCCGCGCTCCACCAGGCCAGCGGGGTGGGCGAGCGACCGATCAGCTCGATCGCACGGGCTCGGCGGTCCGCTCCCAGAGGGAACGCATCTCCTCGAACGCCTGCTCCATGAGCTGCACCATCGCCAGCCGGGCGCGCTCGCCCTCGTGCCGCTGGATCGCCTGGGCCACCTCGGCGTGCAGGCGCAGCGCCTCCTCGTGCGGATGGTGCGGCATGAGGTGGTGCTTGTGCCGGCCGGTCAGCACCTCGGCGACCAGGTCCTGCAGCCGGACGAACATCTCGTTGCCGGAGGCGAGCAGCACCCGGCGGTGGAACTCGATGTCCAGGCGCAGGAAGCGCTCCTCGTCGCCGGCCTTGCCGGCGGCCCACATCTTCGCCGCCAGGCCGACGAGGTCGCTGGCCTCGTCGTGACCGGCCCGGTCGGCGGCCAGCAGGGCGGCGTGCGGCTCGATGGCGGTGCGCAGCTCGGTGATGGACCGGAGCTGGGCGAGCCGGCTGGCCGAGGCCAGCCGCCACCGGATCACCTGCGGATCGAAGACGTTCCAGTCGTGCGCGGACCGGATCGTCACCCCGACCCGTCGGCGGGTCTCGATGAACCCGATCGACGCCAGGACACGCAGCACCTCGCGCACCACCGAGCGGGAGACCTCGTACCGGTCGACCAGGTCGTCGATGTTGAGGACCGCCCCGGGGGCGAACTCTCCGCCGCAGATGGCGGTGCCGAGGTGCTCGAGGACGCGGGCGTGCAGCCCGACCTCGGGCGGAGCGGGCTGGGTGCCGACGCCCCCGGAGGAGTGCGATTCCACGCTAAGGATCATATCAGTTCGGTCAACCCCTTGAATAAATCAGCTTTTTCGACCTAGCATCCCGTGGTTAAGCGGACGTTACAGCGTTGTGGCGCTCTTCCCCCGGGGCGGCGACCACGAGAAATGGAGAGATGACGTGCAACGTCGATCGATAATCGGTACGTCTCTGGCCGTGGTGGTCGCCATGGGCTTGGCCGCGTGCGGCGGTGGAGAGGACAGCGGCGGGTCGAAGACCGTGCGCGTGACGCTGGTGAACCACGTCTGGACGGAGAACGTCAAGAAGGCGCTGCCGGAGTTCGAGAAGCAGACGGGCCTGAAGGTCGAGGTCACCCAGCTCGGTGAGGACCAGCTGTCCGATCAGTACAACGTCAAGCTGAACGCGGGATCCAGCGACCTCGACGTGATGATGTACCGGCCCCTGCAGGAGGGCAAGCAGTTCGGCAAGAACAAGTACCTGGCCGACCTGACCGAGCGGTCCAAGTCGGACAGTGCCTTCGACTTCAGCGACTTCCAGGCCGCCCCGGTGCAGGCCACCACGTACGACGACAAGGTGGTCGGCGTGCCGATCATCACCGAGTCGGAGGTGCTGTACTACCGCAAGGACCTGCTGAAGAAGTCCGGCTTCGACGCCCCGCCGAAGAGCCTGGACGAGCTCAAGGCGCAGGCCGCGAAGGTCGAGGCCGACAACCCGGGCGTCGCGGGCTTCGTCTCCCGCACCGGCAAGGCCGCCGCCGTCACCCAGTTCTCCAGCTTCCTGTTCAGCTTCGGCGGTGACTTCGTCGACGCCAACGGCAAGGCCGCGGTCAACACCGAACAGGCCAAGCAGGCGTACGCCTACTACGGCGGGCTGCTGCGCGAGCACGGCCCGAACAACGTCAGCACCGACATGAGCTGGTCCGAGGCCATGGCGATCTTCACCCAGGGCAAGGCGGCCTTCTACACCGAGGCCAACTCGCTCTACAAGAACGCCACCGACCCGGCCAAGTCGAAGGTCTCCGACACCGTCGGCTTCGCGCCCTTCCCGGCCGGCCCGGCCGGCTCGAAGCCCTACAACATCCCGTCCTGGGCGCTGGGCATCAACGACCAGTCGAAGAACAAGGACAACGCCTGGAAGTTCATCCAGTGGGCGGCCGGCAAGGAGCAGTCGCTGGCGCAGCAGGAGGCCGGCGTCCCCGGCGCACGCGCCTCGGTCTGGGCCAACCCGCAGGCAATCGCCACCTACCCGAAGGACCTCGCCGAGGCCACCACGGCCAGCACCGCCAACGGCGTCGGTCACGACCGCCCGCTGGTCGTGAAGGTCGCCCAGGCGCGCGAGATCGTCGGCCAGCCGATCGTCGACGCGATCACCGGCAAGGACCCGGCCGCCTCGGCGGACGCGGCGAACGAGGCGTTCCAGAAGTTCCTCGACGACGAGGCGAAGTAACCCGACCGCGGGACGGCGGGGCCGACCGGCCCCGCCGTCCCCGCACCGGGTCCCGGCCCTGACCACTCGGAGACCTCATGTCAGCCGTCACCACACCAGTCACCAGACCGTCGCAGGCCGGCCCGGCCCCGGCGGAGTCGGGCTGGTCGCGCTGGGCCAACGCGCACCGCAAATGGCTCTTCGCGGCCCCCGCCATGGCGTTCGTCGCCGTGCTGATCATCTTTCCGGTGGCGTGGACCGGATACCTCAGCCTCACCGACGCCGAGGGTTCGGTCCGCGCCGAGAGCGAGTTCATCGGGTTCCAGAACTACCTCGACGTGCTCGCCGACACCGACCGGTTCTGGCCGGCGGTGTGGCGAACCGTTCTGTTCACCGGCGTCGTGCTCGCCGTCGAGGTGGCGCTCGGCATGGCGATCGCCCTGCTGCTGTGGCGGCCGTTCCGCGGTGAGCGCTGGGTCCGGGTCGCCATCCTGCTTCCGCTGGTCGCCACCCCGGTGGCGGTCGGCATGATGTGGCGGCTGATCTTCGACCCCACCATCGGCATGGCCAACCAGGTGCTCAGCTGGGTCGGCATCGGTCCGCAGCCCTGGCTGTCCGGCCAGAACAGCGCCCTGCCGACGACGATGTTCATCGACATCTGGCAGTGGACCCCGATGGTCGTGCTGATCCTGCTCGCCGGCCTCACGTCGCTGTCGGACGAGCCGCAGGAGGCCGCCCTCATCGACGGCGCCAGCACCTGGCAGCGGTTCCGGCACGTCACGCTGCCGCTGCTGATGCCCACGGTGATCGTCGCGATCCTGCTGCGCGGCATCGATGCGCTGAAGACCTTCGACATCCTCTACGCCACGAAGGGTCGCGGCGGAGGGTCGTTCCACGAGGTCGAGACGCTCAACGTCTACGCGTACGGGCTGAGCTTCGACTACAACGACTACGGCGTCTCATCGACGGTCCTGATCATCTTCTTCCTGATCATCATCGGGGTGATGTGGGCCCTGACCTACCGCAAGAAGGGGCTGGACCGATGAAGCCGGGCAAGCCGTTCAAGGTCTTCCGGGCGGTGGCCCTGGCCGTCGTGGTGCTGGCGCTGATCGCGCCGCTGCTGTGGATGATCGCCGCGTCGTTCAAGACCAACGTCGACATCTACGACACCGGCAAGGCCTTCGTCTTCTCGCCCACCCTGGACAACTACGGCAACGTGCTCCAGCAAGCCAACTACGTCCAGTTCATCGGCAACAGCCTGTGGGTGGCGTTCGCCGCCACGCTCTTCTCGCTCATCCTCGGGGTACCGGCCGCCTACTCGATGAGCCGGTTCAGCATGAAGAAGTCAGCGCTCGTGGTGCTCATGGCCCGGATCATCCCGGGCGTGTCGCTCCTGGTGCCCTGGTACTACGTCTTCTCGAACCTGCAGATGGTCGGCGGGTACACCGTGCTGATCCTCAGCCACATGTTCGTGTCGCTGCCGCTGATCGTCTACATCATGATGGGCTTCTTCGACAGCCTGCCGGAGGACCTGGAAGAGGCGGCGCTGGTCGACGGACTGACCCACATCGGCGCGTTCCGGCGGATCACCCTGCCGCTGTCCGTGCCCGGCGTGGCGACCGCCGGCATCCTGTCCTTCATCTTCTCCTGGAACAACTTCATGTTCGCCCTGGTGCTCTCCGGCGCGGACACGAAGACCCTGCCCGTGGCGATCTTCGACTTCGTCGGCTACGCCAGCATCGACTGGGGCGGCCTGATGGCCGCGGCCACCGTGGTCACTCTGCCGATCATGGTGATCGCCCTGTTCGTGCAGAAGTACATCGTCTCCGGGCTCACCGCCGGCGCCACGAAGGGCTGAGGACGCCATGACAACGATCGCACGGGTGGAGACGTTCCTCGTCGCGCCACGGTGGCTGTTCGTCCGGGTCGAGACCGTCGACGGGATCGTCGGCTGGGGCGAGGCGACCTGCGAGGGCCGCTCCGAGACCGTCCGCACCGCCGTCGAGCAGCTCAGCGAGCTGCTGGTCGGCCGGGACGCGCTGCGGATCGAGGACCACTGGCAGGTGCTGACGAAGGCCTCGTTCTACCGGGGCGGGCCGATCCTGGCCAGCGCCGTCGCCGGGCTCGACCAGGCACTGTGGGACATCGCCGGCAAGCACTTCGGCGCCCCGGTGCACCAGCTGCTCGGCGGCCCGGTCCGCGACCGGATCCGGGTCTACGGCTGGGTCGGCGGCGACGAGCCCGCCGAGGTACGCGACCAGATCAGCGCCGCCGTCGAGACTGGGTTGACCGCCGTGAAGATGAACGCGTCCGGGCGGATGAGCCCGGTCGCCTCGGTCGCCGAGCTCGACGGCGTGGTCCAGCGGGTGGCCGCCGCCCGGGAGGTGCTCGGCGACGAGCGGGACGTCGCCGTCGACTTCCACGGCCGGTTCAGCCTGGCCACCGCCCGGCGGGTCGCCCCGCTACTCGAGCCGTACCGGCCGTTCTTCCTGGAGGAGCCGGTGGTGCCGGAGAACTCGCACCTGATCGGCGAGTTCGTACGCACCACGACCACCCCGGTGTCCACCGGGGAACGGCTCTACAACCGGCAGGAGTTCCTGCCGGTTCTGCAGGCCGGCATCGCGGTCGCCCAGCCGGACCTGTCGCACGCCGGCGGCATCACCGAGGTCCGCAAGATCGCCGCGCTGGCCGACGTGTACGACGTCCAGCTCGCCCCGCACTGCCCGCTCGGCCCGATCGCCCTGGCGTCCTGCCTGCAGGTCGGCTTCGCCACGCCCAACTACCTGATCCAGGAACAGAGCATCGGCATCCACTACAACCTCGGCGCCGAGGTGCTCGACTACTGCCTCGACAAGACCCCGCTGACCTTCGTCGACGGCTACGTCGAGCGGCTCACCGCGCCGGGCCTCGGCATCGAGATCGACGAACACGCGGTGCGGACGGCGGACAAGCGCGGACACGCCTGGCGCAGCCCCACCTGGCGGCACGCCGACGGCTCCTATGCGGAATGGTGAAAACATGACTGTCAATCTCGTCGCCGAACTCGCCGCCGCCCGGATGCTCGCGGTCATCCGGGGCACCGACACGGCCGGCGCGATCGCCGCCGGCACCGCCCTGCTGGAGGAGGGCGTACGGATCGTGGAGGTGGCCCTGACCACGCCGGACGCGGCGCGGGCCGTCGAGGCCCTGCGCGCGGTCGCACCGGCCGGCTCCCTGGTCGGCGCCGGCACGGTGCTCACCGTCGCGGACGTCGCCGAGGTGGCGGCGGCCGGCGCGCAGTTCGTGGTGACGCCCGCGGTGGTCGAGTCGATCGCCGAGGCGGCGCGGCGCGGCCTGCCCGTCGCCGCCGGGGCGTTCACCCCGACCGAGGCGTACACGGCGATGCGGCTGGGCGCGTCGGCGATCAAGCTGTTCCCGGCGTCGGTGGGTGGCCCCGCGTACCTGAAGGCGGTGCGCGACCCGTTCCCCGACATCCCCTTCGTGGCGGTCGGCGGTGTCGGCCTGGCCGACCTGCCCGGCTACTTCGCCGCCGGCGCGATCGCCGTCGGCCTCGGCGGCCCGCTGGTCGGTGACGCCGCCTCCGGCGGCGACCTCGACGCCCTGCGCCAGCGCGCCCGCGCCTACCTCGCCGCCGTCGCATGAGCACCGCCGGCCTTCCCGTCGCCCACCCGCGCGACACCCGCCCGTCCGCCGCGCACCCGCGCGCCGGCGGCCACCCGGGCACCGCGTCATGACCGCCGTCGACCTGCTCACCTTCGGCGAGGCCCTGCTGTCGCTGCGCACGGCCGCGCCCATCGTCACCGGCGGCGCGCTCACCCCGCACCTGGCCGGGGCGGAGGCCAACGTGGCCGTCGGGGTGGCGCGGCTCGGCCACCGCGCGGCCTTCGCCGGCCGGGTCAGCGCCGACGAACTCGGCGAGTTCCTGCTCCGGCAGCTCCGCGCCGAGGGGGTACGCCTCGAACACGTGGTCCGCGACCCGGACCGCCCGGCCGGGCTGATGTTCCTGGAACGGCGGACCGCCGACCTGACCCGGGTGACCTACCAGCGGGCCGGCTCGGCCGGCTCGGCGGTGTCCGTCGAGGACCTGCGGCCCGCCCTGGCCGCCGGTGCCCGGGTGCTGCACCTGACCGGGATCACCGCGGCGCTGTCCGACGGCGCCCGGGAGGCCACCCGGTGGGCGGCCGAGACCGCCGCCCGGGCCGGGACGCTGGTCTGCCTCGACGTCAACCACCGGACGAAACTGTGGAGCCGGGACGCGGCGCGGGCCGCGCTCGCCGGCATCGTCGGCCACGCCTCGGTCGTGGTCGCCTCCGCCGACGAACTGGACCTGGTCGGCGCACCGGGCGCGGACGAGCCGGCTGTGGTCGCCGAACTGCTGGACCGGGGCGTGTCGACGGTGCTGGTGAAGCTCGGCGGCGACGGCGCCCGCGCGTACACCCGGGAGGGCGTGCGGCACGCGGCAGCGGTGCCCGTGACGGCGGTGGACACCGTCGGCGCGGGGGACGCCTTCACCGCCGGCTACCTCTCCGGCCACCTCGACGGTCTCGACCTGGCCGGGCGGCTGCGCCGCGCGGTCACCCTGGGCGCCTTCGCCGTCGGCGGCAACGGCGACTGGGAGTCGCTGCCTCGCCGCGACGAACTGTCCCTCCTGAACGACGTGCAGCCCGGCAGCACGCTGCGCTGACATCACCCCTGAGAAAGGCATCGGCATGAAGATCGTCGCCGCGGACGTCATCGTCTCCAGCCCCGACCGGAACTTCGTCACCCTCAAGATCACAACTGACGAGGGGCTCACCGGGCTGGGCGACGGCACCCTCAACGGACGCGAACTGGCCGTCGCGTCGTACCTGGCCGACCACGTCGTCCCGCTGCTGATCGGGCGCGACCCGCATCAGATCGAGGACACCTGGCAGTTCCTCTACCGCTCGGCGTACTGGCGGCGGGGGCCGGTCACCATGGCCGCCATCGCGGCCGTGGACGTCGCTCTCTGGGACATCAAGGCCAAGGCCGCCGGGATGCCGCTCTACCAGCTCCTGGGCGGCGCCTCCCGGACCGGGATCCTGGCCTACGGGCACGCCTCCGGGCGGGACCTGCCCGAGCTGTTCGACTCCATCCGCAGCCACCTGGAGCAGGGCTTCCGCGCCATCCGGGTGCAGACCTCGGTGCCCGGCATCAACGCCGTCTACGGCGTGGCCGCCCAGCCCAGCGCCGACGGCAAGCGCTACGACTACGAGCCGGCCCAGCGCACGCCGCTGCCCGCCGAGGAGGACTGGGACACCCGTTCGTACCTGCGGCACCTGCCGGGGGTCTTCGAGGCCGTTCGAAACGAGTTCGGCCCCGAGCTGCCCCTGCTGCACGACGGGCACCACCGGATGACCCCCATCCAGGCCGCCAAGCTGGGCAAGGCGCTCGAGCCGTACGACCTGTTCTGGCTGGAGGACTGCACCCCGGCGGAGAACCAGGAGGCGTTGCGGCTGGTCCGGCACCACACCACCACCCCGTTGGCCATCGGCGAGGTCTTCAACACGGTCTGGGACTACCAGACGCTGATCCGCGAACAGCTCATCGACTACGTGCGCTCCGCCGTCACGCACACCGGCGGCATCACCGCCATGCGGAAGCTGCTCGACTACGCCGCCCAGTACCAGATCAAGTCCGGCATCCACGGCCCGACCGACATCTCCCCGGTCGGTATGGCCGCCGCGCTCCACCTCGACCTGGCCATCCACAACTTCGGCATCCAGGAGTACATGCGGCACGGGGCGCTCACCGACGAGGTGTTCCGGCAGTCGTTCACCTTCGCCGACGGACACCTGCACCCGGGACAGCAGCCCGGCCTCGGCGTGGAACTCGACGAGGAGGCCGCGGCCCGGTTCCCGTACCAGCCGGCGTACCTGCCGTTCAACCGGCTCAAGGACGGCACGGTCCATGACTGGTGACCGCCGCCCGCCCACCCGGCACGTGGTGGTGATGGGCGTGTCCGGGGCGGGCAAGACGACGGTGGCGCGAGGGATCAGCGAGCTGACCGAGCTGGTGTTCGCCGAGGCGGACGAGTTCCACCAGCCGGCCAACGTGGCCCGGATGCGCGCCGGCATCCCGCTGGACGACGCGGCACGCCGGCCCTGGCTGCGCGACCTCGCGGCCTGGATGGCCGGCCGGCACGCCGAGGGCGTGTCCACGGTGCTTGCCTGCTCGGCGTTGAAGCGCTCCTACCGGGACGTGCTGCGCCAGGGACCACCCAGCGTGGAGTTCGTGCACCTGGCCGGCACGGCCGAGCTGATCCGGGACCGGATGACCCGGCGGGTCGGGCACTACATGCCGGCCAGTCTGCTCGACTCCCAGCGGGCCACCCTTGAGGACCTGGCGCCCGACGAAGCCGGGGTGGTGCTGGACGTGGCCGCGGCACCGGAGGAACTGGTCGTCGCGGCGGTCGACCGGCTCGACCTGCCCCGACGGACATCCGTCGGCACCGGTTCACCCGGCGACGCCGACGGGAGACCGCGCGGGACGGTCGCGCAGTGATCGCCAGGTCGGCAGTGCGCTCGCCAGCACCGCCAGGAGCAGGCAGAGCCCCACCACCCCGCCGACGACGGACCACGGCACCACCAGGTCGACCGGTACGCCGGTCTGCTCGGCCAGGCCGGCACGGATACTCAGCAGACCGACGAACGCGACGGCCCCGCCGAGCAGCGCGCCGATCAGCACCACCAGGGCGGACTCGGCCGTGACCAA
>NZ_JALJRJ010000003.1:431385-472091 GCF_024519755.1 Micromonospora sp. Mcm103
GGCCCCGCCGAGCAGCGCGCCGATCAGCACCACCAGGGCGGACTCGGCCGTGACCAAAACCGGCCTGGTCGGGCCGGGCGGCCCACGCTGAGCGGGTCGTCCTCCCGGAAAGTGCATGGATGGCGGGGCCCCTCCGCGGCTAGGCTTGGCCGTCATGACGACCCTCGGCGTGGTGTTCCGGCCCCAGAATCCACCCGAACGCCTCCGCTCCGTCGCACGCGCCGCTGACGAAGCCGGCCTCGACCAGTTGTGGCTCTGGGAGGACTGTTTCCTCGAAAGCGGCATCGCCACCGCCGCCGCGGCCCTGGCCTGGACCGACCGGCTGGCGGTGGGCGTCGGGCTGCTGCCGGTGCCGTTCCGCAACGTCGCGGCACTCGCCATGGAGGCCGCCACGCTGCACCGGCTCTTCCCCGACCGGGTGCTGCTCACCGTGGGCCACGGCGTCCAGGACTGGATGGAGCAGGTCGGAGCGCGGGTGGGCTCGCCGCTGACGCTGCTGCGCGAGCACGTCGAGGCGCTGAAGGCGCTGCTGGCCGGCGAGACGGTCACGACGTCGGGTCGGTACGTCAAGCTCGACAAGGTCAAGCTGGACTACCCGCCGGTGGGCACGGCCCGGATCTTCGCCGGCGCGACCGGGCCGAAGACGCGTGCTCTCGCCTGCGAGGTCGCCGACGGGATCCTGCTGACCGCCGGCACACCTCCGCAGGAGGTGGCCGCCGTCAGGTCGACGGCCAAGGCCGTCACCGTGTACGTCCATGCGGCGACCGGCCCCGACGCCGAGGCACGCATGGCACGCGAGCTGGAGTCGTGGAACGAGTCGGACATCTGGGACGCCACAGCGTTCGGCGACGCAGCCGACATTGCCGCTGTCGTGAACCGCTACCGGGACGCCGGAGCCGACGCCGTGATCCTCCAGCCCACCGCTGACGAACCCGACCTCGAGGGCTTCGTCCGGTTCACCGCACAGCAGGTCGGTCCACTGGTGCGGTAGCCGGCCGATGTCGCTCCGCGCAAGGCCTGCCCGCGGCGTCCGGCGGGGCAGGCCTTGCGCGCGGCGGTGGTCAGCTCACCGCGCTCGGACTGCCGTCGAGCGTGGGGTAGTCGATGTAGCCGCGGGCGTCGCCGCCGTAGAAGGTGGCCGGATCGGGTGTGTTGTAGGGCCCGCCGGCGGCGAGCCGGGCGGGCAGGTCGGGGTTGGCGAGGAACAGGCCGCCGAAGCTGATCAGGTCGGCGGTGCCGTCCTCGATCAGCGCGAGCTGCTCGGGGCCGGTGACCGTTCCGGGCGTGAACGGGTTGAGGATCAGCGGGCCGTCCCACCGGCGGCGCAGCTCGCGGGTGAGGTCGCGGTCGTCGGCCTCGGCGATGTGCAGGTAGGCCAGGCCGAGCGGGTTGAGGGTGTCGGCCAGCGCGGTGTAGGTGTGCTGGTGTGCGTCCTCGGTGATGTCGTTGAACGGGTTGGCGGGAGAGATCCTCAGTCCGGTCCGGTGGGCGCCGATCGCGTCGGCGACCGCGCGGACGACGTCGACGGTCAGCCGGCTACGGCCGGCGACCGTGCCGCCCCAGCGGTCGCTGCGCCGGTTGGCATTGGTGGAGAGGAACTGGTGCAGCAGGTAGCCGTTGGCGCCGTGCACCTCCACGCCGTCGAACCCGGCGGTAACGGCGTTGCGGGCAGCGGCGGCGAAATCGCCGATGGTCGTGAGGATCTCCGCGTCGGTCAGCTCGCGGGGCGTGACGAAGTCCTGTGGGCCCTGCGCGGTGAACACCTTGCCGGTGGCGGCGACCGGTGACGCACCGACCGGGACGAGGCCCTCGGGCAGCAGGCTGGGGTGACCGATCCGGCCGGTGTGCATGAGCTGGGCGAAGATGACCCCGCCCTGGGCGTGGACGGCTTCGGTGACCTGACGCCACGCCGCTACCTGTTCGGCACTGTGCAGGCCCGGCGTACTGGGGTAGCCCTGGCCGATCACCGAGGGCTGGATGCCCTCGGTGATGATCAGACCGGCGGAGGCGCGCTGGGCGTAGTAGGTGGCGGTGTCGGCGGTCGGCGCGGCGCCCGGGCCGTGGGCGCGGCTGCGGGTCATCGGCGCCATCGCGATCCGGTTGCTCAGCTTGGTGCCGGCGAGGCTGACGGGTTCGAATGCGGTCGTCATCGTGATCTGTCCTCCGTGCAGGGGGGTGGGTGGTGGCAGACGCCCCGCGAAGGGGGGCGGCTGACTCAGGGAATGAGGACGGTCTTGCCGGCCAGCCGACCGGCCTCGGACTCGTCGTGCACGGCGGCCAACTCGCGCAGGGCCCGCCGCTGGCCGACGTCGATGCGCAGGTCACCGGCGTCGACGCGGGCCACCAGCTGGGCGAGTTGGGCGGCGTCGCTGCGGACGAAGACCCGTACCGTGCGGATGCCGCGTCCGGGCTGCTCCGGGCCCGGAGCGGTGGTGCTCACGAAGGCGCCGCCGTCGGCGACCAGATCCACGAGTTCGACGCCCTGTGCGGGAGTGATGGGCGCCAGGTTCAGCACCACGTCGAACCGTTCGCCCGCCACGGCGTCGGTGAGCGCGGTGGTGGTGTGGTCGACGATCCGGTCGGCACCGTAGGAGAGCAGCCGGTCGCGGCTGCGCGCACTGGCGGTTGCGGTCACCTCGGCACCGGCCTGCTCGGCCAACTGGACGGCGTATCCGCCGACCGCGCCACCCGCACCGTTGACGACGATGCGCTGCCCGCTGGTCAGGCCGGCGTGCTCGAACAGCGACTGCCAGGCCGTCAGGCCGGCGGAGGGCAGGGCCGCAGCGTCGGCGAGTTCGCCGGTACGCGGCGCGGCGGCAAGCGCTTCGGCGGGGACGACCGCGTACTCGGCGGCCGCTCCCGGCGCGGCCATCGGCAGAAACGCCAGGACCGCGTCACCGACGTTCCAGTTGCCGGCGCCCTCGCCTACCTCGGTGATGGTTCCGGCGACGTCGAAGTTCGGCGTGTGGGGGAAGGTCAGCGGGAAGACGTCCCGCAGGTAGCCGGCGCGGATCGCCACGTCCACCGGGTTGAACGAGGTGCCGGCCACCTGGACGACCACCTCTCCGGCTCCCGCCACCGGCCGTTCGGTGTCCTCATAGGTGAGCACGTCGCTGCCGCCGTGGGAGTGGTAGCGCACTGCCTTCATGGTGTCCTCCTCGGGTAACCGCTTCGAACTCGAAGCATGACTCGACCCTAGGTCGCTTCGAGTTCGAAGCAAAGCCACGCGAGGAGTGACACCACTCACAATGCTGCGAGTTCGAAGCAGGTAAGGTGCGCACATGACATCCACCCGCACGGCGGGGGACGGCAGCGACGACGGGGTGCCACCGCTGCACCCCGAACAGCTGCAGACCTACTTCGCGCTCCTGGAGGCCGTCAGCCTGCTGCAACACCACGTCGAGCAGCAGCTACGCACCGAGGGCGGCATCAGCTACGTGCAGTTCCAACTGCTGGCCAACCTCGCGCGGTCCGAGACGCCGCTGACCATGACCCAGCTCGCCGACGGCGTCGTCTACAGCCGCAGTGGGCTGACATATCAGGCCGGACTGCTGGAGAAGGCCGGCCTGATCACTCGCAGCAGCTTTCCCGGTGACGAACGAGCCACCCTCGTCGCCCTGACCGACGCGGGCGCCGCCCTGTTCCGCCGGATCCTGCCCGGCCACATCGAGGTGTCGCGGCTGCTGCTGTTCAACCCGCTCTCCGACGACGACGTGCGTCACCTCGGCGACATCATGACCCGGGTACGCGACCACATGCGCGCGCTGCCGCCCCGCTCGGCCGCACCACGCAAGCGCCGCCCCAGGTCCACGCCGGACACCCCGGCCCAGGCCGACTGACCCGCTCCGCCGTCAGCCCGCCCGGACAGAGCAGTCCCCGCCGCTTTCCTCGGCACTACGCCGACGTCGGTGACCCGGGCACCGACCCGGACCTCCGGGTCAGGTGGCGCTGGTGCGGGCGGGCTGCCGGTCGATGTCGGGTTCGAGGTAGATCGCCGTGGCGATGGGCAGCACCCGACGGATCCGCGCCTCGGCGTCGTCGATGGCGGCGGCGACGTCGACTCCCCGGTCGGAGGTGCTGATGGCGATCTTCGCCGCGACCAGGAGTTCCTCCGGCCCGAGGTGCAGAGTGCGCAGGTGGATGACCCGGTCGACGCCCGGGGTGGAGACCAGCTCGGTGTGGATCGCGGAGACCTCTTCGGGCAGTGCCGCCTCGCCGATGAGCAGGCTCTTGGTCTCGACGGCCAGGACGACGGCGATGACGACAAGCAGGACGCCGATGCACAGGGTGCCGATGCCGTCGAAGAGCGCGTTCCCGGTGAGCACGCTCAGGCCCACGCCGGACAGGGCGAACAGCAGGCCGAGCAGGGCGCCGGCGTCCTCCAGCAGGATCACCGGCAGTTCCGGGGCGCGGGCGTGGCGGACGAAGGAGGCCCAGCTCCGCGTGCCGCGTACCTTGTTCGCCTCCTTCACCGCGGTCCGCAGCGCGAAGCCCTCCAGGGCGATCGCGATCAGCAGGACGGCGACGGCGATCAGCGGCGAGGACAGCTCGTGCGGGTCGCTGATCTTGTGATAGCCCTCGTAGAGGGCGTACAGGCCGCCGAGGGTGAACAGGATGATCGCCACGATGAACGAATAGACGTAGCGCTCGCGGGCGTACCCGAACGGGTGCAGCGCGGTGGGGGCACGGCGGGCACGCTTGCCGCCGACCAGCAGCAGAGCCTGGTTCGTGGAGTCCGCGACCGAGTGCACGCCCTCGGCGAGCATCGACGCCGACCCGGTGATGCCGGCGGCCACGAACTTGCTCACCGCGATACCCAGGTTCGCGACCAGCGCCGTCACCACGGCCTTGGTGCTGCCCTCCGCCGCCATCGGCTGTTCCCCTCGTCGTACGTCACGGTGTGGGTGGTCAGTGTGCCAGCGCCCCGGCGGACCGCTGGCACAGGTGCCGACGAGCCCTTGCCCGGAAGCGTCCGAAACCAACCACACTGGCCGGAGCCGGCGTCCGGCGGCCCGGAGAGGTCTCCCGGGCCGCCGGCGGTGGTGCTACTTGGCGCCGGTCAGGGCGACCAGGGCGTTGGCGGTCCGGAAGTACGGGTTACGGCCCAGGTCGCCGACGGTGGTGATGTTGAAGGCGTCCTTGAGGAGCTTCGCGTCGCCGTCGCTGACCCCGGCGAGGGCGGACACCGGGGCGTCGACGATCTCGGTGAGGGTCTTGTCCTGGTAGGCCTTGTCGACCAGCTTGGTGAGGTCGGCGGTGACGGGCATGCGCACTCCTTCGAAATCCCGATCGGTGGAAACCGATCGTCTACGGACAAAACTGCCGAATTAGATCATGGAGCGGGCGCGTCAGTCCACTGTGGAAAAAGGTTGGCTCACGCCTCCTCGTCGCCGCCCTCGTCGTCACCGAAGGAGTCGAAGACCTCGTCGGCGACCATGCCCCCGGCGAAGCCCAGGGCCGCACCGCCCACCACGCCCGCGGCAACGGCACCCATGCCGGGCCCGCCGTGGTGCTCCTGGTGGTGGTGCTCCTTGTGGTGCCCGCCGGGGTGGCCGTACGCGGCGTGCCCGTAGCCGGGAGCGCCGTACACGGGCTGCCCGTAGCCGGGCGGCGGGGGCGGGTAGCCGGGAGCGCCGTAGCCCTGGGCGGGCGGGGCGTAGCCGTGGCCGGCGTGCAGGCTCTGGTAGCCGTCGAGGGCCTGGCGGACCCAGGTGTCGACCTGTGCGGCCCAGTCCACACGGTCGGCGTCGGCGTGCGCGGCGTGGTAGCGGCCGTACGAGTCGTGGCCGCCGGCGAACAGGCCACCGCGCTTGTCGAACTCCAGCACCACGTCGACGCCGCGCTCGTTCGTGACGAAGGTCAGCTCGACCTCGTTGACGCCGTGGGCGTACTGCGGGGCGGCGTAGTACTCGATCTCCTGGTAGAACGGCAGGCTCTGGTGCAGCCCGGAGATGTGCCCGCGTTCCAGGTCGGCGCCCTTGAACCCGAAGCCGAGCCGGCCGAACGCCTCGAGGATGCGCTCCTGCACCGGCAGCGGGTGGACGTACACCGGGTCCAGATCGCCCTTGTCGATCGCGCCGCGGATCGCCACCTCGGTACGCAGGCCCATCGTCATGCCGTGCAGACGCTGGCCGTACAGGTCGGTCACCGGCGTCTCCCACGGCATCGCCACCTGGAACGGCAGCGACAACTGCTGCCCCTCGCGCAGGTTCAGACCACCCGCCACCTGTACGCGATGGAACTCGACGAGGGCGTCGTACTCCTCCTCCGCGCCGTCGATCTCCACCCGGGTGACCAGCCCGACGGTGATGTGATCGATCGCCACGTCGTGGCTGCCGCCGGTCAGGTTCACCTGCCCGCCCAGCATCAGGCCCGGGCGGGTGCTCGGATTGGACAGGACCGTATCGACGCTCGGGCCGCCCACCCCGAACGCACCAAGCATCTTCTTGAGCACCACGAACCTCTCCCTCGACGACCGTCGTACGTGCGACACGGGAACTGTGAAACTTTCACGTGAAACCCTTGTGCCACAACGAGACCAGCGGCGTCCATAATGGAAGCCATCGAGCGGGGAAGCTACCAACGCCACCTGAGAAGTAGCTGAGTGAATCCGGACGACTACCCTCCGGAACCGGGATGGAGTGCCGCGACCGCTCGCATGGCGACGTCGACGGAGGCCTGAAGGTCCTCGCGGCTCGCGCCGGCCGCCGCGTGGACGGCGTGCCCCTCGCTGAGCGCCATCACGAAACGGGCGAGCGCCCGGCTGTCCAGGCCGTCCGGGAGATCACCCTCCTTCGCCGCACGGGACAGCCGTTCTTCGAGCGCGGCCTCGGTGGCCGCCCGGCCGGCGGCGAGGATCTCGGAGATGCGGGCGTTCTCCGGGGAGCAGGCCAGGCCGCCCTGGATGGAGAGACAGCCGGCGGGGTGGCCGCCCGCGGTCAGGTTGTCGGCACTCGCGCGCAGGAAGGCTTCGATCGCGGCGTACGCGGTCGGCTGGTCGAGGGCGGCGCGCGCGTTCGCCAGGTTGGTCTCGTGGTAGCGGTCGAAGGCCCGCTTGAACAGCTCTTCCTTGCTGCCGAACGCGGCGTACAGGCTCGGGCGGTTGATGCCCATCGCCCTGGTGAGTGAGCTCAGCGACGCGCCCTCGTAGCCCTGCCGCCAGAAGACCTCGGCGGCCCGGTCGAGGACCGTCTGCTCGTCGAAGGCCCGCGGCCGTCCCGGGGTCGGAGTCTCAGTGCCCATGCCTCGACTATACCGCTCGGTACAGAAGTGACCCAGCCCACGAACCGATCGGTACAGAAAGCTGTTACGGTGGTCCACGAACCGATCAGTACAAAACTGGGAACACGAGGGAACAGCATGACCGTCACGTTGATCACCGGCGCGAACAAGGGCATCGGTTTCGCGATCGCCAGACAGCTTCTCGACCTGGGGCACGTCGTCTACGTCGGAGCGCGCGACACCGGGCGGGGCGAGGAGGCCGCCTCGGCTCTGGGGGCACGGTTCGTGCCGCTCGACGTGACCGACGACGACTCGGTCACGAAGGCGCTGGCGACCATCGACGCCGACGAGGGGCGGCTGGACGTCCTCGTCAACAACGCCGGCATCGCCGAGAACGGCGTCGTCGACGGGCCGACCGCCCTGCGCGTCTTCGACACCAACGTGGTCGGGATCGTCCGGGTCACGGAGGCGGCGCTGCCGCTGCTGCGCCGGTCGTCCAATCCGAGAGTGGTCACGGTGTCGAGCAGCGCCGGCTCCTTCTGGGCGGTCACCAACCCCGACCGGCCGGAGTACCACCTGACGTCACCGCTCTACTCGGCGTCGAAGTCCGCCGCCACGATGATCACCCTCCAGTACGCCAAGTCCCAGCCGGGAATCAGGTTCAACGCGGTCGAGCCGGGCTACACCGCCACCGACCTGACCGCCGCGATCGGCGGCGGCAGGACCCCGGCGGAGAGCGCCCGGACCGTCGTACGCCTGGCGACGCTTCCCCCCGACGGCCCGACCGGAACCCTCCAGGACGACCTCGGGCCCCTGAGCTGGTAACCGTCCGCCCCGACCGCATCCGCACATCATCCGCACAGCAGAGGAAGAGTGACATGACTCAGCACGATCTCCGCGACTGGTACCTGCGCTACGTCGCCGCACTGAACGCCCACGAGTTCGACGGCATGGACGAGTTCATCAACGACACGGTGATGCTGAACGGCGAGCCGGGCACCCGGGACGACGTGCTCGCGGTGCAGAAGCACGACGTGGACGCCGTTCCGGATCTCCGCTGGGAGGTCAAGGAACTGCTGTTCGACCGCGACCGGATCGCCGTACGCGCGATCAACTACGGCACGCCGGTGAAGGAGTGGCTGGGCGTGCCGCCCTCCGGCGCCTCGTTCGAAATCGTCGAGTACGCCATCTACAAGGTCAGCGACGGGCGGTTCGTGCAGATGACCGCGCTGCACGACTCGGCCGAGATGCTGCGGCAGCTCACCGCCGCCCGCTGACGGACCACCGACGATGACATCCATCGGCATCATCGGCGCGGGCGAGGTCGGCAGCCAGCTCGCCCGCGCGGCGGTAGCGGCCGGGTACACGGTCGTGATCGCCAACTCGCGGGGACCGCACACGCTGACGGACCTCGTGGCCGAACTCGGGCCGTCGGCGCGGGCGGCGTACGCCGCGGAGGCGGCGGCAGCGGGCGACTTCGCGATCGTCGCCGTGCCACTCAAGGTCGTGAACGACATGCCGGTCGAGGAGCTGGCCGGCAAGGTCGTGCTGGACACGAACAACTACATGGTCTGGCGGGACGGGAACATCCCGGTCCTCGACTCGGGCGAGAAGACGGTCCACGAGCTGCGCCAGGAACAGCTCCCCACGTCGAAGGTCGCGAAGGCGTTCACCCACATCCAGGCGCCACGGCTGCTCACCTCGGCCCGGCCCGCCGGCGCGCCGGACCGGCTGGCGCTGTCCGTCTCCAGCGACCACCCGGAGGCGGTCGAGCTGGTGACACGGCTCTACGACCGGTTCGGCTTCGACACAGTGGACAACAGTCCGCTGAGTGAGTCCTGGCGTACCGGCCCGGGTCAGCCGGCGTGGCTCCGCCACGCGCACCAGAACCGCGAGGAGTTGGCGCGCAACCTGACGAGGGCGCGGCGGTTCGTCGCCGCGTGACTCCGGCCGCCCCCGCCCGGTGAGGTGCTCACCGGGCGGTGGCGACGTCGACGAAGCCGTGCACGAGTGACCTGCGGTCGCGGCGCCGCCACGCCACGACGAGCGGGCTCGGCGCCACGCCGTCCACCGGGACGACGACGATGCCGGGGACCGGAGTGATGGCGAGCGGGGCCAGCCCGATCGAGTCCGACCACAGGACCGCCTGGATGCACTCGCGGACGGTCCGCACCACCGTGTCGGTGCCGTCCGCGGGTGCGCGACCACCGGTCCAGTAGTCCCGCCACACGGGGTCGACGGTGTCCGGGACGCGGAACCAGCGGCGGTCCCGCAGCTCGTCGAGCCGCACCCGGTCCCGGGACGCGAGCGGGTCGCTCGCACGCAGGACGACCCCGACCGGATCCCGGCGGAGTTCGGCAACGGCGACCTCGCCGGCGGTGAACGGCCCCCGGGTGAGCGCGACGTCGACCAGACCGCGGTCGACGCCCACCGTGGGGTCGGTGAGGTCGCCCTCGACGACGCGGATCTCGACGCCCGGGTACCGGGAGCGGAAGGCGTCGATCAGGGTGCCGCCGGCCCGGTCCACGCTGTCCGCGAGCGTCCCGATGGTGATGGTGCGCGGCTCGGCCGCCGGAGCGACGAGCGACGGCAGGGACTCGATCCGGGCGAGCAGCTCGCGCACCTCCGGGAGCAGCACCTGACCGGCCGGCGTCAGCGTCATGCCCCGGACCGAGCGGGTGAACAACTCGACGCCGAGTTCGACCTCCAGGCGCTGGATCGCCCGGCTCAGGGGCGGCTGCGAGATGTGCAGGCGGGCCGCGGCGCGGCCCACGTTGAGCTCCTCGGCCACCGCGACGAAGTAGCCCAGAGAGCGCATGTCCACCACCGGAGGGACCATACCCTCAAGGTATTGCCGCCGCAGATCAGGTGTTGGACGCCGACGCGCCACCGGCTGTCGAATCGACCGGTGAGAAACGCGAAGAGGCACGACAGATGATCTACGTGTGGAGCGCTGTCGCGCTCGCCGCTGTGGCCGCCGCGCTGGTCACCGTCCGGTCGTTCCGGCCCGCGCCCCTTCCGGGGCCGGAACCGTGGACGGGTCCGCTGCCCGAGGCCGCACCGCCACCCGAGATGGCGATCTACCAACTGCCCACCGGGACGTACGAGAATCGGGCTTTCCTGGCCTACCGCGGCGGCGCGTTCGGCGACCGGCGACGGTTCGCCGCCACCGCCGTGCTCGTCCGGCACCCGCGCGGTGACCTGCTGATCGACGCCGGGTTCGGCGCGGACGTCGAGGCGCACATCGCGGCCATGCCGTCCTACCGGCGCACCCCGCACGAAGTCGGCGCGACGGTCCGGGAGCAGTTGCGGGCGCGGGACTACGACATGGCACGGCTGCGGGGCGTCGTCATCACGCACGCCCACTGGGATCACGTCAGCGGCCTGGCCGACCTCGACGTGCCCATCTGGCTGAACCCCGCGGAGGGCCGGTACGTCGACCGGGCCACCGACGCCGCCGTGTTCCGGGAGGTCGCGAGCCACCGCCGGATCCACCACTACACGTTCGACGGGCCGCCCTACCTCGGCTTCCCCGCCAGCCACGACGTCCACGGCGACGGTTCGGTGGTGATCGTGGAGGCGGGCGGCCACACGGACGGCTCGGTAGTGGTCTTCGTCAACCTCCCCGACGGCAGCCGATACGCCTTCATCGGCGACCTGACGTGGCAGATGGAGGGTGTGACGCTCCGGGCGGAGCGTCCGGCGCTGCTACGGATGCTGGCGGACGTGGACGCGACGCGGGTCCGGGAGGGCCTTCAGCGCATCATCGCCCTGGCCGACCTGATGCACGTGGTGCCGGCCCACGACGTCCGCGCCCACGATCCGATTCCGCTGTGGACGGCGGCGGAGGGCCAGGGCTGACGACGAGAGGCCCGGCGCGGAGAGCGATCCTCCGCGCCGGGCCCCGGGATCGGTTCCGGTCAGGCTGCGCAGGTGGCGGTAGCGCCCTGGCCGGTGCCGGTGCCCTGGAAACCGAAGTTGGTCGTCTGGCCGGCGCCGACCTGCCCGTTGTAGCCCACGTTCGTGAACCGGACGGTGCCGCTGGTGCCGCTGGCCTGGGCGTTCCAGGTGCCGGTGATCGCGGCGCCGCCGGGCAGCGCGACGGTCACGGTCCAGCCGTTGATGGCCGCGGAGCCGGCGGTGACGTTCACGCTGGCGGTGAAGCCGCCGTTCCACTGGTTGATCGCGACCGACGCGGAGCAGCCGTTACCGGCCGGCGGCGGCGTGGTCGGCGGCGCCGTGGTGGGCGGCGCGGTCGTCGGCGGGGCCGTGGTCGGCGGAGCGGTCGTCGGCGGGTTGGTCGTCGGCGGCGCGGTGGTGGGCGGGTTCGGCGCGCCGTTCGCGAGGCTGAAGGCCAGGTCCGGCTGGAACGAACCGGCCGTGTAGCGGCAGCCGTCGGCCTCACCCGGGGGCTTCACCCAGAGGTACGCGTCGATGTTGGCGTCGCCGGTGTTCGTCGTCGGGTACTGCCCGATGCGCCGGTCGGTGTTGTCGTCTGCGCACCAGTCACCGGCGGCTCCCCCGTTGCGGCTGGTGTCGATGACCTGCCGCTTGCCGGAGATGCCCATGCCGTTGAGCGCGGAGATGACCGCCCGGCCGAAGTTCGCCTCGCTGGAGGTGGGGTTGAAGTTCGACACGTTGGTGAAGAAGCCGTCGGCGTACTGCACGCCGGCCGCGCGGAGCCGGTTCGCAGTGTCGTTGGCGCTGTTCCAGGTCGAGTGGCCGCCGTCGAGGTACACCTTGGCGTTGGGGTTGGCCGACTTGATGGTCTGGGTCGCCGTGGTGAGCGCCTGGTTGCGGGCGTTCAGCTCACCGGTGCTCAGGCAGGTCTGGAGCGCGAGCGAGTCGGTCTCCAGGATGATCAGGACGGTCTGGTTGCCGAGTCCTCTGGCGAAGTTGGACACCCAGGTCTGGTACTGGTTGAGGTCCGGCGCCCCGCCGGCGCTCGCGCCGCCACAGTCCCGGTTGGTGATCTCGTATACCGACAGCACCGGGATCTGCTGCGCCGAGTTGGCGGCGCCGATGAACGCGGAGACCTCGGACTGGATGGTCGACGGGTTGAAGTTGGCGTACCAGCGGGCCTGCGGCTGGCTCGCGATCTTGTCGCGGATGACGGCGGCGCGCGAGTCGCCGGGGTTGGCGGCGACCCAGCGGACGACCGCCGAGGACGGGTCGCGGTAGAGCGATCCGGACACGGTGCCGGCGGACGCGCCGCCGACGGCGAGACCGACGCCGGCCGCGGCGAGCCCCGCGACCGCGGCCACGCTGATGGCCGCTGAACTGCGGCGGGACGAGAGGATAGCCACGTCGTGTTTCCTCCTGATCAAATAGATGTATCTAAGTTCATGGGAGCGTTCCCACGACGGTAACGGAGGCGGGCGTCGATGCCAAGATGTGAACGCCGGCCACTGCCCCGTAATCTGGCGACGGTCGACGAGGCGGGCGTGGGAGGAAGACCAGGCATGACGGCGCTACCAGGCCAGCATCTGCCTACGGCGGGTTCGCCGGTCGCCGGGCGGCCCGCGGACGAGGATCTGCGGACACTGTTCGGCAAGTCCATCGCCGTCTTCGCCGCGCTCGCCGGGCCGACGCACGTGGTGGAGGCGGCGAACCCGGCGTTCTTCACCGCCATCGGCGAGGAACGGGCCCGTACCGGGGTCGCGCTCGCCGAGCTGATGCCCGAACTCGACGGCCAGGGCTTCATCGCCCTGCTGGACGAGGTCTACCGCACTGGCGAGTCGTACACCGGCCACGACGCCCGGATCATGCTGGGCACCGGGTCGCAGGCGCGGGAGGCGTTCTTCGACTTCACCTACGAGGCACGCCGCGACGCCGACGGCACGGTGACCGGGATCCGCGTGATCGGGGTGGAGACCACGCAGGTCAAGCACGCGCAACGGCTGATGGCCGAGCACCGCGCCATGCTGGAGCAGATCGCCCGGCAGGCGCCGCTGGCCGAGGTGCTCGACGGGATGGCCCGCTGCATCGAGAACCTCGCGCCGCAGGAGGTGCTCGTCTCCGTCCTGCTCGCCGACGCCGACGGCCGGCACCTGCGCCACGGCGCCGCGCCCAGCCTGCCCGGCTTCTACAACCAGGCCATCGACGGGATCGCCACCGGTGAGGGTGTCGGCTCGTGCGGCACCGCCGCGCACCGGCGGGAACCGGTCGTCGTCACCGACATCGCCACCGACCCGTTCTGGGCCGACTTCCGCGACCTGGCCGAGCGGGCCGGGCTGGCCGCCTGCTGGTCCACGCCGATCCTGGCCCGCGACGGCGGCCTGCTCGGCACGTTCGCCATGTACCACCGCACCCCGCGCGTCCCGCGCGACACCGACCTGGCCCTCGCCCGGGTCTTCACCGGCACCGCCGCCCTGGCCATCGAACGCCACCACATCGAACAGGCGAAGGCCGACGCGGACGCCCGCGCCCGGGCCGCCCACGACGAGCTGGCCCGGGTGGTGCGGGCGGAGCGGGAACTACGGGCCGAGGCGGAACAGCGCGCCGCCGCGGCGGCGGAACTCACCGCCCGGCTGCGCGCCGCCGCCGCCGCGCAGGCCGCCACTCCGCGCCCCGAGCGGTGTCAGCTCGGCGGCGGCGACGGCTGCACGGCACCCGCCGAGATCAAGATCGCTGACTCGTGGGGCGACTCGGCGTGGGGCTGTCCGCTCCACGTCGAGGAGGCAATCATCAACGTGCGTTCGGTCTTCATCGCCAACGAGGAACTCGGCGGCCTGGCCGCCTACCTCAACCGCTGACCACCGGTCGATCCCGCGCCCGGGAAGCGTCGACGCCGCGCCGGGGCCTGGAGCGGGCGCGTCCTTCGTCTACTCCGCCGCCTGGGCGGAGGGGCCGTGCGGCGATCGCACCATCGCCCCGATGAGCACGGCCAGCGGCACGGTGGCGAAGCCGACCCGGGCGTCGCTCGCCCCGTACGGCAGCCACAGCTCGCCTGCGTGGACGAGCCCGCCGCAGGAGTAGACGACGTTCGGTACGTATCCGTCCCGGTCTGCCTCGTCGGGTGACAGGAGCGCGCCGGGAAGCCGTGCGACGACCCGCTCCGGTCGGCGCAGGTCCAGCAGGAGCGCGCCGATGGCGTAGCGGCGCATCGGGCCGACGCCGTGGGTGAGCACCAGCCAGCCGTCGTCGGTCTCGATGGGCGACCCGCAGTTGCCGACCTGGATCAGCTCCCAGCTGTCCCGGGGGGCGTGCAACGGCACCGGTTCCTGCCACCGGTTCTCGCCGTTCAGACAGGTCAGGCCGATGGTCTCGCCGTCGGCGCGGCACAGGGCGAGGTGCCGGCCGCCGACGGTACGGGGGAACAGCGCGACGCCCTTGTTGCGGACGCCCGGCCCGCGCATCGGGGTGACCTCGAATCGGCGCAGGTCGGTGCTGGCCAGCGTGCGGGTGGCGATGCGCCGGCCGTCGTAGGCGGTGTAGGTGGCCCGGTACACCGGTCCGTTCTCGTCGGTGAACCGCACGAACCGGGCGTCCTCCATGCCGTTGCTCTCCGCCGGCGTGGCCGGCCAGAGCACCCGTTGATGCAGGGCGGTGTCGGCGGGGAAGGCGGTGGCGTAGCCGGCGGCGTTGGTGCGGCGCAGTTGTTCGAGACTGGCCATCCCGCCACTGCGGGACAGCAGGTCCGGTGGCAGGTCGCCGAGCACCCGCTCGAAGGTGGCCTCGTCGTACCGTTCGGGCAGGGCGTCCAGCACGGTGGCGGTGATCTCGTTGTCGCAGTCCACCTCGGCCAGGCCGGCGGCCAGGAGGTCCCGCCGGTGCCGTACGCCGGTCCGCTGCCCCACCACGAGCGGACCCGAGCGTTCGGCGACTGTCAGTCGGCGTCCGGGTCCGAGGACGGCGGTGGCGAAGCCGATGGACGACAGGTGGCCCTCGCCGATCTGGCGCAGGCTGACCGCGGCGCGTACCTGCCCGGCGCTCAGACCGGTCTGATCGGGGTGGACCACCATCGACGGGTTGCACAGCGCGGCGGACTCGACCGCGTACTCGTGACTGAAGTAGGCGCCGACCAGGAGACGGGCGGCGGGGGAAAGGTCCCAGGCCCGGGCGGCGCGGTGCCGCACCAGGTCGTAGTGGTGGTGAAGCCGGCCGTCCAGATCCCGGTGCCGAGCTCCGAAGCGCTCGAAGGTGCCCCGCAACAGACGGCCGGTCTCCTCCTCGTCGAGGTGCGCGACGCGGTCGATGAGCGCCCTCGCGCGGCTGCGTACCAGGGCGGCGTCCTCGCCCGGGACGAAGAGTTTGAGAATCACCCGGCGTGGGTCCGGGGTGAGGACGACGTCCTGCCGGACGGCCAGGCTCCCGGTCACGACCACCGCCGGGCGTGCTGCAGGGTGGAGATCAGCGCGAGGGTCGACTCGGCGCCCTGGTTGGCGTTCGGCCCGTGCGTGGTCAGACCGTCGTAGGCGCCGCCGGTCGCCGGATCCCACATCCGCGTGCCGGTGTCGTTCTCACCGAGGAACCACCCCACCGCCTGCCGTATCCCGGCCTCCCAACCGGGATCGCCGGTGACCTCGGCGGCCGTGGCGCAGGCGTCGGCGAAGGCGGCGACCTCGATCGGTTGCTGGTCGTGGCGCAACCGTGCCGCGCCGCGCCGCCACCCGCCGGCGGGTATGACCGACAGCCGCCCGTCGCGCAGTTGGACCTCACGCAGCCAGGCCAGCATCCGTAGCCCGTCGTCGAGGGAGGGTCCCCCGTGACGCAGCTGGCTGGCGGCGACGACGACCTCCGCGAGGGCCGCGCTGGCGTAGGTCAGCCCTTGCTGCGGCCAGGGCCACCGCGGGTCGGATCCAGGGCCGCCGATCGTCGTCGCGGCGTCCGTCAGCAGCGCGGCAGCGGCAGCGTGGGCGGGGTGGCGGCGAAGCACCTCGACCGCGCCGAGCCCGGCGAAGGCCATCGTGTGCGGCGCCGGGGAGCGCCGGTTGGCGCCCCGGCTGAAGGCGACGAGTGCCTCCTCCCGGATCCAGGCGGCGGGACTGCGGGCAGCGGCGGTGCCGAGCCCCCACAGCGCCCGGCCCCACCAGTCGCCGAGGCCGGCCTCGTCGGTCCAGCGCCGGTCGTGCCCGAGCCGGTTGTGAAAGGCGCCGCCGACGTCCTGGGCGTGGGTCAGGAAGGCGAGGTAGCGCTCGGCGAGCCGCAGCACCTCCTCGGCCGGCTCCGGTTCGCGGCTGGTGACGACCAGGCCGCGGGCGACATCGTCGGTGCAGTAACCGTGCTCGCGCCGGACGATGGCGTGCCGGGCGTGTTCGAACAGCCCGGTGTCGTCACTCAACCGAATCAGGTGCGCGAAGCTCGGCCGGGGCGTCGGCTGCCGGCGGCCGGTGTCCGGCACGCTGGACAGACCAGTGGTCGCGGTCACGCCTATGCCGCACTGGCCGCGGTAAGGCGGGCGGCGACGAGCCGTTCGGCGAGGGCGCCGTAGCGGGCCGCCACCGCCGGCCAGCGCAGGTCCGAGGCGATCGGGCGGACGCGGCCGGCCAGCCGGGCCGCCAGGCCCGGTTCGCTGAGGATCCGCCGGATCGCGGCGGCCAGCGCCGCCGGATCCCGATGGGGTACGACCAGACCGGGGCCGCCGGTGAGCAGTTCGACGGCGTGCGGGAAGGCGGTGGCCACGACGGGCACCCCGGCGGCCACCGCCTCGACCAGCACACCTGAGGTGACCTGTTCGCGGGAGTCGTAGGGCAGCACGACCACATCGGCGGAGCGGATCAACCGGCCGAGGGCGGCTTGGTCGTGGTAGACGTCCTGGTAGTCCACGGCGTGGGCGATGCCGAGCTGCGCGCCGAGCCGGTGCAGTCCCGACCGGTACGCCTCCCCGTGGTGCTCGACCACCTTGGGGTGGGTCCGGCCCGCGACGGTGTAGGTGGGGGTCGGGTCGAGGTCCTGCAACCGCGCGAGCGCCTGCAACGACCACTCGACGCCCTTGCCGGGGCCGAGCAGTCCCCAGGTCAGCAGGTGTGGGCGGGTACGGCGGTCGGCGGGCACGCGGACGTGCTCGGCGGCGCCGTGCGGGATGACAGTGACCTTCTCCGGCCGTACGGAGTAGCCGACGAGCAGCCGGTCGCGAGCCGTGCCGGTCATCGTGACGACCGCTCCGGCGGCGGCGACGATCTGCTCAAGCAGGGACTTCTGCCGGGCGGTCGGACGGCGGAGCACGGTGTGCAGGACCACGATGCTGGGCACGGTGAGCCGGCGCAACACCGGCAGGACGTCCTCGCCGTCGGCCCCGGGGTAGATGCCGTACTCGTGCTGCACGACGGCCACGTCGAAGGCGTTCAGGGCGGCTGCGGCGTCCCGCCAGCCGGCCTGGGTGCACGTCGACCAGGTGTGCACGACCCCGGGCCCGGCCCGCTGGTCGTCGCCGCGGTCGGTGACCCGGACGATGCCACCGCGCGTGCCGTCGGCGGTCAGGTGGGCGGCGAGGGTGGAGTTGAAGGTGGCCAGTCCACACCGTGTCGGCGGGTGGGTGCTGAGAAATCCGTAGCTGGGCATGGGTGTCGGGCCTTCCGGTTGTCGGCCACCTCCGGGGTACGGGGACGAGCCTCACGCGGTATCGGCGTACGCCGGCCAGCGTGTGTGGCCGGCGGAACGGATTCGGGAGCTGCCCGGTGCGGGGCGCCCCCGGCAGGTTCAGCGTCTCGGTCGACGGATGAGGTCGTCGTAGACGGCAAGGTATTCGGTGGCCATCCGGTCGCCGCCGAAGCGCTCCCGGGCCCGCGCCCCACAGGCGGCCCGGTCCAGCTCGGCAGCCCGGGTGACGGCGTCGACCGCCTGCTCGACGGTGTGCACGAGGAAGCCCGTCACCCCTTCGTCGACCACCTCCGGCATGGATCCTCGCGCGTACGCGACGACAGGCGTGCCGCAGGCCATCGACTCCACCACGGACAGCCCGAACGGCTCCTCGAAGGCGATCGGGTGCAGCAGCGCGGCGCTCGCGCCCAGCACCTCCGCACGTCGTTTCGGGCCGACCGAGCCGAGGAAGACGACCTGGTCGCCGTCGATGTGCGGGGCCACCTGTTCGGCGAAGTACCGCTCGTCCTGCACGATGCCGCAGATGGTCAGCGGCCGTCCGGCGCGGCGGGCGATCTCGATGGCGGTGTGGATGCCCTTGTCCGGATGGATCCGGCCGAAGGCGGCCAGTCCCGGGCCCGCCTCCCGCCTCAACGGCAGCCCGGTGAGGTCGACACCGTGGTACACCGTGGCGACGTAGTCGAGTTCCGCGCTCCGGTCGGCGTCGGAGATCGACACGTAGGACGAGCGGGCCCGGGCGTACGCGGGTAGGATGCCCGCGCCGGAGAAGCCGTGCACGGTGGTGAGCAGCGGAGCACGACAGTGTTCGGCGAACGCCAGCGGCAGCCAGTCGAGATGACTGTGCACCAGGTCGAACCGGCCGGAACGGGCCATCGCGTGGGACACGTGCATCGCCTCCCACACCCGCCCGTCCATTCCCGGGTCGTCGGCGTAGCCACGGGGGCACACGCCGTCGAGGGCGGCGGACGTGACGGAGTCGAGTGTCGCGAAGAGGGTCACGTCCACGCCGCGAGTGACCAGCCCTTCGGCGAGCAGCCCGGTCACCTGCTCCCAGGGACCGTAGTGGTGCGGGGGTGTCCGCCAGGCGATCGGCCCGAGCAGGGCAACCCTCACCAGGACCGGGTGGCGGCGAGGTCGGCCGGATCGAGACGCAGGGTGGCGAGCAGCCCGGCGTGCTGGTCGGAATCCACCAGCTCCGGCAGTTCCCGCTCGACCCATTCGGCCCTGACCTTCTGCCCGCGCTCGCGCAGCGCCGCAGCGATCCGGTATCTGGCGATCCTCATCGGTACCCCCTTGTGAAGCGGTGCGGAACGGTCATGGCCCGCCCCCGGGCCGGGCTGGTCCGGGCGTTCAGGCCCGGACCGGCGCTGTCACGGCCAGGTCGATCCGCAGATTCGGCGTGCCTGTCAGGATCACCCGCTCGGCGTCGAGGGTGGCGAACCAGCCCACCCGCACCACGGTGCCGCCGACACCGATCCGCGTCGGATGGCTGTCCCAGGCCGCCGGCGGAAGCATGACCCGTTCGATCACGCCGTCGCCTCGGGCGGCGAGCGCGGTGATCAGGCTGGACAGTTCGACGACCGGGTCTCGTGACGTGGGCCACCAACCGCCGTCGAACATCGCGCGGCTGGACGGTGGATCGGCCAGCCGCAGGCGTGCCGTCGGCAGGTCACTGGTGCAGACCCACGTCATGCGGTCCTGGGCTGAGCGGACCATCAGTTCCGTCCCTCTCGTACGCCGGCGTCCGGGTCGGTGCCGGCGAGGTCTGGACGGGTGCCGGGGGTGGCGCGGCGCCTGCGGGTCGCCAGCCGCAGCTGGATGACGCGTCGCGTGGTGGTCTGGACGGTCACCAGTAGCACGCCGAACACCGCGGCCAGCAACAGCGCGACCCCCATCGGGAGCTCCCCGCTCGCACCGAAGAAGTGCACGGTCGTGCGTTGACCGTTCTGCAGGATGAAGATCAGAAGCAGGAGCAGCACCACGGCGAAGGCCGTGATCGCGACCAGCGATCCCGGGGCGCGGACGCGCGGCACCGGACGGGGCCGGTTGTTGATCTCAGGTGTGGACCGCACGGTGGCGGAGCGGGTGGAGTCGGCGAACCTGGTCATGGTGGACCTCATCTCGGCGGTGGTGCGCGAACAACGCGAACCGGGAGCCGTCGGGGTCCGGGACGACATCCTGAGCCTACCCGCGGCCTGACCGATCGGTACGTCCAAGATGTCGGAACTACCCCTCTGGCCGAACACGTACCGTCAGAGCCCGGCCGGCGACCGCTCAGCGGAGCATCCCGGCTCTCAGCTGGGCCAGAGAGCGCGTCAGCAGCCTGGAGACGTGCATCTGCGACAGCCCGACCCGGGCGGCGATCTCTGCCTGGGTCAGGTCACCGTAGAACCGCATGGTCAGGATCCGACGTTCACGTAGGGGAAGCGCCGCGAGGAGCCCTCGGAGGGTGAGGTGGTCGTCCACTGCCGCGTATCCCGGATCGGCGGCGCCGACGTGTGCGATCCGCTCGACACCGTTGCCCCCGGGCCGTGGCTCGTTCACCGACTGCAGACGATAGAAGTCGAAGGCGGTGACGGCGGCCACGATCTGGGGGACAGTCACCTCCAGGTGGTCGGCGAGCTCTGCGTCGGTTGGTTCGCGACCGTGCCGCTGCCCGAGCTTGCTCCGCGCCTCCGGCACCCGGGCGCTCAGTTCCTGCATCGATCGCGGGGGCCGGATCGCCCAGGCCGAATCGCGGAAGTGTCGTCGGATGCCGCCGAGGATGGTCGGGATGGCGTAGCCGGCGAACGGCGCGCCCAGGTCGGTGTCGTAACCGTCGACGGCTTTGATCAGACCGAGCGCGCCGACCTGAGCCAGATCCTCGTATGACTCTCCGCGGCCGGTGTAGCGGCGGGCCAGCCGGTCCGCCATCGGCAGGTTCGCCTCGATGATCCGGGCTCGCAGCCGGGCCCGGTCGGGATCTTCGGGGCTCAGGGCCGCGCGTCGACGCAACAGTTGTTCACTCGCCCCCGTTGCCGGGGTCACTGTCGGAGGGGACGGCACGGCCGGCGGTGTCACGATTGTGGTGACCATTGTCCTGTGCCCCTAACGGGCTGGTGGCGGCGAGACTGGCGGCCACCGGGGACCCGGGCGACACCGTCACCGTACGCCTTCATTCCCCCGGCCGAAACCCGGGCGGCCCGGCGAAGCACCCTCAGGTGTCGAACCGGTCGTCAGTCGGACTTGTCGGCGACCGGTACCGGCGCGAGCTGCTCGGAGCCGTCGACGATCGCCTGGGCCAGTTCGGACAGCCGCCGGTTGCGGCTGCGGGCGCCGTCGCGCAACATCGCGAAGGCCTGGCCGACGTCCACCTGGAGGCGCTCGGCCAGAATGCCCTTGGCCTGTTCGATCAGCACACGGCTGTTCAGGGCGGTCTGCAGCTGCTCGGTGATGATGTCGCGCTCGTGGATGGCACGGTGTTGCAGCAGTCCGATGGTGGCCACGTCGGCGAGCGCCCGGGCTATGCGGAGCCTGCCCTGGTCGACAGCTCCCGGCCGGACGTCGAAGAGGCTCAGCGCGCCGATCACCTCGGAACGCAGGCGCATGGGCAGGGCGTGCACCCCAGCGAAGCCGACCTCGGCCGCGGCGGCGCTGAACCTCGGCCATCGGGCAGTGGTCAGGGTCAGGTCGGCGACCGACACCGGTTGCCCGGAGGTGAAGCAGTCGAGGCAGGGCCCCTGGCCGGTCTGGAGCTGGAACAGCTCCAGCAGCCGGGTGCGTTCGGAGGAGGCGGCGACCACCCGCAGCGTGGCGCGCTTGTCGGTCAGGAGCAGCCCGGCCGCCGACACATTCAGCAGCTCGACACACCTCTCGGTCAGCCCCTGCAGGAACTCGATCACGTCGAAGTCGTCGACGAGAGTGTCGGCCATCTCCACGAAGACGTCGGCCAGCTGGATCTCGGTCATTTCGGTCACCTCGCCGATCAGCGGTCCCGCAGTCGGACCGCCGAGCGGCGCGTCATCGCCCTGGCGGACCAGATGCACGTGGCGCCCGCCCACGACCCGATTCAGAGGTAGGTCTCTGCGTCCGTCACCCTGGATGACGGCCTAGCGCCGGGCGGGCGCGCCGGCCGACTCGCGAGCGGGGCGCGCCGCGGTGAACGGGCTCCGCAGGCGGGTCATGGATTCGGCGCTGATGTCCGCGATCGGACTGCGCTCGTCGTCGGTGGCCCCGAACCCTTCCGCGCGGAAGGGGTTCAGGGCGAACGTGTTGTCGGGCACGTGGTGCTCCAAGGAAATCTGCACGGCAGCGCTCGACTCAGTCATCGCGGCTGGGAAACCGTGGGAAAAGCAAGGGGTCGGCGATCAGCCGCCGGCACCCCGTTAGGGACAGCCTAGCGCGCATCGGCCGACCCGGCCCGTCACGGTCGATATCGGCGGCGTTCTCAGAGCTGGACGACGTGACCCACCCGGGGCGGCGTCCGGCCCGCGAGGACGTCGAGCCACGCGTCCCGCAGCGCCTCCGGGCCGGTGCCGACCCGCACGTCGAGCCATCCGCTCACTACCTGGGAGAACCGCTGCCAGGCGTCGGCGAAGCGTTCGTCGAGACCGGCCCGGCCCCAGTCCTGGCTCCGCTTGCGGATGCGCACCGGCGCGAAGAAGACCTCCCCGGCGGCGTCGGCGTTGGGCGTCTGCTGGGTCAGGCCGACGGCGATGTCCCGGACGAGCAGGTCGCCGAGGTGCGCCCGCAGGGCGGCGCGGGTCGCGGGTGAGCCGGACAGGTCGAGGTAGACGGTCGGAACGGCGTCGAGCGCGCCGATGTCGTCGTAGGAGAGGACGTCGTCGTAGCAGCCCAGCGATCGGGTGAAGGCGAGGTTCCCGGGCGAGGTGAGCCCGATCAGGCGCGGGCCGCGGCCGTGCAGCTCGAACGCGGCGGCGTACGCCGTCTTGCTCGACGCCGACGACAGCACCAGCGTCCGCGCGCCGTAGCCGTCCTCGTCGATCACCTGGTCGGCGAGCATGAACGAGGTGAAGAACAGCGGCCGGAACAGGATCAGCAGGTCCTCCTGCTCCGCGCGGTAGGCGGGGTCGCCGTCGGTGGCCCGGTAGGAGTTGTACGGCGAGGGCAGTTCGGCCCGGTGCGGGCTCGCGTCGCGGAACCCGGACGCGTCCACCCGGTCCGGGCGTACCACCAGGTGGCCTGCGGGCGGCAGGTAGCCGTAGACCCGTTGCCCCGGCTCGACGCCGGCCACCGTGGACGCGACGACCTCGGCGAAGCCCCACAGTGGCGGGAGCCCCCACCCGCCGTCGAGCCCGCGCGGCTGCGGCGGGAAGAACTCCCAGTAGCGCATCGCCTCGCCGAGCACCGCGTAGGTGACGTTGTTGGCGGTCAGGCCGACGCGGTCCACGCGCAGCAGCGCCTCCCCGTCGGCGAGGCCGGGCACGGCGCCGTCGACGAGCGTGGTGCGAGCGAGGTCGTCACGGGCCACAGCGAACGTCCACGAGTCAGCCATGGCCTGACGCTAGGCAGCGGCGAAACCGGAGACAAGTGCACTGGGAGTGCAAAATCCCACTCGGCCGCGTCGTTGCGCGCCGCCGGTTCAGAGGTAACGAACACCGGTCAGCTCCGCCGCCGCAGCCCAGATGCGCTTCCCGACGGCCGGGTCGGCGGCCTGCCGGCTCAGCCGCGCCTCGGTCACCGGGCCCCAGGTCTCGAAGAACCGGGACGGGCCGAAGAACTGGCCGCCGCGTACCTCCGGGTCGGTCGCGGCCCGCAACTGCGGAAGGACGCCCCGCTCGACCGGCTGGGTGGCGAGCAGGCCGAGCCGCCCGATCACCCGTCCCAGCCGGCCCCGGTGCTCCCAGGCACGCGGCGTGAGGTTGCTGCGGGTGAGACCGGGATGCGCCAGCGCGCTGACGACCGGCGACCCGGCCGCGCGCAGGCGGCGGTCCAGCTCGACGCCGAAGACCGTGGTGGCGAGCTTCGAGCGGCCGTACGCGGCAGAGGCCCGGTAGTCGCGCTCGGACATCAGGTCGCCGAAGTCGAGGCGCGCGTTCCGGTGGGTGAGGGAGCTGAGGCTCACCACCCGCGCCGCCCGCGCCCCGGCCAGGGCGTCCAGCAGCAGGCCGGTCAGCGCATAGGGGCCCAGCGTGTTGGTGGCGAACTGGAGCTCGAAGCCGTCGGCGGAGGTACGGCGCGGGCCGAGCAGCACCACACCGGCGTTGTTGACCAGCAGGTCGATCGTCGGATGGTCGGCGGTCAGCTTCGCGGCGAACGCGCGTACCGAATCGAGGCTTGCCAGGTCCAACTCGCGTACCTCGGTGTCGCCGCCGATGTGGCGGGCGGCCTGCCGGCCGGCGGCGGTGTTCCGCACGGCCAGCACGACGTGGGCGCCGCGGCGGGCCAACTCGGTGGCGGTGACCAGGCCGAGGCCCGAGTTCGCGCCGGTCACGACGGCGACCCGGCCGCGCTGGTCGGGGATGCGGTCGGCGGTCCATCCGGTCATCTGCTGCTCCTCCGGTGCGGGGTTCGCGTCCGGCGATGACGCTAGGAGCGATCCGGCCGGTCTCGGTCGTTCGCGGTTGCCTAGGTCCGCCGGACCTACCCTGGGCGCCCGGCGTCGCGGCAGACTGGCGGCATGAGCAGCCCGCATCCGTACGCCCGCGAGCTGGGCGCCTTCCTCCGCGCCCGGCGCGGCCGACTTCGCCCCCGCGACATCGGCCTGGAGCCGGGCGGCCGACGCAAGGTGACCGGCCTGCGGCGGGAGGAACTGGCCCTGCTGGCCGGGCTGAGCACCGACTACTACCAGCGGATGGAGCAGGGCCGGGAGGTACGCCCCTCGGACGACGTCCTGGACGCGATCGCCGGCGCCCTCGGTCTGGACGACACCGAACGCCGGCACCTGTTCACGCTGGCCCGGGCCGCCCGGCGGCCGGTGCCCGCGCGCGTCGAGCGCGGCCCGGAGCGGGTGCCGGACAGCACCCGGCGGCTGCTGCGGGTGATGGACACCCCGGCGGTCGTCCTCGGCCGGCATCTCGACCTGCTCGACTGGAATCCGATGGCGCAGGCGCTGCTCGGTGACCCGGCGGACCACCCGCCCGGCCGGCTCAACATGCTCCTGCTGATGTTCGACGACGCGCTGACCGGGGGACGGAACTGCCCGGACTGGGAGCGGCAGGCGCTGGACTACATCGGCATGATGCGCGCCGCCGTCGCCGACGACCCGACCCATCCCCGCGCCACGGCCGTCGTCGGCGAGCTGAGCATCCGTAGCGCGGAGTTCCGGCGGCTCTGGGCACGGCACGACGTCCGCGCCTCGGTGAACGGCACCAAGACGTTCCGGGTGCCCGGACTGGGGGACATCGTCCTGGACTGGGACACCTACCCGCTGCCGGGCAGTCCCGGCCCGGTCATACTCGTCTTCACCACCGAGCCGGGCAGCCCGGACGCCGACCGGCTACGGCTCCTGGCGTCGTGGCGTGCGACCCGCCCGGCGCCCGCCGACGTCCACCCGGCCTGATCCGGTCACCGCCCCCGGTTGAGGCCGACGATCGCGCCGTTGAGGGCGGTGGCGAAGAGGGTCCAGGCGACGTACGGGGCGAGTGCCGCCCCGGCGGGACGGTCGGTGCGCGCCGCGCGGCCCAGCAGCACGACGTTGGACACGTTGAGCGCGGCGATCTCGGCCAGCGCGGCTCCGGGCCTGCGGGCGCCGAAGAACAGGGCGCTCCAGCCGGCGTTGAGCGCCAGGTTGAGCGCGTAGCCGCGCGCGAAGGCGGCGCGCTCGGGCCCCTCGGAGCGGTCCAGCGCGCGGGCGCCGGCCACCGCGATCAACCCGTACAGCGGGGTCCAGACCAGGGGGAACGCGGCCGACGGCGGCTGCCAGGCGGGCTTGCGCAGGCGGCGGTACCAGCGCGACGAGGTGCCGGTGGAGGTGGCGGCGGCGCCCGCGGCGGCGGTCGCGGCGACTGCTGCCGCAGTCTTGACCAGGGTCGGTACTCGCATCCCGCTCATCTACCCGGTCGGCGGCGGATCAACCCGCCACCCACCGGAAGATCCACTTCCGGATACGCCCCGATGCACAGATCCTTCACCGTCGCGCCGAGAGTCGTAGATAACTTTCACGACCGTCGATAGCCTCTCAATCCAGTGACAGATGTCGATAAGGAGGCTCCATGCGACGGCTCATGCTCTCCTGCGCCCTGGCGGCCATCGGCGCCTGGGCGGCAGCCCCGGCGCCAGCGACCGCCGCCCCTCGCCCGGCACCGGGCCCCGTCGCCGACGCCGTGACCGCGAAGCTTCTCGGCTCGGCCGGCTCGGCCACCGCCCGCGCGGCGGACGCGCAGCAGGCCCGGATCACCGTCACCCGCACGAACGGCCGGTGGGCCTTCGGCACCGCGGTGCTGCTGGCCGACCGGTCCGAGGACGCGCACCCCACCGGATCGGTCTTCCTCGCCCGGTCCGACAGCAAGGGCTGGACCGTCGCCTTCGACGGCGAGGCGTCGTTCGGTGACCTGGCCGCCGCGTCACCGCTGGTGAGCGAGAACGAGAAGGCCGTGTTCCGCACGCCGGTGGCGCCACTGGCCGCGGGCGGGGACTTCCGCACCGGCATGGCGCTGCCGTTCGCGGTCGGGCAGACGTGGACGCTGACCTCCGGGCCGCACGGCTGGGGCGGGGCGGCCGCGCCGTGGAGTTCGGTCGACCTCGCCGGTGGCGACCAGGTGGTCCGGGCCGCGCGGGCCGGTACGGCGTACACGATGTGCACCGGGTGGATCCGGGTCATCCACGACCGGGGCTACTCGACCGACTACTACCACCTGTGGAACAGCATCTCCGTCAACGGCGCCGCCGTCGCGCAGGGCGCGTACCTCGGCAACACCGGCACCGACGTCACCTGCGGCGGCTCCGCCACGGGCCGGCACGTGCACTTCGGGCTGCGGCAGAACTCGGCGTACGTGCCGATCGCCGGGCACGGCATCGGCAAGTGGGACTTCGTCAGCGGCGCGGCCGCGTACCAGGGTGGCGCCCGGCACGGATCCGCCTACGTCGGCGGGGGTGGCGGCGTCTACAACTACGGCGCGCTCGGCTTCAACCAGGGAGTCGTCGACGCCAACGGCGGTGGCACGCTGACCCGGCGCTCCGGCCCCGGCACGGGGTACGGCGCGGTCGGATCGATAGCGGACGGGGCCACCGTCACCGTCTCCTGCTCCGCCAACGGCACCTCGCACACCGGCCGGTACGGCACCACGGCGCTGTGGGACCGGCTCAGCGACGGAAGCTGGGTGTCCGACGCCTACCTCTCCACCGGGGTCAACGGGCCGATCAACGGCTGGTGCTGACCACGCGGGCGACACGTGCCGGCGCCGGACACGGCGTCGGCACGCGCGGCGTATGACGCAGACGGGATGCCCGCATCCATTGCCGTTCATCGATGCCTGCCCATAGGCTCCCTGCCACCGCGAGTGCGGCCCGGCGGGGCGGCACAGCGTCGATGTCTGGAGGGAACCATGGTCCGTTGGCGCAGATTCCTCGGCCGGATGGCGGCCGTTCTGGCAGTGGTCACCGCGGGAGCGGTCACCGCGGTGGCGCCCGCCGCAGCGGCACCGGCCGGGGACATGACGCCGTACGTCGTCGGCGGCACCCGGGCCGCGCAGGGCGAGTTCCCGTTCATGGTCCGGCTCTCGATGGGCTGCGGCGGAGCGCTCTACAGCCCGCGACTGGTCCTCACCGCCGCGCACTGCGTCGGCCGTACCGGCGCCAACACCAGCATCACCGCGACGCTGGGCGTGGTGGACCTCCAGTCCTCCAGCCGGATCCAGGTCCGCTCCAACTACGTCTACCGGGCCCCCGGCTACAACGGCAACGGTGACGACTGGGCGCTGATCCGGCTCGCCACCCCGGTCACCTCGCTCGCCACGCTCAAGATCGCCACCAGCACTGCGTACGACAACGGCACGTTCACGGTGGCGGGCTGGGGCGCCGCGCGGGAGGGCGGCGCGCAGCAGCGCTACCTGCTCAAGGCCACGGTGCCGTTCGTCGACGACACCACCTGCAACCGCTACTACGGCGGCGACGTGATCCCCAGCGAGGAGATCTGCGCCGGTTACGCCAGCGGCGGTGTCGACACCTGCCAGGGTGACTCGGGTGGCCCGATGTTCCGCCCGGACGCCGCCGGCGCCTGGATCCAGGTGGGCATCGTGAGCTGGGGCAACGGGTGCGCCCGCCCCAACTACCCCGGCGTCTACACCCAGGTCAGCACGTTCGCCTCGGCGATCCAGTCCGCCGCCACGAGCCTCGGCGGCTGACCGCGCACGGCGCGGTGGCCCGGTCGCGGCGAAGCGGCCGGGCCACCGCCACGTCCACGCGGATCCGCCGGTGACGGTGACTGCTACCTTCCGGACGCATGGACGACTCCCCTCGCTGGTACCGCCCGGCCCCCGACGTGCTGCTCACGGTCGGCAGCGCCACCGCGCTGCTCGGCTACCTGATCCCGTGGTTCCGCGCCAGCCGCCTTCACCAGTGGTCGTACTCGGGCTGGGCCTACCTGGAGACCGAGGGCGGCTGGACCTGGCTGGTCGTGGTGTCCCTGGTGATCGCCGTCCTCGCCGGCCTCTGGGCCGGGCGGAGCGTGGCGTGCGCCAAGCTCGCGGTCGGCGCGGCGGTGGCCGGGATGTTCCTCGCCAGTGCGGTGGTCGCGGTGAGCCTGGGCGCACTGCCGGAGCGCGACAGCATCAACTGGGTCGGTGAGCTGCCGTTCGAGATGGGGATGCCGCTCATGGCGGTCGGATTCGGGGCGGTCGTCGCCGGGGCGCTGGGCACCGTACGCCGCCCGGTCGAGGAGTGACGCGACGTCACGCCGCCGGCAGGTCCACCACCCGGGTGGCCCAGCGGGCCATCAGTGCCGGATCGTGGGTGATGACCAGGACCCCGGCGGAGTGCCGGCGCTGGTAGTCGGTGACGACGGCGGCGACGTGCGCCTGGGTGGACGCGTCGAGCATCGCGGTGGCCTCGTCGCAGAGCAGGTAGTCCGGCCGGTGGACCAGGGCGCGGGCCAGGCAGGCGCGTTGCAGTTGCCCGTCGCTCACCGCGTGCGGGCGGCGGGTGAGCAGGTCGGGGGTCAGGCCGGCCAGGTCGGCCAGTTCCGCCGTACGGGCCGCCGCCTGCTCGCGCGGTGTGCCGGTGGCGCGCAGCGGCTCGGCGATGATGTCGGCGAGGCTGAGCCGCGGGTCGGTGGCGGCGCGCGGGCTCTGGAACAGGATCGCGACGCGGGTGCGCAGTTCCGCCGGCAGGCGGTGGCGGACGCCACCGAGCGGCCGCCCGTCGATCGTGACGTGACCGCTGTCCGGGGCGTGCAGCAGGGCGAGGACGCGGGCGAGAGTGGACTTGCCGCTGCCCGAAGGGCCGCGCAGCCCGACCGTCTCGCCGGGGGCGACGTGCAGGTCGACCCGGTCGAGGACGCGCTGCCCGCCGTACGCGACGGAGACCTGGTGCGCGGCGAGCCCGCCGGCCGGCGCGTCGCCCGGGGCGGCGGCGTCGGTGGCGCCGGGAACCGTGATCGTCATGCCGGTACCTCCTCGCGCAGCGGGTGGTGACAGGCGACCCGGCCCGCGCCGTCGGCGGCGAGGCGGGGCAGCGTGTCGCAGGTGCCGGTGGCGCGGGCGCAGCGCGGGGCGAAGGCGCAGCCGCCGGGCAGGTCGGTGAGCGTTGGCGGGTGCCCCGGCACCGGAACGAAGGCGCGGTCGGGCAGGGCGTCGAGCAGACCGGCGGTGTACGGGTGGGCCGGGCCGTCGAACAGCGCCTCGGTGGGGCGGTGTTCGACGATGCGGCTGGCGTACATCACGGCGACGGTGTCCGCGACGCGGCGCGCGGCGGCCAGGTCGTGCGTGATGAGCAGGACGGCGGCGCCGGTGTCGCAGCGGCGGCGCAGCAGGTCCAGCGTGTGGTCGACGAGCGGCCGGTCGAGGCCGGTGGTGGGTTCGTCGGCGAGCAGCACCGGCGGGTCGGGCGCGAGCGCGAGCGCGGTGGCGAGCCGCTGGGCCATGCCGCCGGACAGCTCGTGCGGGTACCGGTTCAGGTCGGCCGGGTCGAGGCCGACGTCGGCGGCGACCCGGTCGGCGGCGGCGGGCGCGTCGCGGCGGCTGTGCCCGTGGGCGCGCAGCGTCTCCTCCAGCAGCTTCCGCCCGGTACGCACCGGGGTGAGCGCGGTGGCGGGGCTCTGCGGGACGAGGCCGACGCCCCGGCCGCGTACGTGCCGGGCGAGGTGCCGCTCCCCCGCGCCGATCAGGTCGACCTCGTGGCGTCCCGGCGCGTGCAGGCGGGCCTGCCCGGTGACAGTGGCGTTGCCTGGCAGCAGGCCGAGCAGGGCGTGCGCGAGGACCGACTTGCCGCACCCGGACTCGCCGACCACCGCGAGCAGTTCGCCGGGCCGCAGCGTGAGGCTCAGGTCGGTCACGGCGTGCACGACGGCGTCGCGCAGCCGGAAGCGGACGGTCAGCCCGTCGACGGTCAGCAGCGCCGGGGCGGTCACAGGTGCAGCTCCGCTCGTACGCGCGGGTCGAGGCGGTCGCGCCACCGGCCGGTGAGCACGGCGAGTGCCAGCGTTGCGGCCACGAGCAGGAGACCGGGGACGATGCTGGCCCACCAGGCGCCGGTGAGCAGCGACCGCTGCCCGTCGTTGATCATGTTGCCGATCGAGGCGAGGTGCGGGGGCAGGCCGAGGCCGAGGAAGGACAGCGCGGTCTCGTGCCAGACGGCGTGCGGCACCATGAGCGTGGTCGCCAGCGCCAGGCGGGGCAGCACGTGCGGCAGCAGGTGCCGGGTGAGCACCCGGACGCGCCCGGCGCCACCGGAGATCGCGGCGTCGACGAACGGCCGGTTGCGCAGGCTGAGCAGTTCCGACCGGACGATCCGGGCGGTGGAGAGCCAGTGCGTCAGCGCGATGGAGGCGATCACCGCGCCCAGGCTGGGGCGCAGCATCGCCACGATGAAGATGCCCAGCAGCAGGTGCGGCAGCGCGGCGACGGTGTCCACGACGCGCATGAGCGCCCGGTCCACCCAGCCGCCGACGCTGCCCGCGACGGCGCCGACCAGGCCGCCGACGACCGCCGCGACGAGCGCGGCGACCGCGCCGACGAGCAGCGAGACGCGCAGGCCGTAGAGGCTGCGCAGAGCCACGTCGCGGCCGAGGTCGTCGGTGCCGGCCAGGTGGTCGGGCGAGGGCGCGAGCCGGGTACGGGAGAGGTCGACGGCGCTCTGGTCCAGCGGCCACAGAACCGGGGCGAGCAGCGCGGCGGCGACGACACCGGTGAGCACGACGACGGCGACTGTCGTGCCGGCGCTGCCGGGACGCCACATGCGCCGGACGCGCGCGGGAAGGGCGAGATCAGTCATCGAGGCGTACCCGGGGGTCGGCGGCGGCGTAGGCGAGGTCGGTGAGCAGGTTCGCGGTCAGCACCACGACGGTGGTGACCAGGGTCGTGGCCGCGAGCAGCGGGAAGTCGGCGCCCAGCGCGGCCTCGACGGTGACCGCGCCGAGGCCGGGCAGGGAGAACACGGTCTCCACCAGGACGGCGCCGCCGACGAGTTCGGGCAGGTGCGTGCCGACCAGGGTGAGGAACGGCAGCAGCGCGGTACGCAGCGCGTGTCCGAACAGGACGACCCGGCCGGGGAGCCCGCGGGCGCGGGCGGCCAGGACGTGGTCGTCGCGCAGGCTCTCGGCGACCGCGTCGCGGACGAACAGCACGAACCACGGCGCCTGGGAGATCGCCAGCACTGTCACCGGGAGCACCAGGTGCCGGGCCACGTCGGCCGGGTCGGTGCTCGTGGCGGTGATGTCGGTGAGCCCGCCGGCGGGCAGCCAGCCGAGGCTGAGCGCGAACACGGCGATCGCCGCGAGGCCGATCCAGAACACCGGCATGGACTGCACGGCGTACGCGACGGCGCGCAGCGCCCTGTCGAACCAGCCGCCACGCCGGTACGCGGCCAGCGTGCCCAGCAGCACGCTCGCCACCAGCACCAGGGCGAGCGCGGTGCCGACGAGCAGCAGCGTCCACCCGGCCCGGGAGGCCAGCACCGAGGTGACCGGCTCGTGCCGGCTCGTCGACCAGCCGAGGTCGCCGCTCAGCAGGTTGCCGACCCAGCGGGCGTACTGCACCGGCAGCGGATCGTCGACACCCCAGTTGGCGCGGATCTGCGCGAGGTTCTCCTCACTGGTGGTGAACGCCGCCGCGCCCGCGTACTGCTGGGCCGGGTCGATCGGGGAGGCGGCGCCGAGGGCGAACATGCCCATGCTGGTCGCGGCCAGCACCGGTACGGCGACCAGCAGCCGCCGCCGGACCACGGCGCTGGCCCCGGCCGGCCGCCGCCGGCCCGTCACCGGCGCCGTCACGACGTCTTCGTCCAGGTGTGCACGTTCCACCAGATGCTGTTGGCGACGTCGTGCTCGTGCGGCTCGACCCGCGGCGTCACCCCGGTCACGCCGCCCTTCACCACGTAGGTGTGCTGGAGGTAGGTGAGGAACACCCACGGCACGTCGGCGGCGAGCTGCTTCTGGAACGTGGCGTACGCGGCCTTGCGGGCGGCCGGGTCGGCGTTGTCCCGGCCGTCCTGCAACGCGGCGTCGGTGACCGCCGAGCGGTACGAGCCGGGGTTGAAGAAGCCCTGCCCGGCGAAGGCCGAGCTGAACAGCTTGTAGGAGACGAAGTCCGGGTCGTACGGCGTGCCGTAGCCCATCATCAGCGCGTCGCGCTTCATTCGCGGCGTGATCGCGTCCCAGGTCAGGCCCTCCGGCGTGACCCTGATGCCGACCTTCTTCGCGTCGGCGGTGACGGCGAGCGCCAGTTCCTTGCGCAGGCTGTCGGTGGCCGGGTACAGGAGCGCGAACGCGGCCGGCCGCCCGTCCTTGACCCGGATGCCGTCCGGGCCGGGCTTCCACCCGGCGGCGTCCAGCGCGGCGGTCGCGGCGGCGGTGTCGGCGGCGGGACTGCCGGCGATCGACGGCTCGTCGTATTCCGAGGTGGGTGGCACCGGCCCGAACGCGGGCTCGCCCGCACCGCCGAGCACACCCGTCACCATGGCCTGCCGGTCCACCGCGACGTTCAGCGCCTGCCGGATCGCGAGGTCGCCGGTGACCGGGTTGCCCATCGGCAGCATGACGCCCCGGTAGTCGGCGGTCGGCACCTTGTGCACCCGGTAGCCGTTCCGGTTCTCGAACCCGGAGGCGAGCTTCGGCGCCAGCTCCGCCGCGTCGAACTCACCGGCCCGCATCCGCTGGGCCCGGACGTTGTCGTCGGCGACGAACGCCACCACCACGCCGGAGTTCGCCGGCTTGCCGTCCCAGTACGTCTCGTTCGCCGCGAGCACGAGCCGGTCACCCGGGGTCCAGGAGGTGAACCGGTACGGGCCGGTGCCGACCGGCTTGCGGTTGAACGCGGCCTTGTTGACGTCCTGCCCGGCGAACGCCTTCGCCGGGACGATCCCCAGCGCCAGCCGTTGCAGGAACGGCGCGTACGCGTACTTGAGCGTGAACACCACTGTCGCCGGGTCGGGCGCGGTGACGGAGGCGAGCATGTCCAGATCGGACCGAAGCGTGGAGTCGACTCTCGGGTCGAGCACCGCCTGGTAGGTGAACACCACGTCCTGGGCGGTCAGCGGGCTGCCGTCGTGGAACAGCACCCCCTCGCGCAGCTTCGCGGTGACCGTCTTCCCGTCCGCCGAGACGGTGGGCAGTTCGCGGGCCAGGGCGGGCACCAGCTCGTTGCGGGCGTCCCGGGCGACCAGCCCGTCGAAGATCAGCGAGGCGCCGTCGACGCCGTAGTTGAGCACCGGGTTGAGCGTGTCCGGCTCGCCCGCGGTGGCGACCACCACTGTGCCGGTATCGCTCGTGCCGCGGGTCGACGCCGAGGGCGACGAACAGCCGGCGGCGGCGAGCAGCGCGGCGGTGAGCACCGCGGCCACGCGTACGGGCTTGGGTCTGATCGCCACCGGCAACCCCTCGAACACTCGTCTGCGGATGGCAGCGGGCGGGCGCTCCGGCGAGGATCGATCATCGCGTGCCGGAGCGCCCACTACCGCCACTATTCGGTAGTTGCCAACTATATGCAATAACCTCTGATCGATGACCGCGACCCGCCGCCCCCGGTGTCGCTCGCGAGGCGGCCGTCCGGCGGGCTGAATATGCTCACGAGGTGAAGGGCAGCGAGCAGGCGATGCTGGCCGAGATGTTGCAGTCGGCCGAGGACGCCGCCCCGGTGGAGGCGGTCGAGGCCGTCACCGGCGTCATCGCCACGGCGCTGAACGCGCTCGGCGTCTCGCTGCTGATCGCCGACCTCAGCGGCCGTGCGCTGGTCCGGCTGACCCACCAGCCGGCCGGTGGCGGTCCCGGCCGGCGCCACGACGAGGAGGACGCCGAGGTCCTCCCCTTCGACGGTGGGCCCTACGAGCAGGCACTACGTCAGCAGGCCCCGGCGGTCATCCCCGGCGACGGCACCTGGACCGTGCTGGCGCCGGTCACCGACCGCGGTGAGGCGATCGGCCTGCTGGAGATCGACCTGCCCGACGAGCCGGACGACGACGTGGTGGGCCGGATCGCCCGCACCGCGCTCGCGCTGGCGTTCGTGGTCATCGCCAACCGCAGGCACACCGACCTGTTCGAGTGGGGGCAGCGCACCACACCGTTCAGCCTCTCCGCCGAGATCCAGCGTCGCCTGCTGCCCGCCTCGTTCACCTGCGAGGCCAACTCCTTCGCCCTCTCCGGGTGGCTGGAACCCGCGGCGAGCGTCGGCGGGGACACCTTCGACTACACCCTGGCACGAGACGTCCTGCATCTCAGCGTCACCGACGCCATGGGCCACGGCGTGGCGAGCGCGCTCACCGCCACCCTCGGCGTCGGCAGCCTGCGCAACACACGGCGGCGCGGCGGCAGCCTGATCGTCCAGGCCGAGGAGGCCAACCGGGCCGTCGCGGAGCACGCCAACGTACGCGGCGCGTACCTCACCGCCGTGCTGGGCCGCATCGACCTGACCACCGGTCGCTGCGAACTGCTGAACGCCGGGCACGTACCGCCGATACTGGTCCGGGACGGCCGGGTCGCACCGGTGGACCTGCCGGGCAACTTCCCACTCGGCATGTTCCCCGACGAGGGCTACCGCAGCGCGGAACTGCCGCTGCGGCCCGGCGACCGGCTGGTGGTGGTCACCGACGGCATGCGCGAACGCAACGCCGCCGACCTCGACCTGCCCCGCGCCCTGCTCGGCATCGCCCACCTGCATCCCCGCGAGGCGGTGCGGGCGCTGTCCGACGCGGTGCTGGAGATCGCCGGGCCGGCGCTGGCCGACGACGCCACCCTGCTCGTCATCGACTGGTACGGCGACCACGGGCCCCGGCGCAGCACCGCCGGCGCCGACCTCGCCCGCGCGAGCGGTCAACCCGTCGAGGGGCGCTCACGGCACCAGCGGTGATGCGTCCTCCGCCTCCGCCACCGTGTCGAACAACGGGATCACCCGGTCCACCGAGGTGATCGAGAAGACCCGGCGCACGGACGCGCGGACGCCGGCCAGACCGAGCCAGCCGTCCCGCTCCCGCAGGCTCTTGTAGCCGACCACGAGCGCGCCCAGGCCACTGGAGTCCATGAACCCGACCCCGGCCAGATCGACGACGACGACCCGGGCGCCGCCCTCCGTCAGCTCGTACAGCCGGTCGCGCAGCTGCGGGGTGGTGCTCATGTCCAGGTCACCGGCGACTTCGATCACCGTGCCGACACGCCCCTGCCTGCTCGTCGCCGAGAACTCCACCACTCCCCCTCAACCGCGCACCTCGCTACCCGCCACCGTGCCAGAAACCGGCCCCTACCGCCTCCCGGGGGCACGCGTCGGCTCAGCGGTCTTCCCGGGAAGTGGTGGAGGACACCTCGGTGCCGGTCCGCCGCACCGGAGCGGGGATCCGCACCGCGGCGGCGGCCCGGCGGCGCTCGGCGAGGCGTACCGCCGGCCGCATGGCCAGGCCGGCGACCACGAACAGCCCGCCGAGCACCAGCCAGCCCGGGGTGCCCCAGCCGAGCAGCAGCGAGGTCAGCAGCACCGGGCCGAGCATCCGGGCGAGCTGCGGCGCCATGCCGAAGAAGCCCTGGTACTGCCCCTGCCGGTCGGGGCGGGCCAGGGTGAAGCCGACCTCCCAGCCGCTGGCCGCCTGCACCATCTCGCCGAACACCTGCACCAGTGCCGCGCCCAGCAGCACCGCCGAGGCCACCCACGCGCCGCCGACCATCCCGGAGACCGCGTACGCGCCGCAGGCGACAAGCAGCACCCAACCGGCGTGCCCGCTGGCCCGCGCCGCCGTGCCCGGATCGGTCACCCGGCGGGCCACCCGGACCTGCCACAGCACCACGCACAGCATGTTCACGGTGAGCACGATCGCGCCCATCGGCGCCGGGGCGTCGGTCCGTTCGGCGATCCACAGTGGCAACGCCAGGCTGAGCAGCGGCATGTTCAGGCACATCACCGCGTTCAGCAGCGTGATCAGCGCGTACGGGCGGTCGCGCAGCACGGCCAGCCGTCCCGGCTCGGGTCCGGCCGGAACCGGCGCCGCCGCCTCGGGCAGCCGGCGCACCAGCAGGGCGGCGGCCAGGAAGCTCGCCGCGTCGAGCGCGAAGGCGGACAGGTACGCCGGGTGGCTGTCCGCCCAGAGCACGAGCGCGCCCAGCCCGGCCCCGGCGGCCAGGCCGGCGTTCGAGATCGACTGCAACCGGGCCCGTACCGCCGTGCGCCGCGTGCGCTCGATCAGCCCGACCAGCAGTGCCTGCCGGCTGGCGGTGAGCCCGGCCTGGCAGGCGGCGTAGCAACAGGCGAGCAGCACGAACAGCGGGAAGGAACGGATCACGAGGAAGCCGCTGAGTGCGGCGGCGGTGGCGACGGCGAAGACGACTGTCATCCGCCGCGCGCCGTAGCGGTCTGCCGACTGGCCGGCGGGCACCCCGGCGAGGATGCCCGTCGACCAGCCCACGGTGAGGGCGATCCCGACCTGCGCCGGGGAGAGCCCGACCACCCGGATGAAGAACAGCGCCGAGCAGGCGTAGAACGCGCCGTCACCCACCGAGTTCGCGAGCTGGGCCAGGGCCAGCACCCGGACCCGGCGGCCGGTGTCGACATCGGTCATTGCTCGTCCCCCGTTCGCCGTGCTCCTTCCTCCATCCAAGACCTGCGGATTGGCTCGCAGAAGCGCCGATTCCAGGCGATGTGATTGGGCCAATGTAGTGTCGTCGCCGTGGATGTCCACGTCAGCCTGGCCGGTCCCGGCGACCGCGCCACCCGGATCCACAGGCAGTTGCTGGAGGCGATCCTGGACGGCCGGCTGCGGCCCGGCGAGCGGCTTCCACCCACCCGCGAACTGGCCCGGCGGCTCGACGTCTCCCGCAACACGGTCGCCGTCGCCTACGAGCGGCTGACCGCCGAGGGCCTGCTCACCGCCCGGGTCGGCGCGGGGACGTTCGTCGCCGGCGAGCCGGTCGCCCGCGCCCGGCCCCGTCCCGCGCCGGCCGGTGGGGTACGCCCCCGCGCGTTCTGGGCGTCCGCCGAGCCGGCGCCCACCGCCGCGCCCCGGCCGGGCCACGACTTCCGGGCCGGCACCCCTGATACCGGGCTGTTCCCGCTGGCCACCTGGCGGCGGCTGGTCGCCGGGGAACTGCGTACCGCGACGATCCGGGGCGGCTACGCCGACCCGGCCGGGCACCGGGGCCTCCGTACCGCCGTCGCCCGGTACGTGGGTCTCGCCCGCGCGGTACGGGCCGGGCCCGACGACGTCGTCGTCACCCACGGCGCGCAGCAGGCGCTGGACCTGATCGCCCGGGTGATGCTCGAACCGGGCGACCGGGTGGCCATCGAGGATCCCGGCTATCCCCCGGCCCGGCGGCTGTTCGCCGGCCACGGCGCGCGGGTCGTGCCGGTGCCGGTCGACGACGAGGGCATCGACGTACGCGCGCTACCAGGCGACGCGCGGCTGGTCTACGTCACCCCGTCGCACCAGTTCCCGCTGGGCGTCCGGATGTCCCCGGCCCGCCGGGCGGCGCTGCTGGACTGGGCGACGACCCGGGACGCGGTGATCGTCGAGGACGACTACGACACCGAGTTCCGCTTCTCGGCGCGCCCGCTGGACCCGTTGCAGACGCTGGACCGGGCCGGGAAGGTGGTCTACGTCGGCACGTTTTCCAAGACCCTGCTGCCCATGCTGCGCCTCGGGTTCCTGGTCGCCCCCGCCTCGCTGCGCCCGGCGCTGCTGTCCGCCCGGCAGCTCACCGACTGGCACGGCGACCACACCACGCAGGCCGCGCTGGCCCGGTTCATCGACTCCGGCGAACTGGCCCGGCACATCCGCAAGGCGACCCGGGTGTACGCCGAGCGGCGCGACCTGATCGATGCCGCGCTGCGCTCCGACCTCGCCGGCTGGCTCGACCCGGTGCCGTCCACAGCGGGCCTGCACCTGTGCGCGCGGCTGCGCCCGGAGGCCGGCGTCGACCTGCCGGCCGTCGTCGCCCGGGCGGCCGAGGCCGGCGTCACCGTACGCGAGATCGCCGGCTACCAGGCGGGGCCGCCCGGCCCGGCCGGTCTGGTGCTCGGCTACGGCGCCGTCGCCACCGCCGACGTACCCGAAGGGCTCCGGTTGCTCGCGCGGAGCTTCCGCGGCTGACCGGCGGCGGCGCAGATTCGCCTCGCCCTCCGAGCAACCCCGGGAGCCACACATGGCGTGACTATCCCGAATCCGATCGGAGGTCCGAATGAGTGATCGCGACACGGCGTTCGCGGAGTACTTCTCGGCGAGGCACCACGCCATGCGCGCCACCGCGTATCTGCTCTGCGGTGACTGGCACCGCGCGGAGGACCTGGTCCAGACCGGGTTCACCAAGCTGTACCTGGTCTGGAACCGGATCGCCCGGCACGAGGCGCTCGACTCCTACCTGCGCCAGATCATCGTGAGGTCCTTCCTCGACGAACGGCGGCGGGGCTGGTGGCGACGGGAACGGGTGGGCACGCCCGACGCCGATCCGCCGGTGCCGGCGAGTCCGCACGAGGACCGGCTCGTGCTGCTCCAGGCGCTGGCCGCCGTACCGCCCCGGCAGCGGGCCGTCCTGGTCCTCCGCTACTGGGAGGACCTGCCGATCGACGAGGTGGCGGCGCTGCTGAACTGCTCGCCGGGAACGGTGAAGAGCCAGTCCGCCCGCGGACTGGACACGTTGCGCGGCCTCCTGTCACCCATGCACTCGACGAGCGAGAAGGGGCAACGATGAACGGAGACCAGCTGCGCGAGGCGCTTCGCGACGAGATGCGCGGCGTCGCCGCGCCACCGCGACCGAGCACGGACGCCATGCTCCGGACCGCGCGGCGGGCCCGCAACCGGCGCCGGGTCGTCCAGGCGTGCGCCGGGTCGGCGACGGCCGTACTCGCCGTCGTGGGTGTCGTGGCCCTCGCCACCCCCGACGGCGGCGACCGGCGCCCGCCGGCCGCGCTGCCGCAGGCCGCCCCGCCGCCGTCGGCGGACACGAGCGCCGAGCCGATGCCGACCGGGCCCGACGGCCTGCCGCAGGAGGACCGCACCGCGCGGGCGGGCACCCGGTACGACCAGGCCGCCCTGCTGCTCGACCGGCTCGTCACAGTGGTGCCCGCCGGGTACACCGCCGAGAAGACCGTCTCCACCGAGACCGGGAAGGAGACGCTCGGCACCCATCAGGCGGACTTCACCGGACGGGCAGGCGGCGTCGAGCTGTGGAGCTACCTGGCCTCGGTCGACGTGGCGAAGGGGACGTGGAAGGGGCGCCTGCTCACCGAGGTGCACACCGCGGGCAACGTGCTGCCGTCCGAACCGTGTGCCCTGGCGCGCGAGTTCTGGGGCATGGGGGGCGAGTGCCAGCCGGTGACGGTCGGCGACGCGACTGTGGGCGTGGTGGTCCGGCCCGGCGCGGACGACCGGTTCGACCAGTGGGCCGCCTACCGGCACCCCGACGGCGTGGTGGTCTTCGTCGCGCAGGGCGCGTACGACAGGCAGGCGCCCGCGTCCCCGCTGCCGTTCACCGCGCGCGACCTGGCCGCTGTCGCCGTCGACGAGCGGCTCCATCTGCGGTAGCCCCGCCGCGGGCGCGGCTGAACTACCCTCGCCGCCGTGGACACAGTGGAGATCGATGCGCCCGTCGCCGGCGTGACCGTCTACCCGGACCGCGCCCGGGTCACCCGCCGCGGCCGCGTCCGGCTGACCGCCGGCGACCACCGGGTACGCGTCGCCCCGCTCCCGCTGGGCCTGCGCCGGGACTCGATCCGGGTGGGTGGCCGGGGCGCGGTGACGGTGCTCGGGGTGGACGTGGCCGCGTGGCGGCAGGCCCGCAGCACCGACGCCCAGGTCGTCGAGCTGGAACGGCGGCGGCGCGACCTGGCCGACGAGCTGGCCGAGGTCGGCGACACCGACGCGATCGAGGACCAGCGCGGCGATTTCCTCACCCGGCTGGCCGAGCGCGCGGGTGGCACGTACGCCCGGGCGCTGGCCGCAGGTGACGCGGCCCCGGCCGACGTCGCGGCCTTCACCGACTCGGTGGCCGGTCAGCTCGCCGAGTCCCGGGCCCGGCGGCGCGGGCTGACCCGGCGCCGCGCCGAGCTGGCGGAGGAGCTGGCCGCCGTCGACCGGGAGCTGGACGCGGCGCGCGGCAAGCGGGAGCCGGACCGGCTGGCCGCCGAGGTGTCCGTCTCGGTGGACGCCGACGAGACCGAGGTGGAGCTGGAGCTGACGTACCTGGTGGACGGCGCCCGCTGGACGCCCTCCTACGACCTGCGGCTGGTCGAGGACACCATGACCGTCACCTGGTTCGGGCTGGTCAGCCAGGGCACCGGGGAGGACTGGCCGGAGTGCGAACTCCAGCTCTCCACCGCCCGGCCGGCGGCGGCGAGCGGCGTACCCGAATTGTCGCCCTGGTATCTCGACCGGTTCCGGCC
>NZ_JALJRJ010000040.1:0-24206 GCF_024519755.1 Micromonospora sp. Mcm103
GTCAGAGGGTGAGTCAGACCGGCCGGGTGACCCGCTCCCACATCATCACTGTCAGGGGGTGGCGACGGCGGCGCGGGAGCGGTCGGCGGCGATCCGCACCGCGAGCGCCGCCAGCACCGTGCCCATCACCCACCGCTGCACGCGTGCCCAGCCCGGACGGCGGGTCAGGAACGCCGACACCGAGCCGGCGCTGAGCACGATGAGCGCGTTCACGGTCAGCGCCACGACGATCTGCGTCAGGCCGAGCAGCAGACTCTGCACCGCCACGTGCCCGCGCGCCGGGTCGACGAACTGCGGCAGCAGCGACACGTACAGGATGGCGATCTTCGGGTTGAGCAGGTTGGTGACCAGGCCCATGGTGAACAGGCGCCGGGGCCGGTCCGGCGGCAGCGGCGCAGGGGTGAACGCCGACGTGCCACCCGGGCGCAGCGTCCGCCAGGCCAGCCACAGCAGGTACGCCGCGCCGGCCAGCTTCACCGCCGTGTACAGCGGCGGGACCAGCACGAACACGGTGGCGATGCCGGCCACCGCGGCGGCCAGGTAGACCAGGAAGCCGACGGCCACGCCGAGCAGCGACACCAGCCCGGCCCGCCGCCCCTGCGTCACCGACCGGGACACCAGGTAGACCATGTTCGGCCCGGGTGTGAGCACCAGACCGAGCGCCACCAGACCGATTCCCATGACCGCGCCGACAGTGACCACGTCGCCTCCCCGTTGCCGACCGTGAACCGGACCCTACGCCGGTCGCCGCCGTCCGCGGTGCCCGTAAGGCGCCGGTGGGGTGTTGCGCGGGTCACCTGATCGGACGTGCGGCGGTGATACTTGCCGCATGTCGATCGTGCTGTCCGCACCGGCCACCCCGACCGCTCCCGCCCTGATGCTGCGCCCGTGGCGCGACGGCGACGCCGACGCGCTGATCGAGGCGTACCGGGATCCGGTGCTGCGCGCCTGGACCAGACATCCGGTCACCGGCCCGGCGCAGGCGCAGGTGTTCCTGCGGCGCAGCCACCAGGGCTGGGCGGCCGGGCACCGGTTCATGTTCGCGGTGCTGGAGGAGGACCGGGTGGCGGCCTGCGTGGTGCTCAAGGACGTCCGCCCGGGACGCCCGTCCGCCGAGATCGGCTACTGGACGGCCGCACCGGCACGCGGCCGGGGAGTCGCGCCACGGGCGGTGGAGGCGGTCACCGCGTGGGCGTACGCCCGGTTCGCCGCCACCGGCCTGACCCACCTGGAGCTGTTGCACCAGGTCGACAACCCGGCCTCCTGCCGGGTGGCGGAGAAGAGCGGGTACGTCTTCACCGAGGTGCTGCCGGCCCGCGCGCCGTTCCCCCGGGACGGCCACCGCCACGTCCGCCGCCTGCCCTGACGTCGGCCCGGTCTCAGCGGCCGAGCAGGCGCAGCAGCAGCCGTGGCTCGCCCGGCCACGCGTCGAGCAGCACCTGCCGGGGCATCTGCCGGGCGGCGTAGCGCAACGCGAGCGCCACCACCACGATGTCGTCGAGCGGGCCGATCACCGGCAGGAACTCCGGGATCAGGTCGATCGGGCTGGCCACCCAGATTCCGGCGACCACGATCGCGACGCGGGCGCGGCGGGGCACCCGCGGGTCGCGGCGCAGCCGTCGTACCGCTGTCACGCAGTCGGGCACGAACGCGGCCAGATCACGCAGGATCCCCGGCGGCAGGCGCCGGGCCAGCAGCACCAGCATCGCCCAGCTCCCGACCAGACAGGCCGCCGCCACCGCGAGTCCGATGAGCCAGTCGCGCACGCCGTCACCCCCGGGGGCACGCTACGCCGCCGTCCCGCCCGGCGCCCGGGAACAGTCCGGCCCCGCGCGACGCTGACCCTTGTCGGACGGCGGCGGATACCGTGGGTACGGGAGGTGACGGCGGTGACGACAGGCTGGGAGGCCGCGGTCGAGGCGCAGATCCGCTCGGCCCAGGAGCGTGGCGAGTTCGACAACCTACCGGGTGCCGGCAAGCCCATCCCGGGGCGCGACATGCCCTACGACGAGGGCTGGTGGATCCGCAGCTTCATGGAGCGCGAGCAGATCCCGTCCGACCTGCTGCTGCCCACGCCGCTGCAGTTGCGCCGCCGCATCGAACAACTTCCGGCCGAGCTGCGTGACCTGCCGACCGAGGAGGCCGTCCGGTCGTACGTGGCGGCGCTCAACACCGAGGTGGTGGCCTGGCTGCGTACCCCGACCGGGCCACGCGTGGTGGTCCGCCCGGTGAACGTCGAGGAGGCGGTGCACCGCTGGCGCACTGATCGGGAACGCGCCGCGCCGGTCGTCACGGCACCGGAGCCGCAGCACGCCACCTCGGCCCGCCCGCGCCGTCGGTGGCGCTGGTGGCGCCGCTGAGACCGCGTCAGTGACGCGCAGCCTGCCAGGTCCACGCGGTCCGCCGCGGTCTGCCGCCGAGCGGCGCGCGACCGGTCAGCCACAGCAGCACCGGCGCCGGGTCGCCGTCCGGCGCGTCGGGGAACAACCGGCGCACCACCCGCGCACACAGCCCAGCGGGCGGCGACCAGTCCAGGTCGAGCCCTCGGGTCAGGTCGTGTGTGTGCAGCAGGATCTCGGCCACGCCCATCGCGGCGAAACCACCCGGATCGCACGGCCCGAAGTGCCACGCCCGGTCGTCCGGGCTCGCCGCGTCGATGGTGGCGGCGAGCATCCCGGCCGCGGCCGCCGCGACGGTGAGCACCTCGGCCGGCGCGGCGTCGGCGCGTACCCGCAGGTCGAACGGGAGATAGCCGCCGCCGGGCCGGCCGGACACCTGACCGGCGTACGCGACCAGGTCGTGCGCGATGTGCGCGGCCGTGGTCCAGCAGGACCAGTCCAGGTCTCCCGCGCGTACCGTCCAGTCCCGGTCGGCGGCGGGCCGCAGCACGGCGGTCATCGCGTCGGCGGCGGACCGGACGTCCCCACCGTTCACCTGCGCCGTACCCGCAGCACGCAGGTGAGCATCGGCAGCGTGAACTCCCCGTCGGCCGTCTCCGGCCGGCTCGCCAGGTACGCGCGGATGCGGTCGAGCGTCTCGGTGCGCTCCCGTTCCGGCATGACCAGCATCCCGGCCCGGGTGGCGAGCGTCGCCACGAGCGAATCGGCGGTACGGCGCTGCCCGTGCGGGAACTCCGCCTGCTCGGGCGAGCCGAACCGGGCCTCGCCGGTCCTCGGCAGGTGCATGGTCGCTGTCGCGGCGCGCCAGCTCGCGGGCGTGTCCCGGGGGCCGATGGCGGCGCTGCCGCTGACCGCCGCGAGCCCGGCGACCCAGTCGACCCGGTCGTCCACGACGTTCCACAGTCCGGCGAGGACACCGCCGGGCGCGAGGACGCGGGCGATCTCCGGCCCGGCCACTGCCATGTCGAACCAGTGCATGGCGTTGCCGGCGACCACGGCGTCGACGGAGGCGTCCGGCAGCGGGATCGCCTCGGCGCTGCCGGGCAGCGCCCGTACACCAGGCAGGGTGCGGCGGAGTTCGGCGAGCATCGCCGGGTCCGGCTCGACGGCCGTGACGTCGTCGCGCACCTCGGCCAGCGTGGCGGTGAGCTTGCCGGTGCCCGCGCCGAGGTCGAGCACCCGCGCACCGGGCGCGGGTTCGAGCGCCCAGCGCAGGGCGGCCCGCGCGTAGTCCGGGCGGTGTTCGGCGTACGCGGTGGCCGCCGCGCCGAACGACGAGGAGTGCCGGAGTCGTGCATCTTCGTCCATCGGGTCACCCTATCGATGGCGCGGACGCCTTGACGTACGAACAGTGCTTCGTGAATACTGGATCGTAGTTCGAGGGGGAGTACCCGACGATCCACGTATCGCCGTCAGTACGGGCCCGGCCCATCCGGATCCCGGCGATGCAGCCACCGCGACGGGTGGCCCGGGGAGACCTTCGTCCAGCAGCGCCGGCGCACCCCGGGTGGGCCGGCCCGGACGAGAGGCCTCCCTTCGTCATGTCCGTGTCCTGGTGGATCTGGGCGCTCCTCATGCTGGCGATCGCGGCGATGCTCGCCGTGGACCTGTTCCTGCACCGCGACAACCACGTCATCGGCTTCCGTGAGGCAGCGGTCTGGTCCGGTATCTGGATCGCCGCCGGTCTGCTCTTCGGCGTCGTCCTGTGGGTCTGGCAGGGCGGCGACGTGGCGGGCACCTACTACGCCGGCTACCTGATCGAGAAGGCGCTGTCGATCGACAACGTCTTCGTCTTCGCGTTGATCTTCACGTCCTTCGCCGTGCCCGCCGCGTTCCAGCACAAGGTGCTGTTCTGGGGTGTGATCGGCGCTCTGGTGTTCCGGCTGGTGTTCATCTTCGTCGGCGCCGAACTGCTCGAGACCTTCTTCTGGACCGCGTACGTGTTCGGCGCGTTCCTCGTCTGGACCGGCTACAAGATGGCGTTCCGCCACGGCGAGCAGACCCCGCCGGACCGCAACCCGGTCGTCCGGCTGGTCCGCCGGATCGTTCCGACCGACCCGGCCTTCCACGGTGACAGGTTCTTCACCCGGGTCGACGGGAAGCGGGTCGCGACTCTGCTGTTCGTGGTCCTGATCGCGGTGGAGGCCACCGACCTGATCTTCGCCGTCGACAGCGTCGCCGCGATCCTGGCGATCACCACCAGCACGTTCATCGTCTGGACCGCCAACGCCTTCGCCATCCTCGGCCTGCGCAGCCTCTACTTCTGCCTCGCCGGGCTGCTGCGCCGCTTCGTGCACCTGCACTACGGCCTGGCCGTCCTGCTCGCCTTCGCCGGCGTGAAGTTGATCCTGTCGGAGACGCCGGTCGGCAAGCTGCCCATCCCGGTCACCCTCGGCGTGATCGTGGTGACGATCGCGGTGTCGATCGCGTGGAGCCTGCGCAGCACCCGCGGCACCGCGCCGGACGGCAGCTGACGCGAGGACGTGCGCACTACCATCGGCGCATGGGCTCGGGCGGGGCGTCTGTCGAAGCCGTCTTCTTCGGCACCTCGACCGTCCACGTGTCCGACGGCAGCTCCGGAATCCTGATCGACGGTTTCCTGAGCCGGCCCTCACTGCTGCGCGTCGCGCTGGGCCGCGTGGCCCCCGACCTCGGGCGGATCACCGCCGCGCTCTCCCGGGCCGGCGTGACCCGTCTCGACGCGCTCTTCGTCTCCCACTCCCACTACGACCACGTCATGGACGCCCCCGAGGTGGTGAAGCACCTCGGGGGACGTCTGTTCGGCTCCGAGTCCACTCTGAACGTGGGACGCGGCGCGGGCCTCGGCGAGCAGTCGATGACCCGGCTCGCCGACGGCGAGGAGTACCGCGTCGGCGCGTTCACCGTGCGCGTGTTCGCCGGCGACCACAGCCCGGGCAACAGGTTCCCCGGTGTGATCGAGGAACCGCTCGTCCCACCGGTCAGGGCGAGCAGGTACCGCGACGGCGGATGCTTCTCGTTCCTCGTCACCCACCCCGGCGGTTCGCTGCTGATCCACCCGAGCGCCAACTACGTGCCGCACCGGTTCGACGGGCTCGACGTCGACGTCCTCTACCTCGCGATCGGCGCCCTGGGGGTGCAGCCGCAGCAGTTCCAGAGCGACTACTGGCGGCACGTGGTGGACGCGACCCGGCCCGGCCTGATCGTGCCGATCCACTGGGACGACTTCTTCGTCTCCCTGGACCGCGGGCTGCGGCCGCTGCCGAGGTTCTTCGACAGGTTCGCCGTGGCCAGGGCGTTCCTCGACCGCAAGAGCCGGGAGAGTGGCATCGCCGTACGGTTCCCGGAGCCCTTCGAGGTCGTCAGGCCGTTCGTACGCTAGGTGCTCTCGTCGCACGCGGCGCCGATCGCGAGGCGCACCTCGACCTGCCGTCCGGGCGACTGGATCACCAGCGGTACGCACGCCGGGCTCGCCACCCAGGTGCCGCCGGTGTAGACCGACCATGCGGTCGACGCGTTCGCGGCGGGGCACGCCTCCACCTGCACAGTGGTCGTCGGGACGGCGCCCGGGCCCCACCCGATGCGGGCACGATCTCCCCAGCCGGGCGCCACCCGCACCTCCACGGCCGCTCCGACCCGTACGAGCAGGCCCCATTTGGCGAAGAGACGCGTCGGCCCTCGTCCAGCGGATGACTCGTTCGGCTGCACCACAGTCGACGACACCGCCACGGTGTCAGCCACGACGCGGTACCCCTCACCCGGTTCCGGTGTCGTGGCGATCGAATCGGCGCACCGCAGGCTCTGCCCGCCCTCGGGAAGTGGTGGCAGCGGCGCGGCCTGCGCGCCGGGGGAGACGGGATCCGACGCGGCCGGTTCAGGTCGCTCCGCATCGTCCTCGCTGGTGCACCCGGCGGCTGCGAGCAGCAGGCAGGTGGTCAGGGCGACGTGCCCCCATCTCCGGTTCGCGGCGCGCACGCCTCGATCCTTTCAAACTTCGCCCCCGAGGCAAGCCCGCTCGGGGACTTGTTTAACGGATTACCGGTAACAGCAATCCGCTAAATCATGCGGTCAAACAGGACGAATCGACACTGCACCATAATGACAGTTATGTGCGCGCAGGCTCCGTGGCCGCTGTCGGCGTACGATCACGCCACCGCAGCCGACCCCAGGGAGCAGGCGATGGTGTTCGACGCGACGCTGACCCGGATCAACGACGGCGTACAGATGCACCACCAGCACGGCCGACGGGAGGACGCCCGCGACCTGTTCGCCCGGATCTGGGACGAGATCGGCGGGGAACAGGGTGACCCCCTGCATGTCTGCGTCCTCGCGCACGCGATGGCTGACGTGCAGGACGACGTACGCCAGGAGCTTGTCTGGGACCGGCGGGCGCTCGCGGCGGCCGACCTGCTCACCGACGAGCGGGTCGCGCAGGCCGGGGTGCCGATGTCGGTCGCCGGGCTGTACCCGTCGCTGCATCTCAACCTGGCGGAGTGCCACCGCAAGCTCGGCGAACTCGACCAGGCCCGGGACCACCTCCGGCGGGCCCGGGAGAGGATCGGCGCGCTCGGCGACGACGGCTACGGAAAGCTGATAAGGGACGGACTCGATCGGCTGTCGCAGGAACTGGCCGCCGGATAGGCCGCAGACGAGTGGCTAGCCGCTGGTGCGCGCTGACGGGGTGACGGCGGCGACGACCAGGTCGACGATGCCGTCGGCGTAGTCGTCGGTCAGTGGGCCGTTGCGCAGCAGCCAGCGGTGGTAGAGCGGGCCGAACAGCAGCTCCATCACCTGGTCCAGGGCGGCGTCGGGGCGCACCTGGCCGGCCTCGCGCGCGGCCTCCAGGCGGGCGCGGACCGCGTTCAACTGGGGACGGAGCAGCCGGTCGCGTGCCTGGCCGGCCAGATCCTCGTCGCTGAGCGTCTCGATGGTGATGGCGCGGGTGGTGGCCGACAGCCGTGGATCGGCGAACTCGGCGACGGTGGCCCGCAGGACCTGGCGCAGATCGGCCCGCAGGTCACCGGTGTCGGGCAGGACGATGACCTCCGGCAGGTCCTCGGCGAGCGCGTCCAGGATGACCGCGCCCTTGCCACGCCACCAGCGGTAGATGGTCTGCTTGCCGACTCCGGCGCGGGCGGCGATCGCCTCGACGGTCAGGGCCGGGTAGCCGGTCTCGGTCAGCAGCTCCAGCGCGGCGGCGAGGATCGCGCGGCGGGACTGCTCGTTGCGGCGGGCGGGCTGCGGGGTCACGCCACGAGCATACAGCGAGACGAGACGTATCGTCTTGACGGCGCGGTCGCGCCGTGCTCTCCTTGTCGAGCGAGACGGGACGTCTCGTCTCAGCAGAGATCAGGAGTTCACGTGCCGCACATCGCCATGGTCAGCATTCCGTTCCACGGCCACGTCAACCCGAGCCTGGAGATCATCAGTACCCTCGTGCGGCGCGGCCACCGGGTCACCTACGCCAACGATCCCTCCTTCACCGAGGTCATCCGGGCCACCGGCGCGGAGTTGAAGCCGTACACCTCGACGCTGCCCGCCGACGGCGGCGCCGACATCGACGACCCGATCGCGCAGCTCACGCTCTTCCTCGACGACGCCGTCGCCATGCTGCCGCAGCTGCGGGCCGCCTACACCGACGACCGGCCGGACCTGTTCCTCTACGACATCGCGGGTGCGCCGACCCGGCTGCTCGGCGAGCAGTGGGGGATTCCGGCTGTCCAGCTCTCCTCGACGTTCGTGGCCTGGGACGGCTACGAGCAGGAGATGGCGCCCGCCGTGGAGGCGATGCGGGCCGATCCGTGCGGCGCCGACTACTACCGGCGGTTCACGGCGTGGCTGACCGCTGAGGGGTCGTCGGTCACCGACAGCATGGCGTTCCAGGGGCGGCCGGTGCGCAGCCTCGTCCTGCCGCCGGAGGCGCTCCAGCCGAACGCCGACCGGGTGGACCGGTCGGTCTACAGCTTCGTCGGCCCGGTGCTGGGCGACCGCTCCGGCCAGGGTTCCTGGGTACGACCGGAGCACGCCGAGAAGGTGCTGCTCGTCTCGCTCGGCTCCGCCTTCACCCGGCAGCCCGACTTCTACCGCCGCTGCGTCGCCGCGTTCGGTGACCTGCCCGGCTGGCACACCGTTCTCCAGATCGGCACGCACGTCGATCCCGCCGAACTCGGCCCCGTCCCGGACAGCGTCGAGGTCCACCGGTGGGTGCCGCAGCTGGCCGTCCTGGAGCAGGCGGACGCCTTCGTGACCCATGCCGGCATGGGCGGCAGCAGCGAGGGTCTCTACTGCGGGACGCCGATGATCGCCGTACCGCAGGCGGCCGACCAGTTCGCGAACGCCGAGCAGTTGGCCGCCCTCGGCGTCGCCCGGGTCGTCGACTCGGCCGGCGTCACCGCCGCGGAGCTGCGGGAGGCGCTGCTCGCCCTCACCTCGGACCCCGCCGTGGCGGCCCGCACCGCCGAGCTGAAGCGGCAGGCCCGCGCCGCGGGCGGCGCGGACCGGGCCGCCGATCTGATCGAGGCCGAGCTCGCCGCGGTACGGGGTGGTGCGACGAGCGGCCGGTGAGGCGTGGTCGCGGCGGCAACCCGGCCGCCGCGACCACGCCCGGTCAGTCCTCCGCCAGCACGGTGAAGGTGAAGGCGGAGCTCGTCGGACGCTTCAGCGGGATGTCGCACTTGACCCGGCGCAGCACCTCGGACCGGGTGAGGCCGAACCGGTGCGCGATGAGCCGGTCCGGGCGTACCGGCACCGGGTCGTCGAACGTGACGTCCACCTGGACGGGCCACCGGTCCAGCGGCACCGTGGGCGCATCGAGCGTCCACGCGTCCGTCCAGTCCAGGGTGAAGCGGCAGCGCCGGGCGAACGCCGGATCCAGCAGTGTGGCCGCCACCAGGCCGGGATCGTTTAGTTGGTGGCCGTGCAGCTCGGTGGGATCGAACGAGCTGACCGCCGCCCGCTCCCGGACGGTGAGCTTGATGGTGCGGTCGCAGGACACGCACCGGACGAGCAGCCACACGTCCAGCAACTTGCCGTTGGCGTTGACGCGGAACCGGCCCTTGGCGGCGGTGGCCGACTCGGCCCGGCAGACGGCGCAGCGCAGCGACAGCAGCGGAAGGCGGGTCCGGCGCACGACCCAGGGCAGCACGATATGCGGTTGGGATGACATGGAGACCTGATCTCTGAAGACCTGACGCGAGGCCGATTACGCGCGGCCTCGGACGCTGTGGCCGGGCGCGCGAGGGCAGCCCGGTGAGCCGGCGGGCAACGGCCGGCTACAGGCGTGGGGAACGTGTCAGGTTCTAGAGAGCAGGAGGGGTCACGCGGAATCGTCCTTCTTCGCTGAGACAGGAGTGCGGGAAACGTACGGGACGTCCGGAACCGCTCTCAACCCGTTTTCCGGCCGTTGCGTCGCCCATCACTTCACTGACTAAAAGTTTGCACTCTCTGCAAGATCGCTCGTAGTCTCGTGGCGTGACCCCGGATCAGAGCCGCCCTGGCCTGCGTGACCGCAAGAAGCGGCAGACCCGCGCCGCCCTCAGCGCCGCCGCGCTGCGTCTGGTCGCCGAGCGCGGCCTGGACCAGGTGACGGTGGAGGAGATCAGCGAGGCCGCCGACGTGTCGGCCCGCACCTTCTTCAACTACTTCCCCAGCAAGGACGAGGCGTTGCTCGGCGACCAGCCGACGGACCGCGAGGTGCTTGCCGCCCGCATCGTCGCCGCGCCGCCGGAGATGTCCGCGTTCGACGCGCTGCGGCTGGCCTTCGACGAGGTGGTCGAGGCCATCGAGGCCGATCGGGAGGTGTGGCTGCTGCGGCTGCGGGTGATCGCGGCGAACCCGCCGCTGCTGCCGCGTCTGATCAGCGGCAACGCCGAGACGGAGCAGGTGATCGTCGCGGCGGTGGCCGCCCGGCTGGGGTTCGACCCGTGCCACGGCCATCCGACGCTCGTCACCACCGTTGCCGGCGCGGTGTTCCGCACGGCCCTGATGCAGTGGGTCGAGCGACCCGACACGGCGACGCTGCGCGAACTGACCGCCGAGGCGTTCGCCGTCGTCGCCGCCGGCCTGCCCGACCCGTCCTGACCCCTCCCACCCGTACCGGCCGCCGCCGTCGCGCGGCCGCTCGCCCGTGCACACCGACAAGGAGTTCGATGACCACCGCCACTGTTCCACCCGCCGAGACGGGTACGCGGATGTCACGCCGGGAGGTCCTCCAGGCGTTGTCCGGCCTGATGGTCGGCATGTTCGTGGCGATCCTCGCCTCGACGGTGGTGGCGAACGCGCTGCCCCGGATCATCGCCGACCTCGACGGCAGCCAGACCGTCTACACCTGGATCGTCACCAGCGAGTTGCTGGCGATGACCGCGACGGTGCCGCTGTGGGGCAAGATGGCCGACCTCTACAGCAAGAAACTGCTCATCCAGTTGTCCCTCGGCCTGTTCGTGGCCGGTTCGCTCGTCGCCGGGTTCACCCCGAACGTCGAGGTGCTGCTGCTCAGCCGGGTCATCCAGGGCATCGGCGCGGGCGGCATGACCGCCCTCGCCACGATCGTCATGGCGGCCATGATCCCGCCGCGTGAGCTGGGCCGGTACGCCGGCATCTTCGGCGCCGTCTTCGGTGTCGGCACCATCGCCGGCCCACTGATCGGCGGCGTCCTGGTCGACACGTCCTGGCTCGGCTGGCGCTGGTGCTTCCTGATCGGCGTGCCGTTCAGCCTGCTGTCCATCGCGCTGCTGCAGAAGACGCTGCACCTGCCGGTGGTGCGCCGCAAGGTCCGCATCGACTGGCTCGGCGCCCTGCTCATCACCTCGGGCGTGTCCACGCTGCTGATCTGGTCGTCGCTGGCCGGCAACAAGTTCGACTGGGCGTCCGGCTGGACCGCGCTGCTGGTCGGCGGCGGGCTGGCGCTGCTCGCGCTCGCCGTGTTCGTCGAGGCCCGCACCGAGGAGCCGATCATCCCGCTGGGCATCTTCCGCAACCGCACCGTCAGCCTCACCACGATCGCGAGCATCCTCGTGGGCGTGGCGATGTTCGGCGGCACCGTGTTCCTGTCGCAGTACTTCCAGACCTCGCTCGGCAAGTCGCCGACGGTGGCCGGCCTGATGAGCCTGCCGATGGTCCTCGGCCTGCTGGTCTCCTCGACGGTGGCGGGCCAGCTGATCACCAAGTACGGCCGCTGGAAGATGTTCCTGGTCGCCGGCGCCGCGGTGATGACGGTCGGCATGCTGCTGCTGAGCACCATCGACGCGAACACGAGCGTGCCGGTGCTGTCGGTGTACATGGCGGTGCTGGGCGTCGGCGTCGGCATGCTCCTGCAGAACCTGGTGCTGGCCGCGCAGAACGACGTACCGGCCGCCGAACTCGGCGCGGCCACCTCGGTGCTGACGTTCTTCCGCAGCATGGGCGGCGCGGTCGGCGTGAGCGCGCTGGGCGCGGTCCTGGCGAACCGGGTGACCTCGCTGACCGTCGAGCGGCTGGGCCCGATCGCGGCCGGCGGCGGATCGGCCGAGGTGCCGGACCTGTCCGCCCTGCCGGAACCGGTGCTGCGGATCGTGCAGGACGTCTACGGCATCGCCACGTCGGAGATGTTCCTCATCGGGGCGCCGTTCGCGCTGCTCGCCCTGATCGTCGTGCTGTTCATCAAGGAGAAGCCGCTGAACACACTCAGCGGCGACGAGCGCCGGGCCCGCGAGGAGGCGGCCGCCGCCGGCATGCACTGACCGCGTCCGGTCGAGCGTGAAGGGCCGCCCCCGGCAACACCGGGGGCGGCCCTTCCTCGCGTAGGGTCAGCGTTCGGTGCGATCGTTGATCTCGGTGCCGGACTCGCCGGGCATGGCGCCGATCGCCTCCTCGGCGGCCCGGCCGCCGGTGCTCTCGTCGCCCTGCGTCAGCGAGCTGCGGGGCAGCCCGGCCAGGTGCGCCGGGTCCTCGATCGGCTGGGGCGGCCACTGGTCCTGCGTACCGTCGGTCACCCCGGCGCGGCGCAGCGCCTCGACCAGTTGGTCCGGCGACAGGCGGTCGACCTCCTGTATCCCGGCCCCGCGCGCAATCGCCTGCAGTGTCTTCAGGTCTTCGCTCACGAATGTCTCGGCCATGCCCGAGCCTTCCCGGCGCTCGAGACAAGGAAACCGGCTCGCGCGGACGGCCTGCCCACCCACGCCGCCGATCATGAAGTTGTGCCGGGCAAACCGGACACCGAATACCGTCAACCTCATGATCGACGCGAAATGCGAGGTTCGGTCAGCGGCGGGCGGGCTTGCGGTCGGGGCGAGGACGGTCCCGTTCCGGGTCCACGCCCACCTGCACGGCGAACGCCGGATCCACGGCGAGCAGCGGCCGAGGACCGAACAGGGCCATCCCGGTCAGCAGCGTCTCGGTGTCCCGGCCCGCCCAGCTCGGCCGGCGCTCCGGGTCCAGGTCGGCGTGCTCGCGCCGCAGCCGCCGCAGCAGCCCGCGCGCGGCGGCGCCGGTCTCCGGCACCTCGGTCAGCCACCAGCCACCGAGCGCGGTGGCCAGGCAGCACAGCAGCAGCCCGGCGACCGACGCCGGACCGCCCGCCGAGCGCCCCTCGACCGCGCTGTCCACGAGCCGGGTCAACCCGACCGCGGCGACCGCGAACAACGGCACCGTGCCCAGCGCGATCCGCCGCCGCTGCCCGGGGGTGAGCAGCCAGCCGTCGCGGACCAGCCGCCCGACCGTACGGCGCAGCGCCCGGCCCACCGCCGGGTCGGCGAGCACCGCCGCCCAGGTCTGCGGCCGGCGCAGCGCGGTGTGCAGGGCGCGTACCAGCGCGGGCGAGCCGGCCGGGGGCGGCCCCTGCGCGTGCAGGGTGGCGAGTTCGCCGACGTCGACCCCGCCCGCGCGGCGCAGCGCGGCCACCCCGACCTGGCAGGCCAGCAGCGCCCGGTCGGTCAGGTACGCCAGCTCGACCCGGTCGGGTGTCGCACCACGGGTACGGCGGCCGGTCAGTTCCCGTACCGCCACGGCGATCACGACGGCCACGGCGACCGCGCCGAGGTAGTCGAGGAGGAAGATCGGCCCGCTGACTCCCCAGAGCATGGCGGCAAGTATCTCAGGAGCCGTGGCGTACCTCGGTGTCCCAGATCTGTGACCACGGACGCCGCAGGCCCCGGGCGAGGAAGATCGGCTCGCCGTTCTCGTCGTTGTCGACGTCGACCCGCTGGTCGACCCGGCCCGCCTCGGTGAGCTCGGTGAACCAGGCACGCAGCGGCTCCGGCCGGGACCAGCCGACGACGATCACCACGTCGGCGTCGTCGGGCGGCCGGCCGAACGTGGCCATGCTGTTGTGCCCGGAGTACGCGCGGGGCAGTCCCCGGGCCGGCCCGTACCGGGCCAGCGCGCCGGCCTCGCCGTAGTTGCCGGTCAGCACCACCGCCCGGTCGCGCTCGGCCGGCGGCAGCGCGCGGTGCACGGCGGCCACCGAGTCGGCGAACTCGGGCCAGCCGATGGTCTCGCCCGCGTCGTAGTTGGCCGCGACCACGAACCCGGGCAGCCGGTCGGCCGGCAGCGTGGGCAGCAGCAGCACCGCGCTGCTCGCGGCCATCAGCACGGCGGCGGTGACCAGCAACGCCTGCCGGACCCGGGGCGCGCCCCGGCGCGCCCACTCGACGACCGGCACCACCCCGGCGGCGGTGAGCACCAGCAGCAACGGCGCGTCGTAGTAGCCCTTGCCACCGGCCACCACCACGATCGCGACCACCACCAGCCACGCCCAGGCAAGCGACCGGTACGCCGCCCAGGCCGGCCGGCGCAGCAGCGCCACCAGCCCGGCGACCCACACCGGGACCGCGAACGGGCTGATGATCAGGAACTGGAGCACCACCGCGTCGATCCGGCCGCTGTAGGAGCTGTCCCCGTCGGCGATCGACGCGGCGACGTCGAGCTGCGGGAAGCCGTGCGCGGCCTGCCACGCCGCGTACGGCACGGCGAGGAGCGCGGCGAGTCCCGCGCCGGCGAGCACCCACCGGTCCGGCAGCAGCCGGCGCGGCCCGGCGATCAGCAGACCGGCGGCCAGGCCGACGCCGAGCAGCGCGGGCAGCGGCTTGTTGAGCAGGCCGGCGCCGAGCGCGAGCCCGGCGCCGAGCGCCCACCGGGTGTCGCCGGTGCGCAGCATCCGCACCATGCACAGCGCGGCTACCAGCCACACCAGCAGGTCGACGCTCGTGGTGCTGAGCAGATGGCCGCCGGCCAGCACGATGCCCGAGGCGGCGGCGAGCACCGCCGCGGCCGTCTGGGCGACGCGGCCGGCGCCGAACTGCCGGGCGATCGCGGCGACCAGGACCACCGCCGCGCCGCCGATGAACGCCGACGGGGTGCGCAGCACCACCAGGTTGCCCGGCGCGATCGTGTCGGCCAGCCGGGCCAGCGCCGGCACGAGGGGCCCCTGGTCGACGTAGCCCCAGTCGAGGTGCCGGCCGCACAGCAGGAAGTACAGCTCGTCGCGGTGGTAGCCGTAGCGGCCGGCCAGCGACAGCAGCACGGCGGTGAGGACCGCGCCCACCACCAGGGGCGCGGCGGTACGTGGACCGGCGGGCGGCGGGCCACCGGGTGTGGCGGCCTCGCTCCGATCGATGTCGGCGACTGATTCGGCCACCCGTCCATGATGGCCCCGGCGAGCGGTCCGCCGATGCCCCGCCGCCCTCGGCCGGGTGGGCGGAAACCGGTGGCCGGACGACCGGGGCGGCGGCTAGCGTGCGCGCCGATGCTGATTCGTGACTACACCGACGCCGACTGGGCCCAGGTCCGGCCGATCCTCACCGACGTCATCACCGCCAGTGACACGTTCTCGTACGACCCGGACTGGCCGCCGGAGACGGTGCGCGAGGTGTGGGTGGAGCGCCCGCCGGGGCGTACCTCGGTCGCGGTGGACCGCGACGGCGCGGTGCGCGGCACCGCGAAGATGGGCCCGAACCGGCCCGGGCCGGGGTCGCACGTGGCGACGGCGAGTTTCATGGTCGCGGCCCACGCCCGCGGCCGGGGTGTGGGCCGGGCTCTGTGCGAGGAGGCACTGGACTGGGCCCGGCGGCGGGGTTTCGCCGCGATGCAGTTCAACGCCGTGGTGGAGACCAACACGGCGGCCGTGGAGCTGTACCGGCGGCTCGGCTTCACGGTGGTCGGCACCGTGCCGGAGGCGTTCGCGCACCCGACGCTGGGCCGGGTCGGGCTGCACGTGATGCACCGGCGGCTGTGAGCGCGGCGGCCGGAAAACGCCTGGCCGGATCCGGCGGGTTGCTGACAGGCTGCCCGCCATGACCGCTCAAGCCCTCGCCGGGGCGCTCGCCGACGAGCGCCGCCGGACCGTGTTCGCCGCGATCGTGCTCGGCGCCCGGGACGTGCCGGCCGTGGTGGCGAGTACCGGCCTGCCCGCCCGCGACGCCGCAGTGGCCGTCCGCCGTCTCACCGACGCCGGTGTGCTCGCCGACGACGGGGACGGGCTGCGGGTCGACGCCGAACGGCTGCGCGAGTTCGCGCGGGCCGGTGCGGCGTCCCCGGCCGGGCCGGCCGCGAACCCGCGCGAGACGATCCTGCGCACGTTCCTGCGCGACGGCGCACTGACCCGGCTGCCCGCGCAGCGGGGGCGCCGCCGGGTGCTGCTGGAGCACATCACCGAACACACCTTCGAGCCCGGACGGCGCTATCCGGAACGGGAGGTGGACGACGTCCTGCGCCGGTGGTGCGAGGGTGGCGAGGCCGACCACGTGACGCTGCGCCGCTACCTGATCGACGACATGCTGCTCACCCGCGAGCAGGGCGTCTACTGGCGGACCGGCCCGTGACCGGCTGGAGCATGCACCTCGTGCGACCGGACGGGCCGGACGCGGCGTTGATGTTGCGCGAGTACACGGCGGAGATGGTGCGCCGCTGGTACGGCCGCCCGGAGCGGCCCGGTGAGGTGAACGCCGCGCTGGCCGAGGACCCGAGCGACGACCTGACCCCGCCGGCCGGACTGCTGGTGCTGGCCCGCCGCGACGGGCGGCTCGCCGGGTGCGCCGGGCTGAGGTGGCAGCCGGGCTGGGCCGAGCTGACCCGGGTGTACGTGCGCCCCGAGCACCGGGGCACCGGGGGCGGGGCGGCGCTGATCGCCGCGATCGAGGCGTACGCGACCGCCGGCGGGGCGACGCGGATCCGGCTGGACACCCGCTCGGACCTGGTCGAGGCGCGGGCCCTGTACGCCCGCCACGGCTACCGGGAGATCGCCGCCTTCACCAGTGGCCCGTACGCGCAGCACTGGTTCGAGAAGACGCTTGCGGGACGAGTTGACGAGGCGGCGCAGGCGCGCTAAAACAGAACCAGGAACTTGAGTCACACAGACTCAACTTGAGACCTTGGGCCAGGAGAACCGAGGAGGCAAGAGCCATGTTGATGCGTACCGACCCGTTCCGCGAGATCGACCGGATCGCCGAGCAGTTCTTCGGCACCACCGCCCGGCCCGCCGTGATGCACCTCGACGCGTACCGCGACGGTGACCACTTCTACGCGGCGTTCGACCTGCCCGGTGTGGACCCGGACAGCATCGACTGCACCGTCGAGCGCAACGTGCTGACCGTCCGCGCCGAGCGCCGCCGTCCCACCGGCGAGAACGTCGAGCTGGTCGCCGCCGAGCGTCCGATGGGCACGTTCACCCGGCAGCTGTTCCTGGGCGACACGCTCGACACCGACCGGCTGGAGGCCGGCTACGACAACGGGGTGCTGACGCTGCGCATCCCGATCGCCGAGCGCGCCAAGCCGCGCCGGATCACGGTGAGCACGCCCGCCGAGAGCAATGGCCGGCGTCAGCTCACCACCGTCTGAGGACGTCACGCCGACGCGGGGGAGGCCGGAGCGCCGGCCGACCCCGCGTCGCCGTAGAGCCGGGCCAACGCATGCGCGGTCGCGATGAACCGTTCGCGCAGGTCGGCCGGGGTCAGCACCTCGACCTCCGCGCCGAGCTTCAGCAATTCGGCGTGGGCGTGCCGGACCGACTCGATCGGCACCGTGGTCTCCAGCCATCCGTCCGGGCCGGGCTCACCGGCCGCGGCCCGGGCGGCGCGGCTCATCTCCGGCGGGAACACGTACGGCATGAACTCCAGCGCCGCCACGGTGAGCCGGATACGGGCCTGGTCGCGGTATACGTCGCGTTCGTAGCGGGCGGTCCACTCCCGCCAGTACGCGGCCAGGTCGAAGTCGTCGGACCGCGCGTACGGCTCGTCGGTGACCTCGACGTCGAGCACCGCACCGACCCGGTAGGTGCGTACCTGTTCCTCGCAGCGGCCCACCAGATACCAGCGGCCCGCCTTGAGCACCACGCCCAGCGGGGCGACGAGCCGGGTCACCTCCCGCGGCGCGCGCCAGCGCCGGTAGCGCAGCCGCACGAGCCGGTCCCGCCAGACCGCGCCGGCCAGCGCCTCCAGGTGCGGGGTGGCTTCGGGGTGCCGGAACCAGCCGGGCGCGTCCAGATGGAATCGTTGCCGGATCCGGCCGCTGCGGTCGGCCAGCTCACCGGGGAGCGCAGCGCGCACCTTCAACTCGGCGGCGGCCACCACCGACGCCAGTCCCAGTTCGGCGGCCGGGCCGGGCAGACCGGCGAGGAACAGCGCCTCGACCTCCGGGCCGGTCATCCCGGTGAGCCGGGTCCGGTAGCCCTCCAGCAGTCGGTATCCGCCGGCCGGCCCCCGGTCGGCGTACACCGGCACACCGGCGGCGCCGAGCGACTCGACGTCGCGGTAGACGGTTCGCACCGACACCTCCAGGGCGTCGGCGAGTTCCGGGGCTGTCATCCGCCCCCGGGTCTGCAGGAGTAGCAGCAGGGAGACCAGCCGGCTGGCACGCACCCGGTGACGGTAACCCGGCCCGGGCGGCCGGGAACGGGCGCGCCTCGTCGCCAAACCCCCCACTTACTGAGAACCTTTCTCACATGCTTCGCCCCGAGGTGCTGCCCCGCGCCCGCCCCGCCGCCCTGCCCGCCGGCCCGGCCGACGTCACCGAGGCGTGGCTGCGCAACCGGCGGCTGTCCGAGCACACCCGCGACGCGTACCGCCGCGACGTCACCGGCTGGCTGACCTGGTGCGCCGAACACGCCGTCGATCCGTTGCGGGCCACCTTCCTCGACGTCAACACCTACGGTCGCGAACTGGAGTCGACACCCCGCGGCCGGGCCGGCCGCCCGCTCACCCCGGCCACCGTCGCGCGCCGGCTGTCCGCGCTGTCGAGCTGGTACGACTTCCTGGTCAAGCTGGGCGCGGTGCCGGCCAACCCGGTGTCGGCGGCGGATCGTCCGCGCGTGGACCGGGACCACTCCGCCACCGTCGGCCTGACCCCCGAGGAGGTCGACGCGCTGATCGCCGCCGCCGAGACCGACACCGGCCCGGCCGCCGCCCGGAACCGGGCCGCCGTCGCGCTGCTGGCCGACCTGGGGCTGCGGGTGGGGGAGTTGGTCGCGCTGGACGTGTCCGACCTGGGCACGGAGCGCGGTCACCGCAGCGTCCGCTTCGTCGGCAAGGGCGGCAAGGTACGCCGGCGCGCGCTCACCCCCGGCACCGCGTACGCGGTCGACGCCTACCTGGCCGTGCGGGCCGCCGCGCAGGGTGTCCCGGTGCCGGAGCTGACCGGTCCGCTGCTGGTCACCGCCACCGGCGGCCGGTTGGACCGGCACGCCGTGTTCCGGCTGGTGCGCCGCCTCGCACAACGTGCCGGGATCGCCGCCTGGGCGAAGCTGTCACCGCACTCGCTGCGCCACGCGTTCGCCACCACGGCCCGCTCCGAGGGGGTCCCGCTGGAGGACGTGCAGGACGCGATGGGGCACGCGGATCCGCGTACCACCCGCCGCTACGACCGGGACCGGCACAACCTGGACCGCGACCCGGCGTACACCATCTGGGCGGCCCGGGCGCGCCGTCGCGGCTGAGCCGTCGTATCCGCCCGGCAGCGATGCGGGCCGCGGTGCTCCGCGGCCCGCTGCGCTGACCGGTCAGCCCTGCGGGCGGGGGCAGAGGCAGAACGGCTGGCCAATCGGGTCGAGCAGCACGGTCCACCGCTCACCGCCGGGCTGGAACCCGGGCCGGGTCGCGCCGGCCGCCACCAGGTCCTTCTCCGCGACCGTCACGTCGTCGACATAGAGGTCGAGGTGGTAGCGCTTGCCGCCGCTCTCGTCCGGCCAGGCCGGCGGCGCGTAGCCGGGCACCAGGCCGAAGCCGATCGACGTGCCGTCCTTGACGATCATCGCGTACTCGGCCTGACTGTGGGTGATCTCCCAACCGAGCGCGTGGGCGTAGAAGGCCGCGTGTGCGGCGGGGTCGGAGCTGTCCAGGTTGATCATGGCGATGTCTGCGTGAGTGGTCATACCGGGAGTCTGCCGCTCGTACCTGCCACCTGTTGTCAGGTACGAGCGCGAGGCCGGCCCGGCCGGAGCACCGCAAGTGCCTGCGCGCCGCTGCCCGGTTGCCTACCGTCGTCGGTGATGGGCAGGCAACGGGAGTGGCAGCACCCGGCCCGGCGTCGCCGGCCGCTACGCGCGGGCGTGCTGATCGCCGGTCTCGGCGTGGGCACCTGCCTGATCGGGGTGGCCGGTCTGGCGGCGTGGAACGCGCAGGTGGTGCTCCAGGCCGACGGGCCGGTACGGGAGACCGCCGACGGGTTCTTCCGCGACGTCGCGTCCGGGGACACCGACGCGGCGTACGAGCGGCTGTGCGCCGAGGCCCGGGGCAAGTGGAGCAAGTCGGGCTTCGGCAGTTGGGTCCGTACGCCACCGCAGGTCAGCGGCTACGAGATCGTCGACGTGTCGGTGGCGACCCGGTCCGGCAAACCGACGGGGACGGTGATCGTGCGGATCAACCGCGACGGGGGTGGCAGCGAGGAGCGGGAGCTGCCCGTGGTGCCGGAGGGCGGCGGCTGGCGGGTGTGCGGAGACCCGTTCTGACGCTCAGCCGCGCGGGCCGAGGTCGCCGGAGCGGTAGTGGCGCCGGCACAGCACCTGGTAGCGCACGTCGGCGGTGTCGACGGTGTCGCCGATGACGACCTGCGCGCCCTCGCGCACCACCCGGCCGTCCACCACGCGGGCGTTGAGCAGCCCTTCCCGGCCGCACCAGCAGAGCACCTCGACCTGGATGCGGGCCACCTCGTCGGCCAGCTCGAACAGCCGCTGCGCGGCCGGGAACAGACAGGAGCGGAAGTCGGTGGCCAGGCCGAAGGCGTAGACGTCGACGTCGAACCGGTCGACCAGCTCGGCCATCTGCTCGATGTGTTCGAGGTTGTAGAACGAGGCCTCGTCGCAGATCAGGTAGTCCACGCGTACCCCCTCGGCCCATGCGTCGCGGACCAGGGCGCGCAGGTCGAGGTCGTCGGTGACCTCGACGGCCTCGTGGGCCAGGCCGATGCGGGTGGTGACCTGCGGGCCCAGCGAGCGGTCGATGCGGGTGGTGACCAGGCCGCGGCGGCCCTGCCGGGCGTGGTTGTGGTTCATCTGCAGCGCCATGGTGGACTTGCCGCAGTCCATCGGCCCCCAGAAGAACTTCAGCGCGGCGGCGTGCAGCGGCCGGCCGTCGACGCCGCGGGCGGCGGCGCAGCCGGCGGCCCGGTCGTCGCCGGGCCCCGGCAGGGGGCGGGCCAGGCAGGTCTGGGCGGCGTCGTCGGTCACGTCGGGGCAGCCTAGTCCATCGACGCCGCCCGATCAGGCCCCCGATGATCCACGGGGGCGCAGCGGGTCAGAGCACCCGGGGCGGGGTGTTCCCGGCGGCGATGATGGCCCGGCGCATCGGCACGGCGGCCAGCAGCGCGAAGCCCACCACGAAGAAGATCAGCAGCGACACCAGACCCACCCGGTACGACGAGGTCAGCTGGAAGACCAGGCCGAACGCCAGCGGGCCGAGCCAGCTGGTGCCCTTGTCGCTGATCTCGTAGAAGCCGTAGTACTCGCCCTCCTTGCCGGCCGGGATGAGCTGGCTGAACAGCGAGCGGCTCAGGGCCTGGCTGCCGCCCAGCACCAGGCCGATGCAGCCGCCGAGGATCATGAACGGCACCGGTGCCTCGGCGGGCAGCCGGAACGCGGCGATGATCACACCGGTCCAGAGCACCAGCGACAGCAGGACGGTCTTCCACGCGCCGATGCGCTTGGCGAGCGCGCCGAGGGCGAGCGCGCCGCCGAAGGCGAGGAACTGCACCAGCAGGATGGTCACGATCAGCGTGCTCTGGTCCAGCCGCAGTTCCTCGGTGCCGTACTGGCTGGCGAGGGTGATGACGGTCTGGATGCCGTCGTTGAAGACCAGGAACGCGAGCAGGAAGAACAGCGTCAGCGGGTACGTCTTGAGTTCCCGCAGGGTACGCCCGAGCTGCCGGAACCCGTCGGTGAGCACGTTGCCGCCCGCCTGCAGGGCGGCGGCGGTGGGGTGTTCGCGCAGCCAGCGCAGCGGGACCAGGGTGAACGCGGCCCACCACACGCCCGCGGACACGATCGACCAGCGGGCCAGGTCCAGCGTGCGCTGGGCGTTGCCCTCCTCGCTGAGCATGGTCACCGCGACCAGGTTCAGCGCGAGCAGCAGGCCGCCGCCGAGGTAGCCGATGGCCCAGCCGCGGCTGGAGATGCCGTCACGCTCGTCCGGGCCGCCCAGTTGCGGCAGGAACGAGTTGTAGACGACCACGGCGGCGCCGAAGGAGATGTTCGCGACGAGGAACAGCGCGCCGCCGAGCAGGTAGCGCTCGCCGGTGACGAACGCGAACGCGATGGTCGCGCCGGCGCCGGTGAACGCCGCGGCGGCGAGCAGCCGCTTCTTGTGCGCCGACCGGTCGGCGATCGCGCCGATCACCGGCAGCACGAACACGGTGAGGAAGACCGACAGCGAGATCAGGTACGGATAGAACGATCCGGCGGCGACCTTGATGCCCAGCGGGTACACCGCGCCGTCGCAGCTGTCCGCGCCCAGTTCGCACCCGGCGGCGAGTTCGGTGACTGTGGTCAGGAACGGCCCGAGGAAGACCGTGATGACTGTGGTCTGGAACGCCGAGTTCGCCCAGTCGTAGAAGTACCAGCCGGTGCGCTCGCGGCGGGTGCTGCCCGGTCCGGCGGGGTCGGCGACGGCGGGGGTGACCGTATCGGCCATCGGGGGTCGTCCTCGGGGGCTCAGGCGGCCCAGTGGCCGCGACTGCGATAGACGTCACGGAGCACGCTGACGTGATCGGTCATGATGCCATCCACACCAAGATCAAGTAAGTGGTGCATCTGGGCGGGATCGTCGATCGTCCAGACGTGCACCTGCAACCCGATCCGGTGGCAGTACGCGAGGAACCGCCGGTCCACCACCGGCACCCGGCCGAAGGAGACCGGCACCTGCGCGGCGACCACGGAAGGGGGCAGCCGCAGCGGCCGTCCGTGCAGCGAGGCCAGCCGCAGCCGGGCCACACCGCGCATGCCGAGGCTCGTGGCGGCCTTCGGCCCGGCCAGCGACCGCAGCCGGGCCAGCCGGGCGTCGCTGAAGGAGGCGAGCAGCACCCGCTCGCCGGCGCCGGCCCGGGTGACCGTGGCGACTGTGGGTTCCACGCCGCCGTCGGACTTCACGTCGATGTTGAACCGCACCTGCGGCCAGGCGCCGAGCACCTCGTCCAGGCGGGGGACCAGCGCGGCGCCGCCGACGCGCACCGAGGACAGGTCGGCCCAGCGCAGGTCCGCGATCCGGCCCGGCTTCCCGGTGACGCGGCGCAGCGTCGGATCGTGGAAGACCACGGGTACGCCGTCGGCGGTGGCGTGCACGTCGGTCTCCACGTACCGGTAGCCCAGGGCGACGGCACGGGCGAACGCGGCGGCGGTGTTCTCGTCGCCGTCGGCCGCGCCGCCGCGGTGGGCGAACGCCAGCGGCGCGGGCGCGTCGAGGTAGCCGTGACGGGGCTGCACGCGGGCAGTATGCCCGGCCCGGGCGGCGCGCACATGACCAGGCGGTGAAATTACCTATCGTTCCCTATCGTCGCTAGGATAGAGTGCGATGAGTAACGACATGTATTCGGTGGAGCAGGTTGCTGACCTGCTCGGCCTGCACGTGCGCACGGTGCGCGGCTACATCCGCTCGGGCCGGCTGCGGGCCACGCGGATCGGCAAGCAGTACCGGATCGCCCGCGCGGACCTGGACGCGCTGACCGGCCGGCCCACCGCGGCCGCCTCGGCGCCGGGGGCGGAGGTGTCCAGCGTCGTGCGCCTCGACGGCGTCGACCGGGCCGCCGTCGACCGGCTCGCCACGCTGGTGCTGGCGGGCGTGAACACCCACCACGACCCGGACCGCCCGCTGCGCGTGCAGACGGTCCACGACGAGGAGCGGCACCGCATGACCATCGTGATCCTGGGCGATCTCACCGCCACCGCCGACCTGCTGCGCCTGCTCGACGGCGTGCTCGACGGCGGCAACGGCCTGCTCGGCGGCGGGGAGCGCGGCCGTGACTGACCAGCTGCAGGAGCGCGCCGGCGTGCCGGTGCTGCTCTGCGACCCGGACGGCCCGCCGATCGCCACCGAGCGCGACGCGCTGGACCTGATCGGCGCGGCGTTCCTCGGCGCGACTGTGGTGGCGGTGCCGGCCGAGCGGCTCGATCCCGGCTTCTTCACGCTCGGCACCCGCTTCGCCGGTGAGGTGATGCAGAAGTTCGTCAACTACCGGCTGCGCCTGGCGATCGTCGGTGACATCTCCGCACATCTGGAGCGCAGCGGCGCGCTGCGCGCGCTGGTGGCCGAGTCGAACCGGCACGACCAGGTGTGGTTCGTGCCCGACCTGACCGCCCTCGACGCCCGCCTGCGCACCACCCCCTGACAGTGATGATGTGGGAGCGGGTCACCCGGCCGGTCTGACTCACCCTCTGAC
>NZ_JALJRJ010000041.1:0-21981 GCF_024519755.1 Micromonospora sp. Mcm103
GACCGCCAACGGCAAACTCGACCGCCGCGCCCTGCCGTCGCCCCCGGCCGCCGAGACCTTCGAGCCGCCCTCGACCGGGATCGAGCAGGCCCTGGCCGAGATCTTCGCCGAACTGCTCGGGGTCGAGCGAGTCGGCCGCGGCGACGGCTTCCTCGCGCTCGGCGGCCACTCGATCCTGGTGATCAAGGCCGTCGCGGCGGCACAGCGCAGAGGCCTCCCACTGTCGCTGTTCATGATGTACCAGCACCAGACGCTGTCCGCGTTGGCCGAGGCGGTCGGCGCCCAGCTCGCGATCGACGCCGCCGCGAAGGCCACCCTGCCGGCCGCCGCACCCGGTGTGGTGTCCCGCCAGGACTGGCAGGAGGCCATGGAGCGGTACCGGGTGCCGGGCCTGAGTGTCGCGGTCATCGCCGCCGGGGAACTCGTCGAGGTGGAGACGTTCGGACAGGCCGCGGCGGGCACGCCGGTCACCGGGCGTACGCCGTTCCAGGCCGGCTCGCTCAGCAAGCACCTCACCGCGCTGGCCGTGCTGCGCCTCGTCGACGAGGGGATCCTCGACCTCGACGAGGACGTGAACCGCTACCTGACCGGATGGCAGGTGCCGACCGGGGGTGCTCCGGTCACCCTGCGGCACCTGCTGGCGCACCGGTCCGGGCTGTCGTCCACGCCGGGCGGCGGCTTCGTGCCGGGTGGCCCGGTGCCGTCGCTCACCGACCTGCTCACCGGGGCGGCCGATCCGGCGGTGCCGGCGGTCACCCGGATCGGTGCGGCCGGTGCCAGCTTCCGCAAGGCCAATGTCCACTACGTCGTCGTGCAGCAGGTGCTGACCGACGTCACCGGTGAACCGTTCGACGCGTTGATGCGCCGGTTGGTGCTGGACCCGCTGAACATGGCGGACAGCAGCTTCGACCAGGACCACCCGACGCGGGCTGCCCACCCGGTCGCGCAGGGCCACGACGCCGACGGACAATCGATCGAGGGCGGCTGGCGGGTCCGCCCGGACGCCGCCGCGGCCGGGCTGTGGTCGACGCCGGCCGATCTGACGAAGGTGGCGACCGAACTGCGGCGGGCCGCGCTGGGCCGGCCGTTCGCCCTGCTGCGGCAGGACACCGCGGCCATGATGATCACACCGTACGAGGACAGCCTGTACGGCCTCGGCACGGTCGTCGACGCGGTCGCCACCGACACCGAGTTCGGCCACGGCGGCACGCCGACCGGCTACCACGGGCTGTCGGTGATCTCGCTCGGGTCCGGCGGCGGGCTCTGCGTGATGACCAACGGCCAGGCAGGGGAGCAGGTGCTCAAGACCGTCGTCGCGCGGCTGCGCTCCGACCTTCGCTAGAACACCGTCCACGGCCGGTCGGCTCGCCCGCGGCCGGTGATCCCCGTGCCAGGAGCGTGTTGATGACATCCACCTCGCAGATCCCTTCGGACACCGAGACGTCGGCCCCGGTAGCCCCGCTGCGTCGCAACCGGGACTTCCGGATGCTCTTGGTGGGGGCCGGCGCCTCGCTGCTCGGCACCAGGGTCGCGGTCGCCGCGTACCCGTTGCTGATCATCTGGGGCGGCGGCACCCCGGCCGATGCCGCGTTGATCGCGTTCGCCACGCTGCTGCCCCAACTGCTGTTCGTGCTGCCGGCCGGCGCGCTCGTCGACCGGTGGAACCGCCGCCGCACGATGCTCGCCTGCGACGTGGTCGGGCTGTCCAGCATGGCCAGCCTGGCCGTCGCGTTGCTGCTCGATGAGCTGTGGCTGCCGCACGTCATGGCGGTCGCCTTCCTGGAGGGCAGCGCCGTGATCGTCTACCGGCTCGCGGAGCGGGCCTCGGTGCGGCACGTCGTCCATCCCGCACACCTCGGCGCCGCCCTGTCCCAGAACGAGGTGCGCGGGCAGGCGACCGGGTTGATCGGACAACCGACCGGGAGCGCGTTGTACTCGGTGTTGCGGTGGCTGCCGTTCAGCTTCGCGATGCTGACCCACGCGGTGGCCTTCGTGACCCTGCTGACCGTGCGCAGGAACCTGCAGGACGAGCGGACGGGGCCGCGGCGGATGCTGACCACCGAGATCGCCGAGGGTTTCGCGTGGGTGTGGCGGCACCGGTTCATGCGCTCGGCGATTCTGCTGCTCGGCGGCAGCAACCTGGCCTTCCAGGTGATCGGCCTGACCCTGGTGGTGATCGTCAAGCAGGGCGGATATCCGCCGTACATGGTCGGTGTGATTGGGCTGCTCGGCGGCGCGGGCGGGCTGCTCGGTGCGTTCACCGCGTCGCGGATCATGCGGAGGGTGCCGGTGCAGGCGATCCTGATCGGCGTGCTGGCGCTGTGGTCCGTGCTGATCCTGCTGGTCTCGGTCACGACGCTGCCGGTCGGGCTCGGCGCGCTGATGGGCGGCATGGCGGCACTGGGCGCACTGCTCAACGTGACCGCCGCGACGTACCAGATCCGGGTGACCCCGGACGCGATGCAGGGCCGGGTGACCAGCGTGGTCGTGCTGATCGGCTCCGGTCTGAACTCGATGGGCGCCCTGCTCGGCGGAGTCCTGCTGACCGCCGCCGGGACGTCGCGGGCGGCGCTGATTACAGCCGCCGGCATGGGATCGTTGGCCTTACTGGCGGTCTGTGTCCCGTCGATCCGGCGTCCACCCGTCGAGTGAGGTGGACACATGTCAGTTTTATTTGACAGGTGGGTGGGTCACCTGTAAAGTTCTTCTTACACATAAAGGGGCCTTGCTGATGGACGGGTCACCTCTGACCGAGGTGAGCTTGCTGGGAGTGCTCTCGGCGCTCGGAAATCCACACCGGATGCGCATCGTGGCGCGGCTGGCCGAGGGGCGCGACTACGTCAGTCGGTTGGCTCGCGAGGTGGGCATCAGCCGGCCGCTTCTCCACATGCACCTGCAACGGCTGGAGACCGCCGGGCTGATCGTCGGAACGCTCGAACTGGGGGAGGACGGCAAGGCCATGAAGTACTTCGAGCTGGTGCCGTTCGACCTAGTGCTGAGTCCGCCGGTCGTGGCTCGTGCGGTGGGCTCCCGCGACGAGAGCGAACCGGAGAAGGAGGAGGGTCGATGAACCCCGGCGACGACCTCACCGGCCTGCTGGCGGTGGCCGGCATCATCCTGGTCCTGGTCCTGGTCATCACCCAGCTCGCCGCCACCTGGCGGGCCCGCATCGTCGCGCAACGGGACGACGACCGTTACCGCGAACTCAACCAAAAGTATGCCGAGCTGCTCCTCGAGCACGAGGACCTGCGCCAGCGGGTGGCGAACGAGCTGACCGGCGTGCGCCAGTCCGTGACCTCGATGGAACTCATGATGCGCGAGCTGGATTGAGCCGCTCCGCCCCAATGAGATGAGCACCTCCTCTTCGGTCATCCAGGAAGGACAGTCATGCCAGGGAAGGCATCGCCGGCGCCGACGAAGGGGCCCATGATGGAGCGGATAGTGGGCTGGTCCAGCCGCAATCCCAAGAAGGTCATCGTCGGCTGGATCCTCTTGGTGGCCGCGGCGGTGCTGCTCGGCGACGTGGCGGGCTCGGGCGCCAAGACCACTGACGCCGGCGAGGCCGGCAAGGCGCAGAGCATGATCCGGGCGCAGAAGGTGACCTCCTCCTACACCGAGAACGTGCTCATCGAGGCGCAGAACCGGGACCGGCCGTTCCTCGGCACTCCCGACCTGGAGAACGCCGCCAGAGACCTGAGCGGCCGGCTCAAGGCGCTGCCCGGAGCCACCACCGACATCGTGACCCCGCTGGACGACGAGCGGACGCGGGCGGCGCTGGTCTCCACGGACGGCAGGTCCGGACTGGTCAGCTTCACGATCCCGGGCCCCGGGGCAGAAGCCGACAAGCACTTCGCCGAGATCAAGAAGGAGCTCGGCGCGGTCCAGGATGCGCACCCCGGCGTCCGATTCGCGATGGCTGGTGACATCTCGCTGACCTCCGCGATCGACAAGGCCGCCGACGACGACCTGGCCCGCGCCGAGCAACTGTCGCTGCCGGTGACGCTGATCATCCTGATCCTCGTCTTCGGCGCGCTGGTCGCCGCCGCGGTTCCGGTGTTCCTCGCCGCCACCGCGGTGTTCGCCGGGCTCGGGTTCCTCGGCCTGGTCGGCACGGTCGTCCCGGCCAACAGCACGGTGTCCTCGGTGGTGCTGCTGATCGGTATGGCGGTCGGCGTGGACTACTCGCTTTTCTACCTACGCCGCGAGCGGGAGGAGCGGGCCGCCGGCAAGGACGCGAGTGAGGCGCTGAAGATCAGCGCCCGGACTTCCGGGCATGCCGTCGTCGTCTCCGGTATCACCGTGATCCTGTCGCTGGCCGGCCTGTTCCTCGCCCAGGTCGACACCTTCAACGGGATGGCCATCGGCACGATCATCGTGGTGAGCCTGGCGGTGCTCGGCTCGGTCACCGTCCTGCCGGCCCTGCTGAGCCTGCTCGGCCGCAAGGTGGACGCGCTACGCGTCCCCTTTCTGGGCCGCTCCCGCACCACTGCGACCAGTTCCCGCGGCTGGTCGGCGATCGCCGGCGCGGTGTCCCGCCACCCGATCGTGTTCGGCGGCATCGCGCTACTCGCGCTGGTCGGGCTCGCCCTGCCCGCGTTCGGGATGAAGCTCAGTGAGCCCGGGCAGCTCGACTCGCTGCCGCGCAGCATTCCGGCGGTCGACGCCGGGGTCCGGCTGCAGCAGGCGTTCCCCGGCGGCGCGGACCCAGCCCAGGTGGTGGTCTGGGGCACCGGTGCCACCACCGGCGCCGCCGAGCGGGCCGTCGCGGAGCTGCGCCGCGAGGCCGCCGCGAGCGACCTGCTCGGCGACCAGATCTCGGCCTCGCCGGTCGGCGATGTGCTCAGCATCAAGGTCCCGCTGGCCGGTAGCGGCACCGACGACACCTCGGTCGAGGCCCTGCGGACGCTGCGTGAGGACGTCCTGCCCGAGGCGTTCGCGAACACGCCCGACCTCGAGTACGCCGTCGGTGGCCGCACCGCGGGTCTGCACGACTTCGCCGAGGTGCTCAAGGCGCGTACCGCCTGGGTGATCGGCTTCGTCCTGGTGCTGGCGTTCGTGGTGCTGGTCATCGCGTTCCGGGCACTGCTGGTGGCCGCGGTCTCGATGGTGCTCAACCTGCTCGCCATCGGTGCGGCGATGGGCATCGTCGTCCTCGGCTTCCAGAACGGTGACTTCGCCGACCTGCTGGGCTTCTCGTCCTTCGGCGGCGTGGTCAACTGGCTGCCGTTGTTCATGTTCGTGATCCTGTTCGGCCTGAGCATGGACTACCACGTCTTCATCCTCAGCCGGGTCCGGGAGCGCTGGGCCCGGGGCGAGTCCGCCCGGGAGGCGGTCGTCCGCGGCGTCGGCAGCAGCGCCGGGGTGGTGACCAGTGCGGCCGTCGTCATGATCGCGGTCTTCGCGATGTTCGCGACGCTCTCCGGCATCGAGTACAAGATGCTCGGTGTCGGCATGGCGGTCGCGATCCTCATCGACGCGACGATCGTCCGGGGCGTGCTGCTTCCGGCGGCGCTGTCGCTGCTCGGCGACCGGGCCTGGAGCCTGCGTGGGCGACCCGCCACGGCGCCCGCGTCCGACACCGCCACCGAGTCCGTCGCCGTGCCCGTCCGCGCCGCTTCCGACGAGAACGACAACGATGCCGAATCCCTGAGCCACGCGGCGTCCACCACGACCACGAGGAGTGAAAATCGATGAGAATCCCGACGAAGGCAGGCGTGAGCGCGCTGGCGATCGCGACGTGCGCGATGCTCGTCGCGGGGTGCGATCCGGCCGGAGGATCCGACAACAGCGCCGGGAACACGTACGACATCAGCGACAAGGTCAGCACCCTGTCCCTGACCGGTCGTGGCGGCAACGTGACGCTCACCGCCTCGGACTCCGGCTCGGTCAAGGTCACCGAGGACCTGCGCTACTCCGACACCAAGCCGAAGACGTCCCACGACGTGAACGGCAGCACGCTCAACTTGGTCGACAACGGCTGCGGCAAGGACAACTGCCACGTCGACTACAAGATCGAGTTGCCCGAGGGCACCGTCGTGAAGATCAAGACCGACGGCGGTGACATTACCGGCCGTGGGCTCGGCGCGGACACCACGGTCACCACCGCCGGTGGCGACATCGACCTGCAGTACGCCACCGCTGCCGACCTGGTCGACGTGACCAGCGAGGGCGGTAACGTGAAGATCAAGGTGCCGTCCGGGCCGTACGAGGTGGACGCGAGCACCGAGGGCGGTGACCGTACGGTCTCGGTACAGGCCGTCCCCGGTTCCGCTCACAAGATCAGGGCGAGGTCCGGCGGCGGCGACGTCACCGTCGCCAGCTGACCCGGCGGAGGACACAAGAAATATAGACCCGCGAGGCACAGTGCGGTCTCGGACGGTTGCCGCCGTCCGGGACCGGGCCGTTCGTCGGCCACGAGCAGAGAGTCTCCACGCTCATGACTGTTGCCAAGCACATGGCGGCGCGTGACTGCTTCCGGGTGATCGCGCCTCGACCCGCCGCACGGCTCACGCTCTTCTGTTTCCCGCACGCGGGCGGTGCCGCCAGCGCTTTCCACCAGCTGGCGGTGCTGCTTCAGGAGGACATCGAGCTGGTCGCGGTGCAATACCCGGGCCGACAGGACCGCTACGGCGAACCGCTGCCTCGGACGATGGCCGAGCTGGTCGACGAGATCACCGGCGCGATGCTGGAGCGCCTGGACCGGCCCGCCGCGTTCCTCGGGCACAGTATGGGCGCCACCGTCGCGTTCGAGGTGGCCCGGCGCCTGCGCGCCAGGCGCCCGAACGCCCTGCGGCACCTGTTCGCCTCCGCTCGCCGCGCCCCGCACCACGACAACAGCCAGGCGCTGCGCTTCCCGGACGACGAGTCGTTGCTGCGCTACGTCGACTCGCTCGGCGGCGTCGGCGCCCGGATGCTGGCCGACGCCGGGGTGCGCGAGCTCGCGATGCCGATCCTGCACGGCGACTTCCGGCTGGTCGCCGACTACCGGTACACCACAGGCGCCCCGCTGACCTGCCCGATCACGGTCATCGCCGGGGACAGTGACCCCTCGTTCACGGTGGACCACGCCCGGGAATGGCGTCGGCACACGGTTGCCGGATGCGACACCCGCACCGTACCGGGCGGACACTTCTACCTGGAGACCGCGCCGGCCGTGCTCGCGCTGCTGATCGCCGAGAAGCTCGCCGCCGACCTGCCCGTGCGCGAGAACACCGGGGGGCAGCAATGAGCGGCAACCCGTTCGACGACGCGGACGGGCGATTCCTGGTACTCACCAACGACCAGGGCCAGCACTCGCTGTGGCCGGCTGCGGTCGCGGTGCCTGCCGGCTGGACGGTCGCGCTGGCCGAGTCCGAGCGCGCCGAGTGCGTCCGGTACGTCGAGCGGAACTGGACCGACCTGCGCCGCCGCCCGCGCGAGCAGCCGAAGTGACAGGCGCACCGCGGCTTCCCGACGGCATCGAGGCGGCCCTGCCGCTCACCCCACTGCAGGAGGGCCTCCTGCTGCACGCGGTCCAGGACCAGGGCGACGGGGCCGGGCAGGGCGGGATCGACGTCTACACCACCCAGCTCCGGCTCGACCTGGCTGGCGAGCTCGACGCCGCCCGACTGCGGTCGGCCGCCGGCCAGCTGATCGCCCGGCACGGCGCGTTGCGCGCGGCGTTCCACCACCGTGGACTCAAGCGTCCGGTGCAGCTGATCCACCGCGAGGTTCCGGCGGCGTGGAGCGAGCACGATCTGACCGGGGCGCCGCCGGCGGCCCGAGAGGACGAGGCGACCCGGATCGCCGACGCCGAACGGGCCGCCGGGTTCGCGCCGCACCGGCCACCGCTGCTGCGCTTCACCCTGCTCCGGCTCGCTCCCGGCCGGCACCGGCTCGTCCTCACCGTGCACCACCTGATCTGGGACGGCTGGTCGGTGCCGGTAGCCCTCGGCGAGCTCTTCACCAGCTACGCCGCCGGCCCGTCCGGGGCGCTGCCGCCAGCACCCCAGTTCCGCGACTTCCTCGCCTGGCTGCGCGCCCAGCCGACCGCGCCCGCCGAGAAGGCGTGGACCGCGGCGCTCGCCGGGCTCGAGGCGCCGACCCTGTACGCGCCGCACGCCGCGAGCCTTCCCGCGGTGCTGCAGCGCGAGGTCCGCGTCGTGCTACCCGCGGAGGTTGCCGACCGGCTCGCCGAACAGGGCCGCCGCCACGGCTACACCCTCGGCACCGTGGTCCAGTTCGGCTGGGGTGTGCTGCTGTCCCGCATGCTGAACACGGACGACGTCATCTTCGGTACGACCGTGTCCGGCCGCCCCCCGGCGCTCGCCGGCGCCGACCGGATCATCGGCCTCCTGCTCAACACCGTGCCGGTGCGGATGCGACTGCACGGCGACGAGACCGCCGTGGCCTGCCTCGTCCGGCTTCAGGCCGAGCAGGCTGATCTGATCGAGCACCACCACACCCCGCTGGCCGCCGTGCAGCGCGCTGCCGGGCACCCGGCGCTGTTCGACACCACGACGGTGTTCCAGAACTTCCCGCTCGACCACCAGGCGGTCACCGGCCCACTCGGCGCGGCGGGTGTGCGGATCACCGGCGTCCACATCGAGGACTCCACCCACTACCCGCTCCGTCTGGCCGTCACCGCCGGCGACGGTCTGGAGCTGCGGCTGGGCCACCGCCCCGACGTGATCCCCGAGCGCGAGGCGGCATCCCTGCTCGACCGGCTCGGTCGCGTGCTGGCCGCGGTGGCGTCCGACCCGGACGTCGCCGTCAACGACCTGGACCTGCTCGGCGCGGACGAGCGCGCCGACGTCCTGCACCGCTGGAACGACACCGCCGGCGAGGTGCCCGACGGCACGCTGATCTCGATGTTCGAGGCGCAGGTCGACCGTACGCCGGACGCGCCCGCGCTGCGCTTCGAGGGCGCCGGCCTCACCTACCGTGAGCTCGACGGGCGGGCGAACCGGCTGGCCCGGCGGCTGCTCGCCGAGGGGGCCGGACCCGGCCGGCTGGTCGGTGTCGCGCTGCCCCGGTCGTTCGACCTGGTAATCGCCCTGTACGCGGTGCTCAAGACCGGCGCCGCCTATCTGCCGGTCGACCCCGAGTACCCGGCCGCCCGGATCGCTCAGCTGATCGAGGACGCCGACCCGGTCTGCGTCCTCACCGAGGGCGACGATCTGCCCGGCCCGGCGCTGCGGCTGGACTCGCTCGACCTGAGCGAGGTGCCCGCCCACCGGCTGACCACGGCCGAGCGGCGGCCCGCGACCACGGACGACACCGCCTACGTGATCTTCACCTCCGGCTCGACCGGCCGCCCGAAGGGCGTGGCGATCCCGCACCGCGGCATCGTCAACCGCCTGCGGTGGATGCAGGACCGGTACGGCCTGCGCCCCGGCGAGCGCGTCGCCCAGAAGACCCCGGCCGGCTTCGACGTGTCGGTCTGGGAGTTTTTCTGGCCCTGCCTGGTCGGTGCCACACTGGTCATCGCTCGCCCGGACGGCCACCGCGAACCCGCCTACCTCGCCGCGCTGGTCCGCGAGGAGCAGATCACCACGATCCACTTCGTGCCCTCGATGCTGGGCGAGTTCCTCCGCGAACCGGCGGTGGCGACCTGCACCGGGCTGCGCCGGGTCGTCTGCAGCGGTGAGGCGTTGCCGGTCGACCTCGAGCGGCGGTTCTTCGAACTGCTGCCCGGCGTGGAGTTGCACAATCTGTACGGCCCGACCGAGGCCTCGGTGGACGTCACCGCGTGGGAATGCCGGGACGAGCCGGGTGCGGTCACCGTGCCGATCGGGGTGCCGATCGCCAACATCCGGGTCTATGCGCTGGACCGGCGGCTGCGTCCGGTTCCGCCCGGCGTGGTCGGCGAGCTCTACCTGGCCGGCGTCGGTCTCGCACACGGCTATGTCGGCCGGGCCGGGCTGACTGCCGAGAGGTTCGTCGCCTGCCCGTACGGCGCCCCCGGCGAGCGCATGTACCGCACCGGCGACCTGGTCCGCTGGCGGTCCGACGGCGTGCTCGAGTACCTCGGCCGCAGCGATCACCAGGTCAAGCTGCACGGGCAGCGGATCGAACCGGGCGAGATCGAGGCGGCGTTCGCCACCTGCCCCGGAGTTTCCCAATCACTGGTGCTGGTGCGCGAGGACCGGCCCGGCATTCAGCGGCTCGTCGCGTACGTGATCCCCGACCCCGGAAGCACCCTTGTCCCAGCGGACCTGCTGGCGTCGGTGGCCGCCGCGTTGCCGGAGCACATGGTCCCGTCCGCGGTGGTCCTGCTCGACGCGTTCCCGGTCACCCCGAACGGTAAGGTCGACCGGGCTGCGCTGCCGGCGCCGGAGCTGCCTCGCCCCGGGCGCGGGAAGGGCGACGCACCCACGTCGGCGGCCGAGGCGGCGTTCGCGGACGCGTTCGCGACTGCGCTCGGGCAGGACCGGGCCGGGGTCGGCGACAGCTTCTTCGACCTGGGCGGCGACAGCATCCTCGCGATGCGGGTGGTGTCGCTGGCCCGGCGTGCCGGCTGGACGGTCACCGCCAAGGACGTGTTCCGGCTGCGCACCGCGGCGGCTCTGGCGGCGATCGCCCGGCCGGTCGACGGCGCGGTGGCCGAGACCGTGGCCGACGCGATCGGGCGCGCGCCCCTGCCTCCGATCGGGTCGGCCCTGCTCGCCCGCGGCGGCGAGATCCGCGGCTTCCACCAGGCGGTGGTGGTCGAGATGCCGCCCGGCACCGACGACCTGGTGCTCGCCGCCGCGCTGCGCGACGTGGTGAACCACCACCACGTGCTGCGGGCCCGGCTGCTGGCCGGGGACGGTGGCTTCGAGATCCCGCCGTCGGGGGACGCGGACATCCTGCTTCCCACGCCCGAGGACGGGTCCGCGTACGCCGCCGCAGAATCCGCCCGGCGCCGTCTCGACCCGGCACGGGGGATCAACTTCCTGGCCGTCCGCGCCGTCGACGACCGGCTCGTGCTCTGCGCGCACCACCTGGTCGTCGACGCGGTCTCCTGGCGGGTGCTGCTGCCCGACCTGGCCGCGGCGGTCACCGCGCGGAGCCGGGGCTCGGTCCCCACGCTGGAACCGGTGCCGGTCTCGTACCGCACCTGGGCGCTGCGCCAGGCCCACCAGGCGTCGGCGGGAAAGTGGCGCGACGAGCTGCCGTACTGGCGATCGGTGCTCGCCGGCGGTGAGCCCGGCGCCGCCCACGGCGTGGCCGGCGATGCGCGGCATGACGAGATCACCGTGCCGGCGGACGTGGTCGAGCGGCTGGAGCGGGTGGCCGGGAAGTTCCATGCCCGGCTCGACGACCTGCTGATCACCGCGCTCTCCCGGGTGCTGACCGAGGACACGGCGTTGATCGACGTGGAGGGCCACGGCCGCCACGCCGACGTCGACCTGTCCCGCACGGTGGGCTGGCTGACCAGCGTGCACCCGGTCCGGGTGCGGGGTGCGGGCACCGACCTCCGGGCCGCCGTGCTGCGGGTGAAGGAGCAGCTGCGCGAGGCGCCGCGGGACGGTGCCTCGTACGGGGCGTTGCGCCCGCAACTCGCCGCACTCGGTACGCCGTCGGTCCTGTTCAACTATCTCGGCGACGTCGGCGGATCGGTCGCCGGGGCCTGGCCGGTGGTGACCACCGAGGCGCTTCCGCCGGGGACCGACCCGGGCATGCCGCTCGGCTACCGTGCCGAGGTGCACGTCCAGGCCCGCCCGACCGAGCGGGGGACCATCCTGCACGCTCTGTGGATCACCGCAGGCGGGGGCGCCGCGCCGGCCGGGCGATGGCGGGACGAACTGGTCGGCCTCGCCGGGTTGGCCGGCCCGGACGTCGTGGGCGGGCGCACCCCGTCCGACCTGCCGCTGGCGGCGCTGTCCCAGGCGGAGGTCGAGCGGCTGGAGTCGCTCGTGCCGGATCTGGCCGACGTCATGACGATGAGCCCGCTGCAGGAGGGTTTCCTGTTCCACGCCGCGGAGGCCCGCGACGGCGGCACCTCCGACGTCTACACCACGCAGGTGCGGCTCGATCTGTCCGGGAACGTGGACCCGGCATCGATCCGGGCGGCCGGTCAGCGGCTGGTCGAACGCCATTCCGCGCTGCGTACGGGCTTCCATCAGCTCGACCGTGGCGCCGCGGTCCAGATCGTACGGTCCGGTGGTGTGCCGCGCTGGCGGGAGGCGGACCTCAGCGCGCTGCCCGGCGACGAGCGGGCGGCCGCCGCCGACCGCTTGGTCGCCGCCGAGCGTGGCACCTTCGATCTGGACCGCCCGCCGCTACTGAGGCTGGCGCTGCTGCGGCTCGGGCCGGACGCGTGGCGGCTGGTGATCACCGGCCACCACATCGCGTTCGACGGTTGGTCGCTGCCGATCCTGGTGCGGGAGCTGCGGGAGCTGTGGGCGGATCCGGGGGCGTACACGGGAGCCGCCGCGCCCTCGCATCGCGCGCACGTCGAGTGGCTGGCCGCCCGGGACACGGACGTCGCGGAACGGGCCTGGGCCGACAACCTGCGCGGCCTGCCCGGCCCGTTGCTGATCGCGCCGGAGAAGCCGGGTGCGGCCGGGACGGCTCAGCGCCAGCTCGGCCGCGACCTGCCCGGTGACGTCGTACGCCGACTGCTCGACGCGCTACGCCCGCTGGGTGTCACGCTCAACACCGCGGTCGAGTTCGCCTGGGCGATGGTGCTGGCGCGGGCCGCGGGCCGGGACGACGTGGTGTTCGGCACGACCGTGTCGGGACGGCCCGCGGACCTGCCCGGCGCCGACCGGATGGTCGGGCTGTTCGTGAACACCGTGCCGGTACGGGTGCGGCTCGACCTTGGGCAGTCCCTCGGGCAGGCCCTGGCGGGGTTGCAGGCCGAGCAGACCGAGCTATTCGACCACCAGCACCTCGGGTTGGGGCGGATCCACCGGCTGACCGGCTGCACGCAGCTCTTCGACACCACGACGATGCTGGTCAACTACCCCTTCGACCTGGAGTCGCTCTCCGTGCCGGACGGCGCTGGCATCCGGGTCACCGGTCTGGGCCTCGACGACGCCACGCACTACCCGTTGCGGCTGGTCGCGGTCCCCGGGGCGGACGACGGGCTCACCGTGCGCCTCGGGTACCGGCCCGACCTGGTCACGAGCGCCGAGGCCGAGGCGCACCTGGACCGGATGGTGCTGGCGTTGGCGAGCCTGGCCGCCGGCCCCGATCTGGTGGTCGGAGAGATCGACCTGCTCACCGCCGCCGAGCGGGAGTCGGTCGTGACGCGGTGGGGCGGCTACTGACCGGCAGGCTCAGCGATTACTAACACCTGTCAGAACTTGTTGACGCACTCTCGGCGGGTGTGCGAAGCTTTGCGTGCGCCGGAAAGAGGTCACGCGGATGGATGTCACAGGTGATGACCTGCTCAAGATGTTGACGGCGCTGAACAATCAACACCGTCTCAGGATCGTGGGGATGCTCTCCAGCGAGCGGGACTACGTCAGTCGGCTGGCTGTGCGATTGGGCATGAGCCGGCCGCTGCTGCACATGCACCTCGCCCGGCTGGAGGCCGCGGGGCTCATCGAGGGAAGTCTCGAGCTGTCCGCGGGTGGTAAGGCGATGAAGTTCTTCGAGGTCACGCCATTCGCACTGCACCTGACACCGCAGACGGTGGTGGAAGCGGTGAAGACGCTGACCGATGACCGGCGCGGCGAAGACGACGCAGAGCAGTGAGGGCGAGGGTGAGTGCGGTGGGTTCCACGAGCGACGACTGGGTGGGCGTACTGGCTGCAGCCGGCATCTTCGTCGTTCTCATCGTGATCGTGTGGCAGGTCGCCGCCACGTGGCGGGCACGCCTGGCTGCGGCACGGGAGAAGCAGTACCAGGAGCTCGCCGAGAAGTGCGCGCGCCTGCTGGAGGAGAACGCCGAGCTGCAGCGGCGTACGGTCGCCGAACTCAGCCACGTCCGGGAGGCGACCGCGGCGATGGAGAAGATGATGCGCGAGGTCGGCTGACACCAAAAATATAGGCCTCATGGACACAGTGGAGCCCTGCGGATCGCCCCCGTACCCAGGGCTCCACTGTCATGAGATGAGACATCTATGCAGTTACCGTTGTCGGCCGGCCAGAAGGGCATCTGGCTCGGGCACGAACTCGACCCGAGCGGTCACGCCTACAACGTGGCCGAGTACACCGAGGTGAACGGTGACCTCGACCAGGACGCCTTCGAGCAGGCCTGGTCCCGGGTCCTGGAGGAGGCGCCGACCTTCAGAGTGATCGCCGTCCGCCGCGACGACCGCGGTGAACTCTGCCAGATCATCGACGACGCGCCGGCCCGGATCACCCGGGTCGACTTCCGGGCCGAGGCCGAACCCGAGGCGGCGGCCCACCGTTGGATCCGGGAGGACCTGGAACGACCCGTCCACCTCGAGGCCGGTGGCCTGTTCACGTTCGCGCTGCTGCGGGTCGACGACCGGCGTTTCTGGTACTACGGGCGCGGACACCACATCGCCTGCGACGGCTACGCCGCCGCGTTGCTGCTCCGCAAGATCGGCGCTTACTACACCGAGATCGTGACCGGCGAGCCGGTCGCCGACGCGCCGGCGGTCGCTGCGCCGCTGGCGGAGACGCTGGTGGCCGACGCCGAGTATCGGGTGGGCCCCGACTTCCAGGAGGACCTGCGGTTCTGGACGGAGCATGCGGCCACGGCCAGCCCGGTCAGGCTCAGCGACCACTGGGCCGTCCGTGGCCCGGTCGCCCCCGATCCGGGCACCGTGCACATCCGCCGATCCGAACACATCCCCGCCACGCAGACCGGCACGATCGCCGGGGTGGCCCGCGAACTGCGTACTCTCTGGCCGGTCCTGGTGGTGGCGGCCACGGCCGCCTTCCTGCACCGCTGCACCGGGCGCACCGACATCGTGCTCGGCTTCCCGGTCACCGGCCGGACCACCAAGCTGCTGCGCGCCACGCCGAACATGGCCTCCAACGTCGTTCCGCTGCGTGTCGAGGTGAACCCGGGGGACACCCTGCGGGATCTGATGCCGCGGGTCTCAGGTGCGCTGCGCCAGGCGTTGAAGCACCAGCGCTGCCGGTTCGAGGACTGGCAGCCCGAGCGCAGCGGCGCGGCGACCACCGGCTGGGGCACGGTCGTCAACGTGATGGCGTTCGACTACCAGGTGACCCTCGCCGGACTAACGACGGTCACGCACAACCTCACCCTCGGGCCCGTCGACGACCTGTCTCTCTGCTTCTACGACCGGGGCGACGGCAGCGGCTGGCGACTCGACGTGGACGCCAACCACGATCGCTACTCACGTGACGACCTCATCACGATCCAGCGCCTCTATTCGCGGTTCCTTCGGGCGGTCTCGGCCGAGCCGGACGCGGCGCTCGGCGGTTTCGAGCTGGTCACCGCGGACGAGCGGCAACGGATGCTGACCGAGTGGAACGGCGCCTCGGTGGCCGAGCCGGAGGGTGACCTCGCCGCCGCCTTCGCGCGGCAGGCGGCGCGGACCCCGGACGCGATCGCGGTCGTTGACGGGAGCCGGGAGATCACCTACGGGCAACTGGACGCCGCCACCAACGCTCTTGCCGGGCGCCTGCGGAGCCGGGGGATCCGGGCCGAGGAGCCGGTGGCGATCCTGGCCGAGCGGTCGGCGCTGGTCGTGCTGGCGACCCTGGCGATCGTCAAGGCCGGCGGCGTGTACCTGCCGCTGCGGCCCACCGATCCCGCCCCGAGACAGCAGGCGATGCTGGCGGACGCCGAGGTGCGGCTGCTGCTCACCGACGCGCCGGCGGACCACCCGCTCGAGGTGCTTCCGCTGTCGGCAGCGGACCTGGACGCGCTGGCGCCGGCCGTGGCCCCCTCGTGGGACGGCGGTCCCGATCGACTGGCGTACATCATGTACACCTCCGGGTCCACCGGCCGGCCCAAGGGCGTCGCGATCACCCACGGCAACGTGCTCGCGTTCGCGTCGCACGGCCGCTGGCGGGACGGGGACCACGAGCGGATACTCATGCACTCCGCGCACGCCTTCGACGCCTCGACGTACGAAATCTGGGTGCCGCTGCTCACCGGTGGCCGGACCGTGGTGGCTCCGCCCGGCCAGCTGACCACCGACGAGGTCGCCCGCCTGGTCGAGACGCACGGCGTGACCTCTGCCTTCCTCACCACCGCGTTGTTCAACCTGATCGCCCGCACCCGGGCGTCCGCGTTCGCCGGCCTGCGAACGGTGCTTACGGGCGGTGAGACCGCCTCGGCCGAGGCGATGCGTCTGGTCCGCGAGGTCTGCCCGGGCACGAAGCTGCTCCACGCGTACGGCCCCACCGAGACCACCACGTTCGCCACGCTCATGGTGGTGGACCGGGTCGACGGTGTGCCGCCGATCGGGTCGCCGCTCGACGCCACCCAAGCGTACGTGCTCGGCCCGGATCTGCAGCCGGTGCCCGCCAACGTCTCGGGCGAGCTGTACCTCGCCGGCTGGGCGACCGCCCGTGGCTACCTGAACGAGCCGGCGCTGTCCGCCGAGCGGTTCGTCGCCTCGCCGTTCGGCCCGCCGGGTTCGAGGATGTACCGCACCGGGGACATCGTCCGCTGGCGTGGGGACGGAGTGATCGAGTACGTCGGTCGCGGCGACCAACAGGTGAAGATCCGCGGCTTCCGGATCGAACTGGGCGAGGTCGAGGCCGCGCTCTGCCGGCTGCCGGAGGTGTCCCAGGCGTACGTGACGGCCCAGGAGACGGCCCCGGGGGTCCGGCGCCTGGTGGCGTACGTGGTGGGCGGTGACGGCCGCACCCCGGAGCCGGCCGAGGTCCGCGACAGCCTGGGCGAGACCTTGCCGGACTTCATGGTCCCGGCCGTCGTCATGGTGCTGCCGGCGCTGCCGCTCAACGCGAACGGCAAGGTGGACCGGCGCGCCCTGCCCGATCCCGAGGTCGCACCGACCGGCAGCCGCGAGGCGTCCGGAGCCGCGGAGAGCGCGCTGGCCGCCGCGTTCGCCGAGGCGCTGTCGGTGTCCCGGGTCGGCGCGTCCGACTCGTTCTTCGATCTGGGTGGCGACAGCATCCGGGCGATCCAGGTGGTCTCCCGGCTGCGCGACGCGGGCTGGCTGATCAGCGTGGGTGACCTGCTGACGCTGCACACGGTCGAGAAGCTCGCGGAGAAGGCGGTGCCGGCCGAACCGGCCCCGGCCACCGAGCCCGCCGTGGCCGACCTGATGGTGCTGGACGACGACGACCTGGCCACGCTGGTGTCGGCCCTCGCCGAGGACGGCACCTGACACGGGGGACTCCACACCGCGGGATGGCCGTCGACGACACGGGATCGACCGGCGGTCCGGCGGATCCCGCGGCCGTCACGCGAAGACGGAGGTAGGCGGAGATCGCACCATCCGACGGTGCTGCATCGGGCGAAGCGCGAGGGATGCCATGACAGGAGCAGCGGGATGACCCATTCAGCACAGCACGGACCGGCACGCGACCCCCGGGGCGCACTGCTTCGCCGTCGGCTCGCGGGCATGTCCTCCAGCCCTCGGTCCGAGATCCCGCGGGTCTCCCGGGACGGGCCGTTACCCCTCTCGTACGGCCAGCAGCAGATGTGGTTCATCAACCGGCTGGATCCGGGCAGCACCGAGTACAACGTGCCGTTGTGCCTGCGGCTACGCGGCGCTCTGGACACCCCTGCTCTCCAGCGCGCGTGGGCCTGGACGGTCGCCCGCCACGAGGTTCTCCGCACGCGGTACACCGTGGTCGACGGCGCCCCGACGCAGGTCGTCGACCCGCCCGACGACGTCGGCCTCGCGCTCGACGATCTTCGCGGGCTGCCACCGGGCGAGCGGCGTGAGCGCGTCGACGCGCTCCTGGCGGGGGAGGTGGCCGTCGCGTTCGACCTCGAGGTCGAATGGCCGGTCCGCGCGCGCCTCCTTCGCCTGACCGACGACGAGTACGTGCTGAGCATCGTCTTCCACCACATCTGCTGGGATGCCTGGTCACTCGGCGTGCTGGGCGCCGACCTGAATGCGGCGTACCGGGCGCTGACCGAGGGCGGCCCGATGCCGCCGGAGCTACCCGTCCAGTACGCGGACTACGCGGCGTGGCAACGCACCGAGATGTCCGGGCCGGTCCTGGAACGGCACCTCCGCTACTGGCGAGCCCAACTCGACGGCAACCTACCCGTCGACCTGCCCGCCGACCGACCCCGCCCGGCCGTCCGAAGCCACACGGGCGCCGCGGCCCCCTTCGTCGTGCCGGCGGGCCTCGCCAGGCGGCTGGACGACATCGGTCAGCGACTCGGCACGACGCCGTTCGTCGTCATGCTCACCGCCTTCGCCGTCCTCGTGGCCCGATACACCGGCCGCAGCGACGTCGCGATCGGAACCGTGGTGTCGGATCGCAACCGGCCGGAGCTCGAGAACCTCATCGGCTACGGGATCAACACCCTCGTCGTGCGGGCCGTGTGGGACGGTTCGATGTCGTTCGAGAACCTGATCCAGCGGATGCGGACCACCGTCCTCGACGCGTACGACCACCAGGCCGTGCCGTTCGCCCGACTGGTCGACGAGTTGGCGCCCGACCGCGATCTGGCCCGTACGCCGCTGTTCCAGGTGGCGTACACCAGTCACACCTCTCCCGACCGGCTGGTCCGGCTGCCCGGCATCCGGATGGAGCAGTACGGCGACGGCGAAGCGGTCGCCAAGTGGGACCTGGAACTGCAGACCTGCCAGGCCGAGGACGGCTCGGTCCACAGCCGCCTCGTGTATCCCACCGCGCTCTTCGACGACGCGACGATGGCCCGGATGGCGCGGCATCTCCTACGCCTGCTGGAGAGGGTGGCCGACGACCCGGCTGCTCCCGCGGCCGGCCACGACCTGCTGGACGAGGCCGAGCGGGCCCTCGTACTCGGTGTCGCGGTCGATTCCGGCCCGAGCGACGGTGACGGGAACCGCGTCGGCGGCGTGGCGATCGACCCGCGGTGTGTGCCCGAGGTGTTCGAGGACCAGGCGGCGGCGACCCCGGATGCGGTCGCCGTGCGATGCGGCGACTCGGAGCTCTCCTACGCGGAGGTCAACGTCCGGGCCAACCGGGTGGCCCATCTGCTGCGGGCCCGGGGTGTGGGCGCCGAGTCCCTGGTCGCCGTGCTCCTGGACCGCGGTGTCGATTTGGTGCCCGTGCTGCTCGGCGTGCTGAAGGCCGGGGCGGGCTACCTACCACTGGACCCCGCGAACCCGACGCGCCGATTGCGCCACGCCATCGCCGACTCCGGGGCCGCGCTTGTCGTGACGTGCGTGGACCTGCGGGAGACGGCCAGGCTGTGCCACGACGGCGCCCTGATCGTGCTCGACGCCTCGCGGGAAGCGGAAACGCTCGCCGCTCAGCCGGTGGACAACCCTGCGTCGGTGGTGGCACCCGACGGCGTCATGTACGTCATCTACACGTCGGGATCGACCGGGCAGCCCAAAGGCGTGTGCGTGACCCACGCCAATGTCGATCGCCTGCTCCGGACGGCGCGTGAGCATCTCGCGTACGGGCCAGCCGATGTCTGGACGTTGTTCCACTCGTACGCCTTCGACGTGTCGGTGTTCGAGATGTGGGGCGCACTACTCAGCGGCGGCACGTTGGTCGTCGTGCCTCAGGGCGTGACACGTTCCCCGGACGACCTGCTGGACCTGTTGGTCGACCGGCGGGTGACAGTGCTCAGCCAGACGCCGTCAGCGTTCCGCGCCCTGGTCGCGGCCGCCGAGACCGGCGACCCACGAGTCGACCGGCTGAGTCTGCGGGTGATCGTCTTCGCCGGCGAGAAGCTGGACGTGCCGTCGCTGCGGCCGTGGGCCGCGCGAGTCGGCCTGAACCGGACCGCGCTGATCAACATGTACGGCATCACCGAGACGACCGTGCACGCGACGTACCACCGCGTCACCCCGGCCGACTTCGATCCGGTGGTCGGCAGCCCGATCGGTCGGCCCCTCGCCGACCTGACGATCCGGCTCCTGGACGACGAAGGCCGCCCGGTGCCGATCGGCGTGCCGGGCGAGATCTACGTCGGTGGGCCGGGTCTCGCCCGCGGCTACCTGCGCCGGCCGGGCCTCACGGCAGCGCGTTTCCTGCCCGATCCGTTCGGCGCCCCGGGCAGCAGGCGGTACCGCAGCGGTGACCTCGCCCGCCGGCTCCCCGACGGCCAGTTGCGGTTCCTGCGCCGCGCCGACGACCAGGCCAAGATCCGCGGATACCGGGTCGAGCCGGGCGAGATCCGCGCCGTTCTGCTGGCGCACCCGGCCGTCCGGGACGCGGCGGTGATCGTCGACGAGGTGTCGCCCGGCGAGCACCGCCTGATCGCGTACGTGGTCCCGGCGGTTCCGGACCTGGCCGAGGGGGACCTGGGGGCGCACTGCGGGAGCCTCCTGCCCCCGTACATGGTCCCGGCGGCGATCGTGCCCTTGCCGGCGATCCCACTCACCGCCAATGGGAAGCTGGACCGCGGCAAGCTTCCGGTACCCGACCGGTCGGCGCTGGTGGGCACGGTTCGCTACCTGGCGCCGCGGTCGTCCGCCGAGGAACGGATGGCGGAGGTCTGGCGCGCGGTGCTGCGGGTGGACCGGGTCGGCGTGCTGGACAGCTTCTTCGACCTCGGTGGCGACTCCATCCGCGCGGTCGCCCTGGTGGGACAGCTACGCACGGCGGGCTTCGACGTGTCGGTGCGTGACGTCTTCGAGCGCCGTACGGTGGCGCGGTTGTGCGAGCTGGCCGACGCGCGGCCCGCGGCCGAGGGCGCGATCGTCGCGGTCGAGCCGTTCGCGCTGATCACCCCGGCGGACCGGAGGCGCCTGCCGGCTGATCTGGTCGACGCGTACCCGATGGGCCAGACTCAGCTGGGCATGGTCGCCGACATGCTGGCCCACCGGCGGCTCAGCAACTACCACAACGTCGCGTCCATCCGGATCCGTGACGGGTGGCCGTTGTCGGCGGACGCGCTGCGGGCGGCGGCCCAGATCCTCGTCGGGCGGCACGAGGTTCTGCGGACCTCGTTCGACCTGCACTCCTGCTCCGTACCGATGCAGCTGGTACACGCCGACGCCGACCTTCCGGTCCGTATTCGCGACCTGCGCGGGCTGAACGCCGCCGGCATCCATCGACAGATGGAGCAGTTCCACGCCGATGAGCGGACGTGTCCGTTCGACCTCGCGTGTCCGCCGATGATGCGACTTACCGCCCACGTCACCGACGACGGTTGGTGGCTGTCCATCACGGAGTTCCACGCGATCGTCGAGGGCTGGAGCTACCACTCGCTCATCCGGGAGCTGTTCGACTGCTACGAGGCGATTCGAGCGGGACGCCAGCCGGCGTCGGAACCGGTCCCCGCGGTCCGGTACGCGGATGTCGTCGCGAGCGAGCTGCGGGCGCTGTCGTCACCTGAGGACCGCGCCTACTGGCGCCGCGTCGTGGAATCCGTCGAGCCGTTCTCGCTGCCGTCCGGGTGGGGTGGGACGGGCCCTTCGGAAAGCTATTGGGTGCACGTGCCCTTCGGTGACCTGGAGCCCGGACTGCGGAGGCTCGCCGCGGCGGCGGGCGCGTCGCTCAAGAGCGTCGTCGTCGCCGCCTACGGAGCGGTGCTGGGCAGGCTCACCTACCGCAACGAGTTCAGCGCCGGTCTGGTGACACACACCCGACCGGAGGCGGCCGGCGCGGAGCGGGTCTACGGCATGCACCTGAACACGGTGCCGTTCGTGTTCGAGCGGGGGCGGTGGACGTGGCGGGAGCTGGTCGCGGCGGTGTTCGCGCAGGAGGTGGCGATGTGGCCGCACCGGCACTTCCCGATGCCGCAGATGCAACGCCTGGCGGGCGGCCGGCGCATCGTCAACGTGCTGCTGAATTTCGTCAACTTCGACGACCTCGAGCCGGACAGCCCGGCCCTGGACCTTGCATCGACCATGACGCCGGGCACGACGGAGTTCGACCTGGCGGTGACCACGGTCGGTAGGCGCATCTCGCTCAAGAGCCATACGCGGGTGTTGGGTCGGGGGCGGGCGGAGCGGTTGGCGGCGATGTATC
>NZ_JALJRJ010000042.1:0-19277 GCF_024519755.1 Micromonospora sp. Mcm103
ACGGCGGAGGCAACAAGAAGGCCGCGTACAACTCGGTCCTCAACGTCCTCAACGCGGCCGCCCCGACCTCCGGGCCGACCACGACCCCGACCACGGGACCGCCGCCCAGCGGTGGCGCCGGGCGGATCGTCGGAGTGCAGTCGGGCCGGTGCATCGACGTGCCGAACTCCTCGCAGAGCAACGGCACCCGCGTCCAGCTCTACGACTGCAACGGTCAGTCCAACCAGCAGTGGACGTACACCTCCAGCAAGCAGCTGATGGTCTACGGCAGCAAGTGCCTGGACGCGAACGGCGCGGCCACCGGCAACGGCACCGGGATCATCATCTACGACTGCAACGGTCAGTCGAACCAGCAGTGGAACATCAACTCCAACGGCACCATCAGCGGCGTGCAGTCCGGGCGCTGCCTGGACGTCTGGGGCACCGGCAACGGGCAGCAGATCCAGCTGTACGACTGCCACGGGCAGACCAACCAGCAGTGGCGGACCGACTTCGGTGGCGGCACCACGCCCCCGACCACGCCGCCGCCGACCACGACGCCCCCGCCCGGCGGCTGCTCGCTCCCGTCGACCTACCGGTGGTCGTCGACCGGCGCGCTGGCCAACCCGCAGAACGGCTGGGTCTCGCTCAAGGACTTCACGAACGTGGTCTACAACGGCAAGCACCTGGTCTACGGGTCGTACGTCAACAGCAGCGGCCAGTACAGCTCGATGAACTTCAGCCCGTTCACGAACTGGTCCGACATGGCCTCGGCCGGCCAGAACGGGATGAGCCAGGGCACCGTGGCACCCACCCTGCTGTACTTCGCGCCGAAGAACATCTGGGTGCTGGCGTACCAGTGGGGACCGACCTCGTTCAGCTACAAGACGTCGAGCGACCCGACGAACGCCAACGGCTGGTCCTCGGCGCAGACGCTGTCCACCGCCACCCTGCCGGACGCCCCGTACGGCGTCATCGACCAGACCCTGATCGGTGACGACCAGAACATGTACCTCTTCTTCGCCGGGGACAACGGCAAGATCTACCGGTCGAGCATGCCGCTCGGGAACTTCCCGGGCAGCTTCGGTTCGAGCTACACGACGATCATGACCGACTCGACGAACAACCTCTTCGAGGGCGTCGAGGTCTACAAGGTGGCGGGCCAGAACCAGTACCTGATGATCGTCGAGGCGATCGGGAGTCAGGGACGCTACTTCCGGTCGTTCACGTCGAACAGCCTGAGCGGCTCGTGGACCCCGCAGGCCGCCACCGAGAGCAACCCGTTCGCCGGCAAGGCCAACAGCGGCGCGACGTGGACCAACGACATCAGCCACGGTGACCTGGTCCGCACCAACCCCGACCAGACCAAGACCATCGACCCCTGCAACCTGCAGTTCCTGTACCAGGGCAAGAACCCCAGTGCGGGAGGCGACTACAACCTGCTGCCGTGGCGGCCGGGTGTGCTGACCCTCCAGCGCTGACCGTCACACAGCTACCGGAAGACGTGCCCGGCACCCACGTGGTGCCGGGCACGCCCGTTCGTTCAGCCGGCCAGGTCCTCGGCGAGCAGGTCCATCAGCAGCGCGTCGTGCCAGCGCCCGTCCGCGCCGCGCTCGTAGCGGCGCATGATGCCCACCGGGCGGAACCCGACCTTCGCGTACGCCCGGATCGCCGCCGTGTTCGCCGCCGCCGGGTCGATGGTGAACCGGTGGTGGCCGTACTCGTCGATCAGGTGCCGGACCAGCGTGCGGATCGCGTCGCCGCCCAGCCCGGTGCCGCGTACCGCCGGGTCGAGGAAGACGTCCAGGCTGGCGTGGCGGTAGTCCGGGTCGGTCTCGGCGTACCACTGGATCGCGCCGACCAGCCTGCCGTCGTGCTCGACGGCGTAGATCGTCAGCGCGTCGTCGGCCAGGTCGGCCCGGATCGACTCGGCCAGGTCGTCACCGCCACGCCACCAGCGGCGCACCTCCGGGGTGGCCCGGATCGCGGCCAGGGCGGGTACGTCGGCGTCGGTCACCGGCCGCAGCGTCACCGCCCGCCCGCGCAGCACGCCTCAGCCCCGCCGCTCGCCGTGCTCGACGCAGACCGCCGACCAGCCGGCCGGTACGACCTGCACCTTCATCCGCCGACGGCAGGACGCGCACCAGCGCGGCGGCTCCCACGCCCGCGCCGCCTCGCACGCCGGGTGCGGCCCGGCCGTCACCGACTCGCCGCACCTGTCGCACCAGAGCGCGGCGGGGGCGGCCGTGGCGGGGGAGGATTCGGTCACCGCTGCCTCACAGGGTCGCCGAGAGCGCCTTCACCGGCATCTTCAGGTCTTCCAGCAGCTTCAGGTCGGCGTTGGCCGGGCGACCCAGCGTGGTCAGGTAGTTGCCGACGATCACCGCGTTGATGCCGCCCAGCAGGCCGTCGCGGGTGCCCAGGTCACCGAGGGTCAGCTCGCGGCCGCCCGCGTACCTCAGGATCGTGCGCGGCATGGCCAGCCGGAACGCGGCGATGGCGCGCAGCGCGTCCTTGCCCTCCACCACCGGGCGGTCACCCAGCGGCGTGCCGGGGCGCGGGTTGAGGAAGTTCAGCGGCACCTCGTGCGGGTCCAGCTCGGCGAGCTGCGCGGCGAACTCGGCGCGCTGCTCGACCGTCTCGCCGAGGCCGAGGATGCCGCCGCAGCAGACCTCCATGCCGGACTCGCGGACCATCCGCAGCGTCTCCCAGCGCTCCTCCCACGAGTGCGTGGTGACCACGTTCGGGAAGTAGGAGCGGCAGGTCTCCAGGTTGTGGTTGTAGCGGTGCACGCCCATCTCGACCAGCTCGTCGACCTGCTCCTTGGTGAGCATGCCGAGCGAGGCGGCGACCTGGATGTCGACAGCGGCGCGGATGGCGGCCACGCCCTCGCGCATCTGCTTCATCAGCCGGGCGTCCGGACCGCGTACCGCGGCCACGATGCAGAACTCGGTCGCGCCGGTCGCGGCGGTCTGCTTCGCGGCCTCGACCAGCGCCGGGATGTCCAGCCAGACCGAGCGCACCGGCGAGGTGAACAGGCCGGACTGCGAACAGAAGTGGCAGTCCTCCGGGCAGCCGCCGGTCTTCAGCGAGACGATGCCCTCGACCTCGACCTCCGGGCCGCACCAGCGCATCCGGACCTCGTGGGCGAGCTGGAGCGCGGCGGGCAGGTGCTCGTCGGGAAGGTTCAGCACCGCGAGGACACCGGCCTCGTCGAGGCCGACGCCGTTGCCCAGCACCCGCTCCCGGGCCTGGTCGAGGATCTCTGGCATGGCTCGTAACCTAACAGGCCACCGTGAGCGCGGGAAACCACCGCCGTCGGCCCCCCGGCGAGCCGGGACCGCGCCACGCCGGGGCCCTCGGCGCGGGTGGTAACTTCGCCCCGCGGAAGCGCCCGGCGGGGGGCGGGGAGTCGGCGGGAGGGGACGGCACGGTGGCGGACTGGCTGGCGGCCCTGGACCGCCGCGCCGAGCTGCGGGCCCGGGCGGGACTGACCCGCACGCTGCGCCCCCGCGCCGCCGACGACGCCGTGGTCGACCTGGCCGGAAACGACTACCTCGGCCTGGCCACCCACCCCGAGGTCACCGCCGCCGCAGCGCAGGCCCTGTCCGCGTACGGGCTGGGCGCCACCGGGTCACGCCTGGTGCGCGGCTCCACCGACGCCCACCACGCGCTGGAGGACGACCTGGCCGGCTGGCTGGGCGTCGACCGGGCGCTGGTGTTCTCCTCCGGCTACCTGGCCAACCTCGCCGCCGTCCGGGGGCTGACCCAGCCGCGTACGCTGCTCGTCTCCGACGCCCACAACCACGCCTCGCTGATCGACGGCTGCCGGATCTCCGGCGCCGAGACGCTCGTGACGCCGCACGCCGACGTCGCGGCGGTGGCCGCGGCGCTCGCCGCCGCGCCGGGCCGCCCGGCGGTGGTGGTGACCGAGTCGGTCTTCTCCGTCGACGGCGACCTGGCCCCGCTCGCGGAGCTGCACGCGGTGGCCCGCCGCCACGGCGCGCTGCTGCTCGTCGACGACGCGCACGCGCTCGGCGTCACCGGCCCGGCCGGAGCCGGCGGGGTCGCCGCCGCGGGGCTCGCCGGCGCGCCCGACGTGGTGGTCACCGCGACGCTCTCCAAGGCGCTCGGCGGGGCCGGCGGCGTGGTCGCCGGGCCGGCCGAGTTCGTCCGCCACCTGGTGGAGACCGGCCGCACGTTCATCTTCGACACCGCACCGCCGCCCGCCGTGGTGGCCGGGGTCCGCGCCGCGGTACGCCTGGCCCGCGACGGTGACGCGCTGCGCGCCGAGCTGGCCGACCGGGTCGCCGCGGCGGTGCGCCGGCTCGGCGCGGCCGGGCTGTCCGTGTCCGCCCCGGACGGCGCCGTGATCTCGGTGACCGCGCCCGGCCCGCAGGAGGCGACCGCCTGGGCCGCCGCCTGCCGGGACCTCGGTGTGGCGGTCGGCTGCTTCCGTCCCCCGTCCACGCCGGACAGCCGCTCCCGGCTGCGGCTCACCGTCAGCGCCGGGGTGGACCGGGCCGGCTTCGACCGCGCCCTGGACGTGATCGTGGAGTGTGCGCCATGAGCTTCGGCGACGCCTGGACCGGGCCGGTGCTGGTGACCGGCACCGACACCGAGGTCGGCAAGACAGTGGTGACCGCCGCCGTCGCCGCCGCCGCGCAGGCGGCCGGCCTGCGGGTCGCCGTGGTCAAGCCCGGCCAGACCGGTACGGCGACAGGCGAGCCCGGCGACGTCGACTCGGTGACCCGGCTGGCCGCCCCGCTCACCGGCCGGACGCTCGCCAGCTACCCCGACCCGCTGGCCCCGCTGGCCGCGGCCCGGGTGGCGGAGCTGCCGCCGCTGGAGCTGTACAACGCCGTCGACGCGATCCGCGAGGAGGCGGACAAGCACGACCTGGTGCTCGTCGAGGGCGCGGGCGGGCTGCTCGTACCGATGGGGTTGCGCCCGTCCGGCGAGCCGTGGACGGTGGCCGACCTGGCGGTGTCGCTCGGCGCGCCGGCGGTGGTGGTGGCGCGGGCCGGGCTCGGCACGCTCAACCACACCGCGCTGACGCTGGAGGCGCTGGAGCGGCGGGCCGTCCCGGCCGGCGTGGTGATCGGCGCCTGGCCGACCGAGCCGGAACTGGTGCACTGGCTCAACCTGTCCGAGCTGCTGCCGAATCTGCTCGGCGCGGTGCCGGCCGGCGCGGGCGGCATGGACCCCGGTGTGTTCCGCCGGTCCGCGCCCGGCTGGCTCACCCCCGCCCTCTACGGCGTGCTCGACGACTGGCGGGCCTGGGCCGAGGAGACCTGACTTTCGTCGGTGCCCGGCCCGGCCGGGCGTGGGTAGCGTGACCGCCGTGGAACCCCGCGAACGACAGCGCCGGGCCGGTGACCTGCTGCTCTGGGCCGTACTCGCGGCACCCGTCGCGTACGGCCGGCTCACCCCGCCGTGGCACGCGGACGAGCTGCCGCCGCTGGCCGCCGCGCTGGCGCTGCTCGGCACGGCGGTGTGGATCGGCCGCCGGTGGCCGCTGGTCGCGGTGCTCGCGGTGGTGGCCGGCTCGCTCGTCGACGGCAACGTGGTGTTCGCCATCCCGGTCTTCGGCTACCTGGCCGGACGGCGCAGCGAGCGGGCCGCACCGGCCGCCGCCGTCTTCGCCGCCATCGCGGTCACCGGCTCGGTGCTCAACCTCGGGCTGCTCGGCACCGAGCCGTCCACCTGGTTCGTGCTCTCCTCGGTGCTGCTGTTCGCCGGGGTGTTCCCCTGGCTGCTGGGCCGGCTGCGGCGGCAGCACCGCGCGCTCGCCGACGCCGGGCTGCGCCACGCGCAGGCCGAGCGCCGGGCCGAGGTCGAGCGGGTACGCCTGCGCGAGCGGGCCCGCATCGCCCAGGACATGCACGACTCGCTCGGCCACGACCTGAGCCTCATCGCGCTGCGGGCGGGCGCGCTGGAACTGGCGCCGGACCTGTCCCCGGCGCACCGGGCGGCGGCCGGTGAGCTGCGGGCGAGCGTCGCCGCCGCCACCGAACGCCTGCACGACGTGATCGGCGTGCTGCGCGAGGAGCGCACGCTGCGGCCGGCCGGGGAGACGGTCGCCGACGTGGTCGACGGCGCGCGCGACGCCGGGATGACAGTCGACCTGCGCGGCGACGAGGCGGACCTGCCGCCGCTGCCCGCGCACGCGGTGCACCGGGTGGTCCGGGAAGCGCTCACCAACGCCGCCCGCTACGCCCCCGGTGCCCCGGTCACCGTCGAGGTGGCCCGCGCCGAGGGCACTGTGACGGTCGCGGTGGTGAACGCGCCACCGCCGGCCGGTCCGCTGCCCGGGCCGCCGTCGAACGGCTCCGGGCTGCTGGCGCTGCGCGAGCGGGTACGCCTCGCCGGCGGCACCCTGGACGCCGGTCCCCGCGACGGTGGCTGGGCGGTCACCGCACGCGTCCCGCTGGACCGGGCGGCCGGCCCCGGCACACCGGACGCGGACGCCGACCCGCTCGGCGGTGCCGGTGTACCTCGGCGGGGTGAACCGGGGGACGCGGCCCGGCGGCTGCGGGAGGCCCGGCGGCGGGCGCGGCGCAGCCTGCTCGTCGCGATCGGCGCGCCCACCGGGCTCGCACTGGTGCTGGCGCTCGTCTACTACCCGCTCGCCACCGCCGGCGCGGTGCTGGACCGGCCCGGCTACGAACGGCTGCGGCTGGGTGAGCCGCGCGACGCGCTCGGGCTGCCCCGCCGGCAGGCCGACCCGCCCGCGACCGGCGCCGCGCCGGGCTGCGAGTTCTACACCGACGGCAACTTCCCGTTCGCCCAGGCGACCTGGCGGCTCTGTTTCGCCGGCGGGCGGCTGGTCAGCAAGGAGCAGATCGCACCATGAGCGACGACCACGACCGCCCGCTGCGGGTGGTGCTCGCCGACGACGAGGCGCTGGTCCGGGCCGGGGTCCGGGCGATCCTGGCCGCCGACCCGGGCATCGAGGTGGTCGGTGAGGCGGGCGACGGCCTGGCGGCGGTCGAGCTGGTCCGCGCGCACCGCCCCCGGGTGGCGCTGCTGGACATCCGGATGCCCCGCTGCGACGGGCTCAGCGCCGCCGCGCAGATCCGCCGGCTGGTGCCGGAGACGGCGGCGGTCATGCTCACCACGTTCGGCGACGACGACCTGATCGCCCGCGCGCTCGGCCACGGCGCCGCCGGGTTCCTGCTCAAGTCCGGCGACCCGCGCGAACTGCTGGCCGGGGTGCGGGCGGTGGCCGACGGCGGGGCGTACCTGTCGCCGCGGGTGGCGCGCCGGGTGATCGAGCTGAGCGGCGGCCGGCTGGCCCGCGGCCCGTACGCGCGGGACCGGCTGGCCGGGCTGACCGACCGGGAACGCGACGTGCTGGCGCTGGTCGGGGCGGGACTGTCCAACGCCGAGATCGCCCGCCGGCTGCACCTGGTCGAGGGCACCGTGAAGAGCTACCTGACCAGCATCTTCATCCGGCTGGACGTGCGCAACCGGGTGCAGGCGGCGATCCTCGCGTACGAGGCGGGGCTGGTCCCGCCCACCGGCTGACCAGCCCGCCCCCGTTCAGGCGTCGCGCCTCGCCAGCGCCCATCGGCCCAGCGCCAGCGCGGCGGCGGCCCAGGCGGCGAGCACCAGCAGCCCCACTGCCGCCGGGTAGGGCTCGGTGTCCCCGGCCAGGAAGTGGTTGCCCGCCACCCCGGGGAACGCGTCGGCGATCCGGGTCAGCATCGTGATGTCCGGCTCCTGCAACGACAGCGGCACGATCATCAGCAGCGCGAACAGGACGGTCAGGGCCAGCACCGCGCCCCGCAGCGCCGCCGCCAGGCCGAGCGCCAGCACACCGATCAGCGCCAGGTACGCCGCGGCGGCCACCACGTCGGCCACCGTCGCGCCCAGCGGGGCGCGGCCCCACTCGCCCAGCACCGGCCGGGCCGTCACCGCGCCGACGGTGCCGAGCAGCAGCCCGACGCCGAACGTCACCGCGCCCACCACCATCGCCTTCGCGGCGAGCACCCGCCCCCGCGACGGTGTGCACCGCAGCGTGGTGCGGATCGTGCCGGTGGTGAACTCGCTGGTGATCGCGAACAGTCCGAGCGCCAGCACCACGTACTGGGTCAGCTCCAGCGATCCGGCCACGATCTCGCCGACGTCCACCACGCCCGGGTTGTCGGCCGGGTCGTCGTCGGTGTTGGCGTTGCGCGCGTAGATGGCGAGCTGGGCGCTCGTGGCCGCCATGGTCAGCACCGCCGCGAGCAGCGTCCACCAGGTGGAGCGGACCGACCAGAGCTTCGTCCACTCGGCGGCCACCGCCCCGGCGAGCGGATGCCCGGTGGTGGGGGCGGGCCGGGCGGTCCGACGGGCCGGGTCGAGCGTGGACGGTGCGGTCATCGGGTGCCACCTCCGGTCGGGCCGGCGGCGTACTCCACGCTGTCGGCGGTCAGCTCCAGGAACGCCTCCTCCAGGGAGGGGGCGACGGGGGTCAGCTCGTGCAGGCGTACCCCCATCTCGTGCGCCAGGTCGCCGACCCGGCCGGCGGTGCTGCCGGCGACGGACATCCCGCCCTCGTCGGCGGTGACAGTCGCGCCCTCGGCGGCCAGCCGGTCGCCGAGGGCGGCGAGCGCGGCCGGCTCGGGGCCGCGTACCCGGACCGACGCGGCGGGGCGGGCGGCGATCAGCTCGGCCAGCGGCGCGTCGGCCACCAGCCGGCCGCGCCCCAGCACCACCACCCGGTCGGCGGTCTGCTGCATCTCGCTCATCAGGTGGCTGGACACGAGGACGGTGCGCCCCTCGTCGGCGAGGCGGCGGGTGAACCCGCGGATCCACCGCACCCCGTCCGGGTCGAGCCCGTTGACCGGCTCGTCGAGCAGCAGCACCGGCGGGTCGCCGAGCAGCGCGCCGGCGATGCCGAGCCGCTGACCCATGCCCAGCGACAGCGCCCGGCCCGGCTTGCCGGCGGCGCGGGCGTCCAGGCCCACCAGGTCGAGCACCTCGGTCACCCGGCGGGCCGGTACGCCGTTGCTGCGTGCCATCGCCCGCAGGTGCGCCATACCGGAGCGGGCCGGGTGCACACCTGTCGCGTCGAGCAGCGCGCCGACCTCGTGCAGCGGGTGCCGCAGCGTGCGGTAGTCCCGGCCGTTGACCAGGGCCTGCCCGGCGGTGGGCCGGTCCAGGCCGAGCACCATCCGCATCGTGGTGGACTTGCCCGCGCCGTTCGGGCCGAGGAATCCGGTGACCTGCCCGGGGCGGATCTCGACGGTCAGGTCGTCGACGGCTGTCACGTCGCCGAACCGTTTCGTCAACGCACGAAGTGTGATCATGCGGCGACGCTATGGGCCGGCGGGGGTGCCGCACCGCCGTCGAACGGCAGCGGCCGGCACTGACTTTCGTCAGGCGCGACGGACCACGAACGCGTCCGGCATCCGGAAGGTGAGGTTGTCCGGGCACCACGGTGGACGCACCACAGTCACCCCGTCGAGCAGCGCGGTGGCCTCCGCGACCACCACTGCCGCCTCCATCCGGGCGAGCTGCGCGCCGACGCAGCGGTGCGGCCCGGCGCCGAAGGCCAGGTGCCGCCGCGAGCCGGGCTGCCCGGGACGGAACTCGCCCGGCGCCTCGACCACGGCCGGATCGCGCCCGGCGCGGGCCAGCCAGGCCACGATGCTGGTGCCCGCCGGTACGCCCACCTCGCCGAGCGTCGTGTCCACTGCTGCCACCCGCCGCCAGGTGACGATCGGCGGCTCCAGTCGCAGCCCCTCCTCGACCACGTCGTCCACGCCGATCTCACCGGTGCGCAGCCCGGCCCGTACCGCCGGTTCGCCGGACAGCCGGTGCAGCAGCAGGGTGAGGAACTGCGAGGTGGTCTCCTGGCCGGCGACCAGCAGGAAGAACAGCGCCCCGACGACCACGTCGGGGGAGTGCCCGGCGTCGCGCAGCCGCGCGGCGAGCCCGCCCCCGGTGGCGGCGAACTCGCGCAGCACGGTGTGGAACCGGCCCACCTCGGCGGCGAGCGCGAGCTGCCGGGAGGAGTCCAGCGGCGCCCAGAACAGCTCCAGCGCGGCCCGGGCGAAGTCCTTGACCGCGCCGACCGGGGCGTCCGGCAGCTCGACCAGCCGGGCCAGTACCAGCAGCGGCAGGTCGGCGGCGAGGCCCGCGTACAGGTCGACCGGGCGGCCCGCGTCCAGCGCCGCCGCCAGCCCCGCCACCCGCTCCCGGACCAGCCCGGTCAGCCACCGGCGCTGGGCGTCCACCCGGTGCGGGTGCAGCGCGTCGGCGACGATGCCGCGGATCTCCGGGTGACTGGCGCCGCCGTTGTTCGCCAGCGTCGGCGGCAGCCGGAACCGGTGCCCGGCGAGGATCCGCAGCGCGGCCACCGGGATCGGCGTGACCGCGTCGAGCGCGTTGTCCGGCCGGAACGTCACCGGGTCGGTGAGCAGCTTGCGGACGAGCGCGTGCCGGGTCACCACCAGGTGCGGCACGCCGACGTGGTCGACCACCGTGGCCGCGTCGGGCCACGGCCCGTCGACGGACTCCCCCCAGCCCCGGAACAGCACGCGGTAACGCTAGCGGCGGGCACCAGGCGGGTTCGGGTCCAGCTCCCAGACGGTGGTGTGCTTCACCCGTACGCTCTCCAGCGCCTCGGACACCGGCACGTCGTACGCGGCCAGCTCGTGGAAGCGCTCGCGCGGAAGGAACGCCCGGCCCGGGTCGCCCACCAGCACCCGGGCACCGGAACGGGCGGCCCGGAGCAGGAAGCGCAGCATCCGGCGGGCCATCGCCTCGCTGTAGAAGACGTCCCCGGCCAGCACCACCTCCGCGTCGCCCGCGTCGGAGTCGAGGATGTCGCCGAGTTCGGCGTCGACGCGTACCCCGTTGGCCTCGGCGTTGAGCGCGACGGCGGCCACGGCCCGCTCGTCCACCTCGACCGCCCGGACGGCGGCGGCGCCGGCGCGGGCGGCGGCGATGGCGACCAGACCGGAGCCGGAGGCCAGGTCGAGCACCCGGCGGCCGGCGACCACGTCGGGGTGGTCGGTGACGTAACGGGCCAGGCCCTGCCCGCCGGCCCAGGCGAAGGCCCAGAACGGCGGCGGCTGGGAGCTGCGGAACTCGCCCTCGGTCAGCTCCCACAGACCGATCGGCTCGTCTGCCTGGTGCAGCCGCAATTCGGGTACGAACGCCACGGGGGCGAGGCGGGCGTGCAGCCGGACGAACGCGGCGGACAGCTCGGACACCGGAGAATTGTGTCCCACAGGGGTTCCGGAACCGATCCCGGGCGTGTCGCGGCGAGGTCGTGACCGGTTCACCACGCTCGGTGAAATCGCCCCCGTGTTGTGGCGTTGGATGCGAACACGCCCGTCTACCGGCGTGCCCGGCGCGCTCCTAGCGTTGCCTGTGGACACGACCGAGGGTGAGGAGGCGTGGTGAGCGGGTGGCGGCACGCGCTGCGGATCGGACTGGTACTGACCTTCGTGGCCGGGACCGGGTACGGCGGTGCCCTGCCGGCGCGGGCGGCGGCGGCCTTCTCCACGGAGTTGAGCGGCCTGCCGGACGAGTTCACCGCCGGGAACCGGGTGGAGACGTTGTCCGCCGTGGTGTCCCGCTCCGACGGGGGCGGCTGTGTCAAGGTGCGCTGGTCGATGCTGGTGCGGGTGCAGGGCCTGCGGCTGGACCAGCTCAAGGTGGACCGGGTGGAGGACAGCGGCTCGTTCCCGCTGGAGATCCGCACCGAGGGAGACACCGCCCGGCTCACCGACCGGCAGCTCGACCCGGGTGTGCTCTGTCCCGGCCGTACCGTGACCGCCCGCTACCGGGTGGCGTTCGCCGAGGACGTCGGGCGCGGACGGGTGAGTTTCGCCGCCGAGGCGTACGACCCGCAGTTGCGGCTGCTGGCCCGGCGGACCGCCTCCCGTGAGGTGGTGGGGGAGGAGGCGGCGTCGCCGACGCCGGCGCCCACCAGCGCGGAGCCCACCGAAACTCCGACCGACGAGCCGTCTTCCGAGGCACCTGACGAGGAGCCCACTGACGAGCCGACCGACGCCGCGGTGGTGGAGCCGCCCGCGCCCGGTGGAGTGGCCGGGCGGCCGGTGGCGGACCGCGGCGGATTCGGCCTGGTGCAGGCCGCGTTCCTGCTCGGCGGTCTGCTGCTGTTCCTCGGCGCCGGTCTGCTGCTGCGGATGCGCCGCCTGCTGCGCCCGTCCGCGCAGCCCGAGCCGGAGACGCTCCCGCCCCCCTTCGAACGCCCCCGCCCCCGCTGGCACTGACCCGCCCGCGGGCAGGGGTCAGTCGAGCTGGCTGGGTTCCAGGCCCAGTTCCCGGGCTGCCACCAGGCGGATCCACTCGGCGATCTGCCGGCGGGTGATCACCCGCTCGTGCACCGCGAGCTGGACCGCCAGCCCGTCCATCACCGCGCTGATCCGCCAGGCCGCGCCGGCCGGGTCGGGGCAGTCGAACGTGCCCTCGGCGACCCCGGCGCTGATCACCGCGGCCAGATCCTGCCGCCACCGCAGGTCGAGGCGGCGGGAGAGCTTCTCCAGCTCCGGCGTACGCAGCGACTCCGCCCAGCCGTCGATCCACATCGACCAGGAGGTGGCCCGGCCGGTCGGCGCGTAGAGGCGCAGCATCCGGCGCAGCTTCGCCAGCGGCGGGGCGGAGGAGCGCAGTACCGCGTCGAGGCGGGCCAGGTCCTGCTCGACCGCGTACGCGAAGGCCTGCGCGAGCAGCCGGTCCTTCGTCGCGAAGTGGTAGAAGACGAGCGCCTGGCTGACCCCGGCGGCCTCGGCCACGTCCGCGGTGCGGGTGTTGGCGAGCCCTCGTTCCGCGATCACCTCGCAGGCCGTACGCAGCAGCGCGTCCAGGCGGATCTCGGCGGCTCGTCTCGTCACGGCGTTACGGTAACCCATCCGTATGACCACAGGGAGTTACCGAAGCGGCCGGTCGGCGGCGGAACAGTCGGATGCCGGACACTCGACTCGCCGAGCGGATTCCGCAGGTCGCGGCCCTGCCTGTCGGCCTCCGACGGCAGCCACCCAGGCTCCTAGGAAGCCTGCGCCACGCGCCGCCGGCAACACCCGGACGCGCCGGAAGGGGCCCCGATTTGGCAACCGTTCCCGGGCTCGGCTAAAGTTCTCATCCGTCACCGGATAACACCGGGGGCGTGCGGACGTAGCGCAGCTGGTAGCGCATCACCTTGCCAAGGTGAGGGTCGCGGGTTCGAATCCCGTCGTCCGCTCGGAGATGCCGCCACGCAGTTCGGGGGCAACCTCGGTGGAGTGGCCGAGAGGCGAGGCAACGGCCTGCAAAGCCGTGTACACGGGTTCAAATCCCGTCTCCACCTCGCAGTAGACGAGGGCGATTGGCGCAGTGGGAGCGCGCTTCCTTGACACGGAAGAGGTCACTGGTTCAAACCCAGTATCGCCCACCAGCGGAAAGGCCGTGTCGATCAATCGACACGGCCTTTCTCGTCGCCGTCGATCAGTCCAGTACCGCGCCGCCGGCCATTGCCGCGACCGGACCGCCCCACCCAGACTGGCCCGGTGGACGATCAACAGACCCGAGCCCAGCGGTTCCGCGCCCTGCACCAGCCCGGTGACCCACTGATCCTCGTCAACGCCTGGGACGCGCTGAGCGCCCGGATCGTCGCCGCGGCCGGCGCCCGCGCCGTGGCCACCACGAGCGCCGCTGTCGCGTGGAGCCGCGGTGCCCCGGACGGCGACGTGCTCGCCCGGGACACCGCCGTCGACGTGATCCGCCGGGTGGCGGACGCGGTCCGCGTACCGGTCACCGCCGACATCGAATCCGGGTACGGCGACAGTCCCGCCGAGGTCGCCGAGACGATCACCGCGGTGCTCGCCGCCGGGGCCGTCGGCGTCAACGTGGAGGACTCCCGGCACGACGGCGGCGGCCCGCTGCGCCCTGTCGACGAGCAGGTCGCCCGGCTCGCCGCCGTCCGGGCCGCCGCCGACCGCGCCGGCATCCCGCTGTACGTCAACGCGCGGGTGGACACCTGTCTGCGCCGGGTCGGCGGCGTACCCGAGACCGTCGCGCGCGCCGAGGCGTACCTGGCGGCCGGCGCGGACGGGATCTTCGTACCCGGAACCGTGGAGCCGGAGACGGTGGCCGCGCTGGCGGCGGCGATCCCGGCGCCGCTGAACGTGCTGGCCGGACCGGGCGCGCCGCCGATCGCCGAGCTGGCGCGGCTCGGCGTGGCCCGGGTGAGCATCGGACCGGCCGTGGCCGAGGCCGCGTACGCGGTGGCGCAGCGGGCGGCCGCGGAGGTGCTCGGCGCCGGGACGTACGGCGCGCTCGCCGGTGGGCTCGACTTCGACGCGCTGAACGAGCTGATGCGGGGCTGACCCGGCGACGTGGCATCGACTGCGGGACGGGGTACCGGGTTGAATGTGGCGGTGGCCGCGCATCCGATCCGCAGAGCCGCCGCCCGGCGGGGGCGCCGCCGGTGACCGCCTCCGTCCGCCCGGTGCCCGCGTTGCTGGGCCCGCCCGTGGTCACGGGGGCCGCGGCGGGGGCGTGTGTGGCAGCGCTGGCCGCCCTCGGGGCGGCGGGTCACGGCGGCTTCGCGACCGAGCCGGCCGGCGCCCTCGCCCTGGCCGTGGCGGCAGTGGCCGCGGCAGTCGCCGCGTCGCGGCTCGCCCGGTCGGGCCACCGCGCCGCCGGGCGGCTGGCGACCGGGCTCGCCGCGTCGCTGCTGGCGTACCTGGGGCTCGCCGTCCTGGCGGTGGCCACCGTCGCGGCCGGCCACCGGTGGGCCGGGCCGGCCGTCGCGGCGTGGAACTCGGCGTGGATCCCGCCGCTCGTACTGATGCAACTGACCGCCTCGGCCGCCGTCCGCACCGGCACCGTCACCCCGAAGGCGCACCGGTACGTGGTTCTCGCCCTCGGCGCGGCCACGCTCGTCAACGCGCTGCTGACGACGGCGAGCGAGCCGTTCGACGGGTTGCCGACAATCGCGGGGGAGTCGTGGCGTACCGCGCTCGCGCCGGTCGGCGCCGCCGTCACCCTGCTCGGCGTGGCGGCGCTGCTCCTGCTGCCGGTGACGCTGTGGCGGGCCGCCCTCGGCTCGCACCACACCGTGCGGGCACGGCTCGGCGTGGCCGCCGCGGCCACCACCGCGGCGCCGCTGACTGTCGTCTTCTGCCTGCTCCTCGCGGTCGCCCGCGCGCCCGGTGACGTCGAGCCGGCGCTGGGCTCGGTCGCCTTCCTGGTGGCCCTGTCCGGCGCCGCCGTGTTCGCCGCCGCCTGCGCGGTCACCGCCGCCCGGGGCGCCACCGAGGCCCGCCGGGTCGGCACTGTGGTGCGCGCCGCCGGCCTGGCCGCCGCGGCCCTGCTGGTGGTCGGCGCCGGCACGCTCGTGGCCGCTCCCGGCTCGTCCCTCGGCCCGACATCGGTCGCCCTGGTCGTGTCGGCGCTGACAGTCGTCGTCGGCGGCGGGGCGTGGGCCGGTACCGGCCGGCTGGCGGCGCTGCTCACCGCCGCACCCACAGCGCCGCCGGTGACGCCGCACGGCGGAGCAGAGGGTACGGAGACAGGCAGCGCGGCGGGCACGGCGGACGTCGCCGAGCCGGCGGACCCGGCCGGTGGGGCAGCCTCGCCGGAGGTGTCCGGCACGAAGGTGTCCGCCGGGGCGGGCGCGGCATCGGTCGGCGGGCTGACGGCACGCGAGCGCGAGGTGCTCGCCGCGCTCGCCGAAGGCGCCAGCAACGCGGGGATCGCGGCGCAGCTCGTGGTGTCCGAGCGGACCGTGGACGCCCACCTGCGCGCCATCTTCGTCAAGCTCGGCCTGACCCCGGGCGGCGACACGAACCGGCGGGTACGGGCGGCGCGGATCTGGCTGGAGCACGCGCAACAGCCGCGCTGAGCAGGGACTTTCCGAAGATAGGTGCTGAGGCCGATGCCCGTGCCGGCGGTACCTCGGCACGGTGGGGCGACACCTGAATCGACGGAGGCTCCCACAGTGCCCGTACCGAAGTTGCGCCGCGCCGCGCTCGTCGCCCTTTTCGTCCTGCTCCTGGTGGCCCTGGCCGGCCGTACCCTGTTCATGTTGTGGGAGCCGCCGTTCGACGGCGCGATCCACTACGACGACGTCCGTGAGCTGGGGTCCGCGTACTGGCCGATGAACCTCTACCTGGGCGGGCCCGCGTACGCCGTGTCGTGGATCGCCGCGGCGGTGTTCATCGTCGGGCTGGCCCGGGGCCGCGCGGGCGTGCTGAACCTGGTGGGGGCCTTCCTGGCCGGCCTCGGCGGGGTGGTGTTCGCGCTGGCGATCACCGCCGAGGTGCTGCCGTTCGCCTACGCCGCCGACCTGGCCGTCCTGCCGGAGCAGCAGGGACGCGCGTTGTTCGACGCTTTCAACGATCAGTTGGACGGGCTGCTCCCGGCCATCCTCGGCAGTCAGGTGGCGATCGTCCTCGGCATGGTCCTGGCGCTCGTCGGCATCCTGATCGGCCGGACCATGCCGCGCCCGCTGGTCGTCGCCGGGCTCGTCTACGTCGTGGCGTTCGTCCTGGTGCCGCAGGACGCCGGTCGTGCGGTGGTCGTCGCAAGCTACCTGGTGCAGGTGGCGCTGGTGGCCGCGATCGGCTGGTACGGGCTGCGCGCCGCCACCGACGGCGCCGCCACCGACCGCGCCGCCACCGACCGCGCCGTGACCGACGGCGAGCGGCCGTAGCAGAGCGGGCCGGCCGGATCGGGTGATCCGGCCGGCCCGATCCGGGACCGATCAGCTCCGTCGGCCCCGGTCACTGTCACATCGGCGGGGCGACGTCCCGGCGCTCCTCGACGCGGCGGTACTCCACCGGCTGCTCGGCGGTGGTCGTGACCACCTGGCGACGACGGCCCCACACCAGCGTGGTCATGATGAGGCCGAGGACGCCGGCCGCCATCAGGATCCAGCCGACGACGTCGAGGTCGACCCCGCCGACGCTGGCGTTGAGCGCGAACGTGAGGATCGCGCCGACCGCGATCAGGAAAATGCTCGTACCGATACCCACGACAGCCTCCTTCGGGGGGATGGTTGTGCTGTCACCGGCCTCAGTACCCCGGCGGCGAGCAGCGCAACCACACGGCCACCCGGCGCGGCGGGGGCCTGCCGCACGGCGATCTTGGCATCGGGTAGAGTTCACCACGTCGCCGGCGCGAACCGGCGGCACGCGGACGTAGCGCAGCTGGTAGCGCATCACCTTGCCAAGGTGAGGGTCGCGGGTTCGAATCCCGTCGTCCGCTCGCGATCACCCCGGGCGATTGGCGCAGTGGGAGCGCGCTTCCTTGACACGGAAGAGGTCACTGGTTCAAACCCAGTATCGCCCACCAAGAGTCACCCTCCCCGCCCGCCGGCGCCGCCGGTCGATCGGCGGACGTATCCCCTCGGACGGTTCGTACCGGCCACATCGGTCACCCGGCTCGACCGTGCGGGTTATTCAGCCGCTGCCACCACGCGTGTCACTGTGATGCCCGATACGCAGGGAGGCGGTCACATGGCAACGATCGAGCGGGGACGGTGGCGGCGGACGGCCGCACGATTAGGGGTGGCGACTGTCGTCGCGGCGGCCGGGGTGACGGTCTCGGCCGCGCCCGCGCAGGCCACCGCGACGCGGACGGTGGCGTTCTTCAGCATGGACGAGCCGGCGTCGTCGACGGTGCTGACCGACTACAGCGGCAACGGCCGTCACGGCACGATCGGCGACGAGGTGGTCACCGGCGCGCTCTACGCCGGGGCGACCGGGCACCGCTTCGCCACCCACCTGCCCACCGACAAGGAGTACGTCCCGGGCCACGTCGACCTGGTGCCGCACACCACCGACTTCAACCCGGACGCCGGGGACTTCTCGCTGACCGTCCGCTACCGGACCACGTACTCCTTCGGGAACATCCTCCAGAAGGGACAGGGCAACACGGCCGGCGGCTACTGGAAGTTCGAGGCGCCGAACGGCAAGCCGAAGTGCCTGTTCCGGGGCGCGGACGGCGCCTCCCGTACCGGCTACACGGACGTGCCGATCTCCGACGGCCAGTGGCACACGGTCACCTGCAACCGCACCTCCGCGTACGTGGAGATGTACGTCGACGGCGTGCGGACCAGCCGCCTCAACGGGCCGACCGGCACCATCGCCAACACCTGGCCGCTGTCCGTCGGCGGCAAGAGCCAGTGCGACGGTACGAAGGTCACCTGCGACTACTTCGCCGGCGACATCGACTTCGTGAAGATCCTGAAGGGATCGGGTGGCCCGGCCAACCAGGCGCCGGTAGCGGCGCTGACGCCCACCTGCTCCGGGCTGGTGTGCACGTTCTCCGGCGCGGCCTCCACCGACGCCGACGGCGCGATCCAGGACCACAGCTGGGCGTTCGGCGACGGGGACACCACCGGCACGGCCTCGGTACCGACCACGTCCCACACGTACGCGGCGGCCGGCACCTACCCGGTCACGCTCACCGTCACCGACGACCGGGGCGCCACCGGCACCGCGACAGTCGACGTGACTGTCGCGCCCGTACCGGAGCAGATCTCGTTCGTCGGCCAGGCCACCGCGAACGCCAACTGGACCAGCCACACGGTCACCGTCCCGGCGGGCGTTCAGGCCGGTGACACGCTGCTGCTCGTCCTCAGCCAGAACACGCACACCGGCACCGGCGAGCCGACCGGGGTGACCGGCTGGACCCGGCTCGACCGTCTCGACGGCGGCTTCGCCACCACCACCGCCTGGTGGAAGACCGCGAGCGCCGGTGACGCCGGCAGTGCGGTCCGGGTGACGCTGGACAGTCAGGCGAAGGGCAACCTGGTGCTGGCCGCGTACCGGGGCGTCGCACCGGGCGCGCCCGTCTTCACCAGGGCGACCGACCCGGCGAGCACCGCCACCCGGATCACCCCGTACGCGCCGGTGACGACGGCGCAGAGCTGGGCCGTGTCGTACTGGCTGCACGGCGACAGCACCTCCACCGCACTCACCCCGCCGTCCGGCGTGGCGGTGCGCAGCAACTCCTCGCAGACCGGCGGCGGCCGGGTGACCGGCCTGCTCGCCGACTCGGCGAGCAGCGTGCCGACCGGCAGCTACGGCGGCCTCACCGCCACCGGCGCCGCGGCCAGCACGACCACCACCACGTGGACGTTCGTGCTGCCCCCGGCCTGACCCATCGGGTACGCGTGAAGGCCGGCACCCCATTGGTTCGGGGTGCCGGCCTTCGTATCTCTTACTTGTTCCAGTGCTCGGCTACCAGGTCGGCGGCCTGCTGCTCCCACTGGGCGTAGTGGTCGGGGTAAGCCGACACCTGGACGGTCTGGGCGGCCTTGGTCAGCGGCATGTCCTGCCAACCGT
>NZ_JALJRJ010000043.1:0-14455 GCF_024519755.1 Micromonospora sp. Mcm103
AGAAGTTGAACTGGCCCCGGTTGGGCTGGAGCGCTTCCGGCTTCATCTCGTTCTCAGCCGTGATCATGTTGAACTCACGCCCGGCGATGGTGCTGTACGTCGAGTCGCCGAGCCGGCCCGCCGCGATGGCGGTGCCGAAGTAGCGGCCCGACTGCGCGGCGGCGGCGCCCAGCGTGGACGCGGCGGCGTTCGCCGACGGCATCATCACCGCGACGGCTGCCACCGTCACGGCGCTGACGGCGCCGGCGAGCAGCGCCCGGACGGCCGGTGATCGCCGTCGCCGGCTCCCGCCGCGATGAACGGATGGGCTCATTGCCATCTTGGCCTCCTTACTGGCCAACACCCAGGCCGTCGGGGCGAAGACGACTGGACGTCTCGGTTGGGTATCTAGCTCCGTCGATGCTTCCATCGCGCATCGACGAGGACAATGGTGTTTCGGAAACGTTTCGGAAAGGTTCTGGCCACGCACCCTCGACGGTCAGGACACGGTGCAGGCGGAGCCGTTCAGCGTGAACGCGGCGGGCTTCGGGTTGGCGCCGGTGTGGGTGCCGTTGAAGCCGAAGCTGGTCGACGCCCCCGGCGCCAGCGTCCCGTTGTAGGACAGGTTCGACGCGGTCACCGCCGTACCGGTCTGGGTCACGTTCGCCGACCACGCCTGCCCGACCTTCTGCCCGGCGTTGCCGAACGTGAACGCCAGCGTCCAGCCGTTGATCGCCGTGGTGCCGGTGTTGGCGACAGTGACGTTGGCGGTGAACCCGGTGTCCCAGGTGTTCGCCGTCCAGGTCACCGCGCAGGCGCCGCCGGCGGGCGGGGCCGTGGTGGTCACCGTGACGCCCGGCGACGCGGGCGAGACGTTGCCGGCCGCGTCCACCGCCACCACTGTGAACGTGTACGTGGTGGAGGCGGTCAGCCCGGTCACCGCCAGCGTGGTGCCGGTGGTGGAGCCGACCAGGACGTTCCCGCCCCGGTAGACGCGATACCCGGTGACGCCGACCGCGTCGGTGGACGGGCCCCAGGTCAGCGTCAGGCCGGTCGCGCCGACCCCGGAGGCGGTGGGCGTACCGGGTGCGGTCGGCGGGGTGGTGTCCGGTGCCGGGCCGGCCGGCGTGGTGACGCTGACGGCGGCCGACGACGCGGAGCGGTTGCCGGCGCCGTCGAGCGCCCGCACGGTGAACTGGTACGTCCGCTCCGGCGCCAGCCCGGTCACGGCCAGGGTGGTCCCGGTGGAGGCGGTGACGACCGGGTCGGCGCCGGCCGAGGTACGGGTCACCTCGTACCCGGCCAGGCCGCTGCCGCCGGTGTCGGTGGACGCGGCCCAGCTCAGCGTGAGCCCGCTGGACGTGACGGCGGACGCTACGGGCGTGCCGGGCACTGTGGGCGCGGTGGTGTCCGGGGTGACCGGTCCGGGCTCCTCGCCCCAGACGCGCACGCCACCGGAGTAGAGCGGCACCTTGCGGTTCGGCCCGGCGGTGGCCTGGTACGACGGGTCGTTCGTCGGGTCCCAGGTGCCGCCCTCCGGCACCCCGATTTTGAACTGGACCTCCATCCGGTGCTGCGACTGTCCGGCCGGCGCGATGGTGTAGCCGGTGCAGTCGACCTCGACGTACCAGATGTCGCCGGAGAACTGCTTCGCGGTCGACGGCGACGGGCAGCCCTGGGTGTAGCCGGGCGTGACGGTGACCGGTCCGGTGCCGTCGGGCCGGAAGAAGTACCGGAACTTACCGGTCGTCAGCGCCCGCGCCGGGAACGCCGACTTGTTGTAGATGATCGCCTTGAGCCCGGTGGCGCGCGGCTCGGCCTGCATGACTGTGGTCTCCACAGTCATCTCGTCCAGGTCGGGCGTCTCCGCGGACGGGAAACCGGCGCGCGGGCTGCCGCCGTACTCGTTCGTGAGCCGGGCCAGCGCGGAGGTGAAGCCGGCGTTGTAGTCGGTGGCGACCTCGTTCATCACGTAGTCCGACCGGCTGTCGGTGTACGCGTCGTTCGCCGCCGACGGGCCGCCGACGAGCGCGCCGTAGAGCACGTGCCGGGTCTCGGCAGGTACGGTCTGGCTGTCCCACCAGGAGCCGTGCGCGGTGCGGTGGTGCGGGTTGCGCGGCGAGTTGGTGCCGAAGCCGATCTGGTAGCTGGAGTTGCGCGGGTTGTCGCCGAGCGCGTAGTTGATCTGCCGGACGGCGAAGTCGTGGTAGCGCGCCTTACGCGTGGTGTCGGTGGTCTTGTCGCTGTAGACGAGCGCGGCGAACGCGGTGTTGGAGGCGTACCGCAGCGCGCCCCACGAGTCGAGCACGGCCATCCCGCCGGGCGAGTACGGCACCCGCTGGCCGTTGACGCCCACCGTCCAGTAGTCCAGCCACCGGTTGGCGTCGTCGACGTACTTCTGCTTGCCGGTCAGGTTCGCCAGCAGCACGTACGCGCCGAACTGCTTGTTGTCCCAGGCGATGGTCCACTTGTAGGAGCGGGTGGTGGACTGCGGCTCGGTGCCGAGCTTGTCGTACTCGCTCTCGGCCTTGGCCAGGTAGGTGGCGTCGCCGGTGGCCCGGTACAGCCAGATCGCGCCCCAGACCAGTTCGTCCTGGTAACCGCTCCACGACTTGTAGAAGCTCGTCGCGTCGGTGATGCACTCGTGGTAGCTCTTCCGCACCGTGTCGGCGAACGTGTAGAGCTGCTTGGCGTGGCCGAGCAGCTTGTCCGCGTAGGCCGCGTCGGTGGACCGGAAGACCATCGACGAGGCGGCCATGGCGGCCGCCGTCTCCCCCGCCAGGTCCGCCCCGCCACAGCTCGCGTCGATCTTGTACGCGGGCCGCGCCATCGGCATCACCTCGGCCGGGCCCCACCACTTGTGGTCGTCGTCGCCCTTGCCGACCTGTCCGTAGAGGACGTTCGCGGCGGGGTGCGCCTTGACGAAGTAGTCGTTGACGAAGCGCAGGTTGTTCAGCAGGTGGGTGAGCTGGCCGGAGGCGACGTACCCGTCGCGGTACTCGACCGCACCCCACGCCAGCATGGTGGCGCTGAACGCCATCGGGAAGCCGAACTTCACGTGGTCGCCGGCGTCGTACCAGCCGCCGGTGAGGTCGACGCCCACGTCGGCACCGTCGGTGAGCGCCGAGTCGCCGCGCCAGGAGACCCGGTTCCAGGAGGGCTTGCGGCCGGACTGCTGCGCCTCGTAGAAGAACAGCGACTTCTGCAACGCCTCGGCGTAGTTGAACGTGGCCGCGGCCTGCGGGGCGGCGGACGCGGGTGGCGGGGCGGCGACGGCCGTGGCCAGGCCGACGGCCAGCGCGGCGCCGGCGGCGAACAGCCGGCGGAGCCGGGACCGGCCTCCCGGCGGCGGAATCGGACGGGGCATGGCGAGCTCCTGTGGCTGGCGCCGGGCGGCAGCCGGAGCGGGGACGGTTCGCAGGGCTCCGGCTGCCGCGTGGCGGTGGTGGTGGGTGTCCGCGAGAGGTTCGGGAGCGCTCCCATGGACAATCGACAATGTAATGCGCCGTTCATCACAGGGGAAGAGCGCGCTGATCCGGGACGCCGGGCGTACTCACGGGTAACCATCGGGAGCTGGATCACACCATCGATGCTTCTCAATATAGAGCGTGTTCGGTCCCAGCTCAGCGGCATCGCCACGGTGACGAATGCGCCCGCGAGAGCGTCGCCGGCGGCGCGGCCGTCCTGGCATACGAGCGTACGGTTGCCCGGCCGCTCCGGCCCGCGGGACAGTACGCCTCACCTGCGGTGCCATCGACGCCGCCGCTCCCCGGACGACACTGAGGAGATCGCGATGGCTCTACGACTCGCCGAGGGCACCTCCTGGTCCGACACCCTCGCCCGGGCGGTGGCCGCCACGCCCGAGGCGTTCGGCACCGGCCCCGACGGCACCACGACGCTGCACAACCTCGTCCAGGGCGACTGGCGCGCGCTCGGCACGCCCACCGCCGTACGTACCCCGGTGGACAACACCGTGCTGGTGAACCTCGCCCGGCTCGACGCCGACACGGCCCGCGCCGCCGTCGCCCACGCCGCCGACGCGCACCGGGAGTGGGCACAGACCCCGCTGGCCGAGCGCGTCGCCCGGGTCACCGACGCCCTCGACGCGCTCACCGCACACCGCGACCTGCTCGCCCTGCTGCTGGTCTGGGAGATCGGCAAGCCGTGGCGGCTGGCCTGCGCCGACGTGGACCGCGCGCTGGACGGCGTGCGCTGGTACGTACAAGAGATCGAGCGGATGCTCGCCGACGGGCGGGAGCCGCTGCCCGGCCCGGTCAGCAACATCGCCTCCTGGAACTACCCGATGAGCGTGCTGGTGCACGCCGAGCTGGTGCAGTTGCTCGCCGGCAACGCGGTCATCGCCAAGACGCCGTCGCAGGGCGGCGCGGTCTGCCTCACCGTCGCGCACGCGCTGATGCGCCGCGCCGGGCTGCCCGCCACGCTGCTGTCCGGCAGCGGCGAGGAACTGTCCGAGGTGCTCGTCCGCGCGCCGGAGATCGGTGCTGTGGCGTTCGTCGGCGGGCGCTCCAACGGCGGCAAGGTCGCCGCCGCGCTGCTCGACTGCGACAAGCGGCACTTCATCGAGCAGGAGGGCCTGAACGCCTGGGGCATCTGGAACTTCTCCCAGTGGGACTCGCTCGCCGCCCACCTGCGCAAGGGCTTCGAGTACGGCAAGCAGCGCTGCACCGCGTACCCCCGGTTCGTGGTCCAGCGCGACCTGGTCGACGAGTTCCTCGACATGTACCTGCCGGTGGTCCGCTCGATCCGGTTCGGGCACCCGCTCGCCGTCGGCGACGACTGGTCGGCCGGCGACCCGCTGCCCGAGCTGGACTTCGGGCCGCTGATCAGCGCCGCCAAGGCCGACGAGCTGCGGCGCAAGGTCGACGAGGCGGTACGCGGCGGTGCCGTGCCGCTGCACCGCGGCAAGCTGGACGGGGCGCCGTTCCTGGACGGGCAGGACACGTCCGCGTACGTCGCGCCGGCCGTGCTGCTGGCCCCGCCCGGCCGGTCCCGCCTCATGCACGCCGAGCCGTTCGGCCCGGTGGACACCATCGTCGTGGTGGACACCACGGACGAGCTGCTGGCCCAGATGAACGCCTCCAACGGCGCGCTCGTCGCGTCGCTCGCCTGCGACGACGAGGAACTCGCCGGCAAGCTGGCGATGGACCTGCAGGCGTTCAAGGTGGGCATCAACAAGCCGCGCTCCCGAGGCGACCGGGACGAGCCGTTCGGCGGCCGGGGCGCGTCCTGGAAGGGCGCGTTCGTCGGCGGCGACCTGCTCGTGCAGGCGGTCACTGTGGGCGGCGACGGCCGGCTCTACGGCAACTTCCCCGACTACAGCAGCTACCCGGCCACCTGATCGCGCACAGACGGGCGGGGCCCCCGCATCGGGAGCCCCGCCGTGTCACCGTCCCCCGTATCGGAGGTCGGCCCCTGTGGCGCGTGACCGCGCCGGTTTCGGCCGTCCGGGCCGTACCCCTCTGGTGCGCCGCGCCGTTGCGGCGCACCTCCGGGATCCGGCCGGCAGCCGTCAGCTCAACTCGACCGCTGCGCCGGCACCGACACCTCGGCCCGCGCGGCGGGCTCGACCGGCGGCCGTGCGGCCAGCGGCAGCGTCGCGGTCAGCACGCCGCCGTCGCGTTCCATCGCCACCGGCCGGTCCAGCCGGCGCAGCGTCCGCAGCATCGGCGTGTTCTCGGACTGCACGTGCAGCAGCACGGCGGCGTAGCCGGCCCGGTCGGCGTGGCCGACCAGGCGGCGCAGCAACGCCGAGCCGAGACCCCGCCGCTGCCAGTCGTCGCGGACCAGCAGCGCCGCCTCGGCCTCGTCGCCCTCGCCGAGCAGGTTCGCCATCGCCACGACCGGCTCCGCCGCCCCGCCGGAGCCCGCCGTGGCGAGCAGTGTCACGCCCCGTGCCGGTTCCAGCAGCCGGCGCAGCCGGGCCGGCGACGGGTCCGCCGCCCCGCTCAGGTAGCGCCGCTGCCGGCTGCGCGCCGAGCAGGCGGCGTGCAGGTCGCGTACGCCGGAGACGTCCTCGGCGGTCGCGGCCCGCACCGACACCTCACCGCCGTCCGGCAGCACCAGCGTGATCCGGTCGGCGTCCCGGCGGGCCAGCGTCGCCGCCAGCTCGACGAGGGCCTGCGCGCGGGCGTACTCGGCCGGGGTGAAGCTCGGCTCCCGGCGGTGCAGCTCGTGCGCGCCGCCGGCCGGGTCGGCGAGCACCATCGTGGTGCCGCCCACCCCGCCCGGCGCGGCGGCGGGCGTCGGACGCCAGGTCACCGTGTCGGCGCCGAGCAGCGTCCGCAGCACCTCGCCGGTCGCCTCCGGGTCACGCACCAGCCGCCCGGCGAGCCCGAGCAGCCGGGTCGGCTCGTCGGCCAGCCCGCGCGCCCCGCTGCGCGCGATCCAGCACTCCCGGCCCCGGCCCCGCTCCACGGCGGCCCGCAGCTCCGCCTCGGTCACCTGCTCGGGCGCGTCGACCAGGAAGTCGTCGACAGCGCCGGCCTCGGTGGTGTGCACCTGCACGCTGAGGATGTTGACCCCGCGCAACGCGAGGCTCGCCGTGAGCACCGACAGGTAGCCCGGCCGGTCGTCCACGGTGGCTCGGATCCGCCACAGCGCCATGGTTGTCTCCCTTCCTCGGCACCGACCATGCCGTGCGCCTGTTGCGGGCCCGTTGCCCCGGGGTGACGCGGGCCGTCCGGTCAGGTGACGGTGGTCACGGGCGGCGTGCCGACCAGGTCCAGCCGGTCGCCGAGAATCACCGCGCCGGCGCGGACGAGCTGGGCGAGCCGGTCCACCTCGGTGGAGTGGAACCCGGCGGCGGCGAGCGGCTCGCTGTGGTCGCGGGCGACCACGAGCACCAGCCCGGCGCGGCCGAACGGCGCCACCGCGTAGTGGTGCCCGTCCGGGCTGGTCATGGCGCGCGCCCGCAGCGGGGTCACCTCCGGCAGCCGCGGCGGCACCGGCGCCCGCCAGCTCGCGTGGCCGATCGCGGCGACGCCGGCCTCGCCGCTGCGCGAGGCCCAGTCCAGGGGTACGACGGCGACCACCGCCCAGTCCGCGGCGAGCAGCCCCGGCACCGCGTCGACGAGCGTGGCCACCCCGTCGACCGGGTTCGCCGCCACCTGGGCGAGCAGTTCGGCGTCCTGCCCGGTGGTGGTGGGCGCGCCGATCGCCCGCCACACCCCGTCCACCCGGACGCCGGGGATCGCTGCGAGCCCGGCGAGCATCCGCTCCACCCGCGCCGCACCCGGCCAGACCACCGTGAAGTCGTCCACCGCCCGGCCGCCGAGCCGTTCCAGCACCACCACCTGCACGATGTCCGCACCGGAGACGCCGAGTGTCCGGGCCACCTGGCCGAGCGTGCCCGGACGGTCCGGCAGGGTCACCCGAACTCTCAGCAGCATGTCTGATCCCCTCCGCTCGGCGGGCCGGCCGAGCGGCCGGCAGGCTGGGGCCCAGCCTGCCGGTTGACCATTTCGCCCCTGTTGCAAGGGCATGTCCCGCCGGGAAAACCCGACCTTGACAACAAAGCTGAGCTGCCATCAACTAATCGGATGACCGATCCGGCCGCCGATGTCGCCGCGCCCTCGACCGGTCCGGCCCCCCGCGGGCTCGACCTCGACCGGCTCGCCGCCCACCTGGCCGTCCACCGGCCGGACCTGAGCGGGCCGCTGTCGGCGCGGCTGATCGCCGGCGGCAAGTCCAACCTCACCTACCTGCTGCGCGCCGGTGACCGCGAGGTGGTGCTGCGCCGGCCGCCCCTCGGGCACGTGCTGGCCACCGCGCACGACATGGCCCGCGAGCACCGGGTGATCTCGGCGCTCGCGCCGACCGGCGTACCGGTACCGGAGGCGCTGCTGCTCTGCGCCGACGAGAGCGTCATCGGCGCGCCGTTCTACCTGATGGCCAAGGTCGACGGCGAGGTCTACCGACGGCGGGAGCAGACCGACGCGCTCACCGCCGCCCAGCGGCGCGACCTCGCCATGGCGATGATGGACACGCTCGCCACGCTGCACCGGGTCGAGCCGGCCGAGGTGGGGCTGGCCGACTTCGGCCGCCCGGAGGGCTACCTGGCCCGGCAGGTACGCCGCTGGGCCGGCCAGCTCGACCGGTCCCGCAGCCGGCCGTTGCCCGGCATCGACGAGCTGCGCGACGCGCTGGCCGCCAGCGTGCCCGAGGGCGCGAACGCGGGCCGGATCGTGCACGGCGACTACCGGCTGGACAACCTGCTCGCCACCGTCGACCCGGTGGCGGTGCGGGCGGTGCTCGACTGGGAGATGGCCACGCTCGGCGATCCGCTGGCCGACCTCGGGCTGCTGCTGACGTACTGGGACGTGCTCGGCGACAGCGACCACGGCGAGGGCAACCCGGTGGCCGACGGCATCGGGCCGCGGGCCGGCTTCCCCACCGGCGCCGAACTGATCGAGCGGTACGCCGGGCGCAGCGACGTCGACGTCGGCCCGCTGCACTGGCACGTGGCGCTCGGCTGTTTCAAGCTCGCGGTGATCTGCGAGGGCATCCACTACCGGCACACGCTCGGGCAGACGCTGGGCGAGGGCTTCGACCGGATCGGCGACATGGTGGCGCCGCTCGTGGCACACGGGCTGCACGCGGTGAGGGAGAGCTAGATGGAGTTCGCGTACGACGACCGGACGGTCGAGCTGCGGCAGCGGCTGGAGGCGTTCCTCACCGAGTGCGTGTACCCGGCCGAGCCGGTGCACCACGAGCAGGTGGCCGCCGCCGGCGACCCGTGGGCCCGCCCGCCGGTGATGGAGGAGCTGAAGGCGCAGGCGCGGGAGCGCGGGCTGTGGAACCTGTTCCTGCCCGACGCCCGCTACGGCGCCGGGCTGACGAACCTCCAGTACGCGCCGCTGGCCGAGCTGACCGGCCGCAGCCCGCACCTGGCCCCGGAGGCGCTCAACTGCGCCGCGCCGGACACCGGCAACATGGAACTGCTGGCCGAGTTCGGCTCGGAGGAGCAGCGCAAGCAGTGGCTCATGCCGCTGCTCGCCGGTGAGATCCGGTCCGCGTTCTGCATGACCGAGCCGGAGGTGGCGTCCTCCGACGCGACGAACATCGCCACCCGGATCGTCCGCGACGGCGACCACTACGTCATCAACGGCCGTAAGTGGTGGTCGTCCGGGGCGATGGACCCGCGCTGCGAGATCTTCATCGTGATGGGCAAGACCGACCCGGACGCCGACCGGCACCGCCAGCAGAGCATGATCCTGGTCCCCCGGGACACACCCGGCGTGACGGTACGCCGCGGGATGCGGGTCTTCGGCTACAGCGACGCCCCGCACGGCGGGCACGCCGAGATCGACTTTTCGGACGTACGGGTGCCGGTGGACAACCTGGTCGCCGAGGAGGGCACCGGGTTCGCCATCGCCCAGGCCCGGCTCGGCCCCGGCCGGATCCACCACTGCATGCGTCTGGTCGGCATGGCCGAGCGGGCCCTGGAGCTGCTCTGCCGGCGCGTGCTCGACCGGGTCGCGTTCGGCCGCCCGCTCGCCGAGCAGGGCGTGGTCCGCGAGTGGATCGCCGAGTCGCGGGTCCGGATCGAGCAGGCCCGCCTGCTCGTGCTCAAGACCGCGTGGCTGATGGACACCGTCGGCAACAAGGGCGCGCACACCGAGATCCAGGCCATCAAGATCGCTACCCCGCTGATGGCCGAGTGGGTGATCGACAAGGCCATCCAGGCGTACGGCGGGGCCGGGGTCAGCCAGGACACCCCGCTGGCCGAGCTGTGGGCGGCGGCTCGCACGCTGCGCTTGGCCGACGGCCCCGACGAGGTCCACCGCGCGTCGCTGGCCCGCCGCGAGCTGCGCCGCCACTCCTGACCCGCTCCCCCGCCGGGGGTGGGTCAGGCGGAGGCCCGGTGGATCAGCTCGGTGTCCAGCAGCACGTGCGGGGAGGGGACCTCCTCGCCCCGGATGCGGGACACCAGCAGCCGGGCCATCTGCCGGCCCATCTCCTCCACCGGCTGGAACACGGTGGTCAGCGGCGGCTCGGCCTGACGCGCGATCGGGGCGTCGTCGAAGCCGATCACCGCCACGTCCTCGGGCACCCGGCGGCCGGCCTCGCGCAACGCGCGCAGCGCGCCGAAGGCCATCAGGTCGGAGGCCACGAACACGGCGTCCAGTTCCGGGCACACGTCGAGCAGCCGGCGCATGGCGGCGGTGCCGCTGCCCTCGCTGAAGTCCCCGTACGCGATCAGGCCCGGATCGACCCGGCTGCCGGACGCACGCACTGCCTCCTGGTAGCCGGAGAGCCGGGCCAGGCCGGCGCCCATGTCCTGCGGGCCGGCGATGGTCGCGACCCGCCGTCGGCCCTGGCGGAACAGGTGCTCCACCGCCTGCCGCGCGCCGCCGACGTTGTCCATGTCGACGAACCACGCCGGCTGCGCGTTCGGGTGCAGCATCCGCGCCGGGCGGCCGCCGAGCACTGTCGGCAGGCCGCGCTCCTCCAGCAGCGTGGGCAGCGGGTCGGCGTCGTGCAGCGACAGCAGGAGTACGCCGTCCACGTGCTGGTTGGTCAGGTGGTGCTCGACCCGTTCCCGCTCGATCGGCGACTGCACCATGGCCAGCCAGAGCTGCATCGGCGTCTCCACCAGCCCGGAGCTGACGCCCCGGACGATGGCCGCGAAGAACGGCTCGGTGAAGACCCGCTCCCCCGACTCGGACACGACCAGTGCGACCGAGTCGGTCCGCTGGGTGACCAGCGCACGGGCGGCGCGGTTCGGCACGTACCCCAGCTCGGCGATGGCCTGCTGGACGGCGGCCCGGGCCTCCGGGCTGACCTGCGGCGAGCCGTTGACCACGCGGGAGACCGTGCCGCGCCCGACGCCGGCGCGAGCCGCGACCGCGTCGAGGGTCGGACGCCCGAGCGAGCGGGTGCGCTGCGTTGTCATCGTTGTGCTCCTCCGACGGTCGGGCGGGCCCGGCACCGATTGAGGCGTCGGCGCCGGGCCGCCCGTTACTGGCTGGCCCAGCTTATTGTGCGGGCAGTCCGTTGCGTCGGATCACGTCGGCGTACCACCTGGCGCTGGACTTCGCGATCCGGGCCTGGCTGTCGTAGTCGACATAGACCATGCCGAACCGCTTCGTGTAACCCCAGGCCCACTCGAAGTTGTCCAGGAGCGACCAGGCGAAGTAGCCCTTGAGCGGCACACCGGCCTCGATCGCGGCGTGCGCCGCGCGCAGGTGCGCGGAGAAGTAGGCCAGCCGGTCCGGGTCGTCCACCCGGCCGTCGACCAGCTCGTCGACGAACGCCGAGCCGTTCTCGGTGACGTAGAGCGGCAGGTCGGTGTACTCCCGGTGGACCCGCTCCAGCGTCTCCACCAGGCCCGGCGCGTCGATCTCCCAGTCCATGTCCGTCACCGGGACACCCCGGGTGACGAACCGGACGTCCTCGCTGCCCGGCCAGCAGGACGGCGCCCGCCAGTAGGGCTCCGGCTCCGCGCCCTCGACCGGCGCGGCCACCACGTGCCGGCTGTAGTAGTTGACCCCGACCATGTCCAGCGGCGTGGAGATGGTCGCCAGGTCACCGTCGCGCACGTGCCCCATGTCGGTGACCTGACGCAGGTCCGCGACGAGGTCGGCCGGGTACGCCCCGCGCAGCACCGGGTCCAGGAAGAACCGGTTCGCCAGCGCGTCGATCCGCCGGGCCGCGTCGGCGTCGGCCGCCGACCCGCTCGCCGGGGTCACCGGGTACAGGTTGACGGTGATGCCGAGCTGCGCGTCCGGGCGGACCGCGCGTACCGCCTGCACGGCCAGGCCGTGACCGAGCATGAGGTGGTGCCCGGCCCGGACCGCGTCCGCGCCGTCGGAGCGGCCCGGCGCGTGCACGCCGGAGCCGTAACCGAGGAACGCCGAGCACCACGGCTCGTTCAGCGTGGTGAAGTACTTCACCCGATCACCGAGCGCCTCGGCGACCAGGTGGGCGTACTCGGCGAAGCGGGCGGCCGTGTCCCGGGCCGGCCAGCCGCCCGCGTCCTCCAGCGGCTGCGGCATGTCCCAGTGGTAGAGCGTCAGCCACGGCTCGATGCCGTGGCCGAGCAGCTCGTCGACCAGCCGGCGGTAGAAGTCCATGCCCTCCTGGTTGACCCCGCCGGTGCCGCCCGGCTGCACCCGCGGCCAGCTCACCGAGAAGCGGTACGACCGCAGGCCCAGGTCGGCCATCAGCCGCACGTCGTCAGGCATCCGGTGGTAGTGGTCGCACGCCACGTCGCCGGTGTGCCCGGCCACGGTCCGGCCCTCGGTGTGGCTGAAGGTGTCCCAGATCGACGGGGTACGGCCGCCTTCCGTCGCCCCGCCCTCGATCTGGTACGCGGCGGTGGCCGCGCCCCAGAGGAAGTCCGGCGGGAAGGTCAGGGCCGGACCGGCGTCGAGGAGACCGACGGCGGGCGGGCTTGCTGGGTTGCTCACGACTTGACGGCGCCTTCCATGATGCCGCCGATGATCTGGCGGCCGAACAGAACGAACACGACGAACAGGGGCAGGGTCGCGATCAACGTACCGGCGAAGATCTGCGAGTTGTCGGCGAAGTAGGCGGTGTTGAGGCTGCGCAGCGAGATCTGGACGGTCGGGTTGGACGGGTCCGCCAGCACCACGAACGGCCAGAAGAACTGGTTCCACTGCTCCATGAAGGTCAGCAGGCCCAGCACCGCGGCGGCCGGACGCAGCGCGGGCGCCACCACGTGCCAGTACACCCGCCAGGTGGAGCAGCCGTCCACCCGGGCGGCCTCGATCAACTCGTTCGGTACCGCCTGCTCGGCGTACTGGCGCATCATGAAGATGCCGAAGCCGCCGATCAGGAACGGAACGGTCACCGACGGCATGGTGTTCAGCCAGTCGAGCTTCGCCATCAGGATGTACAGCGGCAGCACGCCGAGCTGGATCGGCACCATCATCGAGGTGAGGATGATCAGCAGCAGCGCGTTCTTGCCCCGGAAGCGGAGCTTGGCGAACGCGAAGCCGGCCAGCGAGCCGAAGAACACCGTCGCGACGGTGATCGTCCCGGAGACCAGGAACGAGTTCATCAGGCCCTTGACGATGTTGGCGTCGCTGTTGGCGAGCACCCGCTCGATGTTCTCGCCGAGCTTGCCGCCGGGCAGGAACGGCGGCGGCCACGAGTTTGCCGCGTCGTTCGTCCGGCTGGCGATCACGATCATCCAGTAGAACGGGAACAGGGACAGCAGCACGCCGAAGATCAGGCCGATCATGGTGAGCGGGCTGGCCTTCCAGAGCCGCTCGGCGCGGTGGGCGGTCTTGACCGGCGGACTCTGCCGGGTGGGCGGGCGGACGGCGGTGGTCGTCATCTCGTCACCTCACTTGTCGGAGCTGATGCGGCGGGCGAGCAGGTAGTTGATCGCCGACATCAACGCGATGAGCACGAAGAGCACGAGCGCGACCGCTCCGGCGTAGCCCCACCGGAAACGCTGGTTCATCACGTCGAGCAGGTACATCGTGATGGTCTGGAACTGGCCCTCCGAACCACCGGAGAGACCGCCCGAGCCGCTGGTGAACAGCAGGGGCTCGGTGAACAGCTGGAGGCCGCCGATGGTGGAGATGATCAGCGTGAAGATGATCGTGGGGCGCAGCTGCGGGACCGTGATGGACCAGAACTGGCGCCGCCGGGAGGCGCCGTCCAGCGCCGCGGCCTCGTACATGTCCTTGCTGATCGACTGCATGGCGGCCAGGTAGATCAGCGCGTTGTAGCCGACCCAGCGCCAGTCGACCATGGTGGAGATGGCGAACCAGGACGCGAAGCGATTCGCCCGCCAGTCGATCGGGTCCAGGCCGACGCTGTCGAGCAGCCAGTTGACCAGGCCGAAGTCCTTGGCGTAGATCATCGAGAAGATCAGCGCGACCACGGCGGTCGAGGTGATGATCGGCATCGCGATGGCCATCCGGAAGAACGTCTGCGCGCGCAGCTTCCGGTTCAGCGCATTGGCGAGCATCAGCGCCAGCAGCAGCTGGGGCACCGTGGAGAGCAGGAACATGCCGAACGTGTTGACCACCGCGTTCCAGAACTGCGGGTCCTCGGTGATCAGTTCGACGAAGTTGTCCATCCCGACGAAGGAGATCGTCGAGTTCAGCGGCGACCGGTCGGTCAGCGCGATCCAGACCGTGTACGCGATCGGGTACACGCCGAACACGGCGAAGATCACGAAGAACGGCAGGACGTACAGGTACGGCGAGTATTTCAGGTCCAGGCGCGTCAGTGAGGCGGCACGGCGGCGCGAGTGACGGGCGGCGCGCGGCGGGCCGGGTTCGGGCGGCGCCGCGGCGTGCAGGTCGAGGCTCATGGGGAGTCCTTCTCCTCGGCCGGCGTCACCCGCCACACGGGCGACGCCGGACTCTGCGGGCACCGCGGGTGGCGCCGGCAGCCGGGCTGCCGACGCCACCCGCGGGCGGCTCAACCGGTTACTTACCGGCGGCCGCACCGTTCTTGAGGGCCGTCTGCCACT
>NZ_JALJRJ010000044.1:0-6092 GCF_024519755.1 Micromonospora sp. Mcm103
GCTTTACAAGCACCCTGTTGAGTTCTCAAAGAACAACCACACACCAACCAGAAGCCCCACACCGTGGAACCCCGACCGGGGTATTTCGTTCGCTCGCCCGCCGCTCGCGCGCCGGGCACTTTTACTACGTTACCTCACCGTCTCTGCCGTGTCAAACCGTGTGTCCCGGTCTGTCATGCTTCGTACGGGTCGGCGCCGCTGAGCACGCGCAGCAGTCACCCGCTGCGATGATCATCGGATTTGGCAGGCCGGCCGCCCGCGGTTTCCCGCTAGCTCGTCCGTTTCCCTGCCGGTCGACAACCTTACCCGGTCGGTTCCGCTCCGCCAAATCCGCCCTGCGGCGTTTCGGCGGGCCCCGCCCGGACCGCGTCCTCACAAGACCTCAGTCTCGGTCGGACCCGGTACCAGCACTGTTCGGCACTCCCGGGCTTTCGTCCCGTTTGCCCCGTTCCGCGCTGGCAGAGAGAAAGTTACGCGTCCTCAGGTTTGATCGTCAAATCGGGGGGTAGCGGCGCGCGTCACACCCGTCCCGCTCTGGTCGATCAAGGAGTTGACGTCCCGATTCGAGCCGTCTGCGGACACCAACTCCTTGATCACCGGGGAGACGGAGGGGGCGGGGGTGAGAGCGAGGGCGGGGGCGGGCTGGAAGGGCGGCGGGAGGCACGCCAAGCTCTGATGCCCAGGACTCCCACAGTCGTGCCGATGGCCAGGGACGCGGCGATCAGCAGGGCGTGCACCCAGAGGAATCCGGTCGGGCTGCCCTCGCCGACGACGCCGGCCGACCAGGCGCGCTCGTCGTTCCAGATGGCGACCGCGAACCTCGGCCAGATCGCCCACGTCCAGACGCCGACGGCGACCAGGAACAGTGACCAACCACGTGACAGGACCATGGTCGGCCAGTATGCCAGCGCGCCGTCCGCCCAGGTCAGGCCCGCGGTCGGCGCGGCAGGCGTTTCCGTTCCCGCCGCTGGGGCACTGATTCCGTCGAGCCGATTCGACGGAGGTGCCACCGATGCAGCCGTTCAACCCGTGGACCTGGCGGGATCCGTCCGCCCTGGCCGGTGGGTACGACCAGACCCGGCCCGGAGACGTGCCGGAACAGCGCGCCGGCGAGGCGGACGACGGCCCGGACGCCCCCGGCCCGGGTACGCCGATCGACCTCACCGGCTACCGGGTGGAGGCGACGGACGGCCGGATCGGCTCCATCGACGAGGCGAGCGAGGACGCGGACGCGCGGTACCTGGTGGTGGACACCGGTCCGTGGATCTTCGGGAAGAAGGTGCTGCTGCCGGCCGGCACGGTGGCGCAGGTCGACCACCTGGAGCGCGTCGTGCACGTGGACCGCACCCGCGAGCAGGTGAAGGAGTCGCCGGCGTTCGACGCGGACCACTTCGCGCACCCGGAGTACCGGGAGCGGGTCGGCAGCTACTACACGGAGAGCTATCGACAGCAGTAAGCGCGGCAGGAGGCAGCGGCACAGGCCGGTGAGCGGTTACCGTGTCAGTCATGGTCCGGCCGCGCAGCTGCCTCCCGGAGACCCGTAGCGGTCTCCCGGGCCACGCTGTCGACGGCCGGGAGCAGATCCTCGACGTACTCCGTGCCGGCGGACTCCGTTTCCGCGCCGGCGGGCGATGGCGGCGCTCGTTCTGACGAGCCCGCTCCACCGACCCGGGTGACACCCGGGTCGCGTCTCCCCGCCATCGAACGGCACGAAAGGCGTACGACCATGTCCTCTGCACGCATGCTCACCGGCGACCGCCCGACCGGGCGGCTGCACCTCGGCCACTACGTGGGCAGCATCGCCAACCGGGTGCGGCTGCACCAGCGCTACGAGAGCTTCTTCATCATCGCGGACCTGCACATGCTCACCACGCGCAACAGCCGCGCGGACATCGAGCAGGTGGCGCACAACGCCCGCGAGATGGTCACCGACATCCTGGCCGCAGGGGTGGAGCCGGAACGGGCCACGTTCTACCTCCAGTCGGCGATCCCCGAGGTCGGCGACCTGAACACGCTGTTCCAGAACCTGATCACGGTGCCCCGGCTGGAACGGGTGCCGTCGCTCAAGGAGATGACCCGGGACGCCGGCAAGGACGAGATGCCGTACGGCCTGCTCGGCTACCCCGTCCTCCAGGCCGCCGACATCCTCTGCGTGAAGGGGCAGGTCGTGCCGGTCGGGAAGGACAACGCCGCGCACGTCGAGGTGACGCGGGAGATCGCCCGGCGGTTCAACCACCTCTACGGCGAGGTCTTCCCGGTACCCGACATGATCATGTCGGAGACGCCCACGCTGGTCGGAACCGACGGCGCCGGGAAGATGAGCAAGAGCAAGGGGAACGCGATCGCGCTCTCCGACGACGCAGCGACGGTGCGCCGCAAGGTGATGGGGATGTACACCGACCCGAACCGGGTCCGCGCCGACGTGCCCGGCACGGTCGAGGGGAACCCGGTCTTCGAGTACCACGACATCTTCAACCCGGACCGGGCGCAGGTGGCGGACTTCAAGGCCCGCTACCGGGCCGGCCGAGTCGGTGACGTCGAGGTCAAGGAGGCGCTGGCGACCGCGCTCAACCGGTTCCTGGACCCGATCCGGGAGCGCCGGGCCCGCTTCGAGGCGCAGCCCGGCCTGGTCGACGAGCTGATCGTCACCGGCACCGAACGGACCCGCGAGCAGGTGCGCCGCACGCTCGTCGAGGTCCGCCGGGCGATGGGCCTGAGCAGCGCGTACACCCAGGTGCGGCGCCGGGCCGAGCGCTACCGCAAGGCCGTCGCCACGTCGGCGTGACGACGAGCCGGTCCGGGGTACGCGCTTGCGCCGACCCCGGACCGGCCGGTTACGCTGCCGGCATGGCCAGCTCGCACGCGTACCCGATGACGTCCTCCGACGTCCGGCTCGGCGCGCTGCGACGCCGGCGGTCCCGCGACCGCCTGCGCTGAGCCTTCCCCTCCTGCGACCGGCGGATCGAGCCGCCGGTCGTCATCGATCGCCCTCGCTCCGCCGTCGCGTTCCCGTCAGGTGATCCGCGCGGCGGATCCACAGCGAGATCGGCGTACTCATGGATCTTGAAAGGTTGCTCACCGACCGGCTGGCGCCGGCGTTCGCGGCGGTCGCCGGCGTGCCGGTGGACCCGGCCGTGCGGCGCTCGCAGCACGCGGACTTCCAGTCCGACGCGGCGTTGGGCCTGGCCCGGCGGCTCGGCCGGCCGCCGCGGGAGATCGCCGCGGAGGTACGGGAGCGCGCGGCGCTGGCCGACGTCTGCGCGGCGGTCGAGGTGTCCGGTCCGGGTTTCCTGAACCTCACGGTGGCCGGGCACGCGCTCGGCGGAATGGTCTCCGCGCTGGCCGCCGACCCGCGGCTCGGCGTGCCCGTGGTGGCCGAGCCGGAGACGGTGGTGGTCGACTACTCGGCGCCGAACGTGGCGAAGGAGATGCACGTCGGGCACCTGCGGTCGACGGTGATCGGGGACGCGGCGGCGCGGACGCTGGAGTGGCTCGGGCACCGGGTGCTGCGCGCCAACCACCTCGGCGACTGGGGCACACCGTTCGGCATGCTGATCGAGCACCTGCTCGACCTGGGCGAGGCCGGGGCGGCCCAGGAGCTGTCGATGGGTGACCTGGACGGGTTCTACAAGGCGGCGCGGGCGAAGTTCGACGACGACGAGGCGTTCCGGGAACGGTCGCGGCAGCGGGTGGTGGCGTTGCAGGGCGGCGACCCGGCGACGCTGCGGCTGTGGCGACTGCTGGTGACGCAGTCCGAGAGCTACTTCCTGACCGTGTACGACCTGCTCGACGTGACCCTGACCGGCGACGACTTCCGGGGCGAGAGCAGCTACCACGACCAGCTCGCCCCGACCGTCGACGAGCTGGACCGGCTCGGGCTGCTGCGGCGCAGCGACGGCGCGGACTGCGTGTTCCCGCCCGGTTCGGTGGGCCGTGACGGCGAGCCGTTGCCGCTGATCGTGCGCAAGTCCGACGGCGGGTACGGCTACCCGGCCACCGACCTGGCCGCGCTGCGGCACCGGACCGGCACGCTCGGCGCGACAAGGCTGCTCTACGTGGTCGGGCTGCCGCAGCGGCGGCACTTCGAGATGGTGTTCGCGGTCGGCGCGCAGGCCGGCTGGCTGGCCGCGCCGGCACGGGCCGAGCACGTCGGGTTCGGCTCGATCCTCGGCCCGGACGGGCGGATGCTGCGCAGCCGGGCCGGCGGGTCGGTGAAGCTGGTCGGGCTGCTCACCGAGGCGGTGGAGCGGGCCACCGCGCTGGCCCGGGAACGCAATCCGGAGCTGGGCGAGGCGGAGGCCGCCGCTGTGGGGCGCGCGGTGGGCATCGGCGCGATCAAGTACGCCGACCTGTCCGGCGACCGGCACAAGGACTACGTGCTGGACTGGGAACGGATGCTGTCGCTGGACGGGAACACCGCGCCGTACCTCCAGTACGCGTACTCCCGGGTCCGGTCGATCTTCCGGCGGGCCGGCGCGGCGGCGCGGCCGGACGCGGAGGTCTCGCTCGCCGAGCCGGCCGAGCGGGCGCTCGCCATCGAGCTGGTCGGCTTCGCCGCGGTGGTCGAGGAGGTGGCGGGCACCCTGGAGTTCCACCGGCTGACCGCGTACCTGCACCGGCTGGCGGTCGCGTTCAGCGCGTTCTACGAACGCTGCCCGGTGCTGCGGGCCGAGGGTCCGCTGCGGGACAGCCGGCTCGTGTTGTGCGAGCTGACCGGGCGGGTGCTGCGGCAGGGCCTGGACCTGCTCGGCATCCGTACCCCGGAACGGTTGTGAGACCGGGGGCCACCGGAAGCCCGTGCGGCGGTTAGCGTGACGCATCGATCGGACGCTAGGGAGGCGATCATGGCGGATCGGCGCGCGGTACTCGCTCCGGGTCGGGGCTACGACACCCGGGGACCGCTCTTCGTCTACATCGGGGAGGCGTTGCGCCGGCTCGGTTTCGAGGTGCACGAGGTGACCTGGCGGTCGCTGGGCGAGTTGCGCCTCGACAGCGCGCCGGAGTGGGTCGCCGAGCAGCTGGATCCGGTCCTCGACGCCGGGGTGGACCTGCTCGTGGGCAAGTCGCTCGGCAGTTTCGCCGCGCCGCTCGCCGCCGACCGGGGCATCCCGGCGGTCTGGCTGACGCCGCTGCTGACCGACCCCGCCGTGCGGGAGCCACTGGGCCGGGCCACCGCGCCGTTCCTGCTGGCCGGCGGCACCGGCGATCAGGTCTGGGACGGTGCGGTGGCGCGCCGGCTCACGCCGTACGTGGTGGAGGTCGCCGACGCCGACCACTCGATGCTGGTGCCCGGGCCGTTGGCGGCCTCGGCCGAGGCGCTCGGGCGGGTCTGCACCGCGGTGGAGGAGTTCGCCGCCGGCCGGTGACGGGTCAGCGGCGACCCCGCCGTGTCCACACCACCGCCGCCACCGCCGCGATGAGCGGCAGCAGGCAGCAGAGCGTCAGGACGAACAGGTGCCACGGCTTGATCGCTCCCATGGGGCGAACGATAGGCGTCGCTGTCCACGCCCCGCTACGCGGAGGCTCGGGCGGCCCTGCCGTCCAGCCACAGCGTGTCGCTGTCGTCGCGGTGGGATCCGGTGGACCCGACGTGCTTGGCGCTGATCTTCGGCCCGTTCCTGATCACGTGGACCAGAGCCATCGCGTGTCCCCGGCCGAGTCCGTACTCGTCCTTGAGCCAGCCCACGATCACGGCGGCCTTCACGTCGGCGGCGTCGTAGCCGCGCTCCCTGGCCTGGTCGACGAGCGTGCGCGGGGTCTTGCCGGTCTTGTCCTCGATCGCGTCGAGGTATGCCTGGAAGGACATCTGCTCAACCCTTCGTCCGGGAGGTGGTGACAACCTCCACCCTCCCGGGCGGCGCGGTTCCGATCAACGACGGACCGGGCCACCGTCGTTGCCTCCAGGGCAACAATCGCCGCCGGGCGAGACGCCGGAGAGCCCGGCCCGCGTGGTCGCGGGCCGGGCTCTCCAGATCTCGGGGTACGCGCTCAGCGCTGGAGGGTGAGCAGTCCGGGTCGGTAGGGCAGGAGGCCGTAATCGCCGCCGGAGTTGGGGGAGCGGCCCTGGTAGAGCAGTTGGAGGTTGCAGGGGT
>NZ_JALJRJ010000045.1:0-5353 GCF_024519755.1 Micromonospora sp. Mcm103
ATTGTCCGGCGGTGTCCTACTCTCCCACACCCTCCCGAGTGCAGTACCATCGGCGCTGGAGGGCTTAGCTTCCGGGTTCGGAATGTGACCGGGCGTTTCCCCTCCGCCATGACCGCCGTAACTCTATGAACATGTCAACCAACCCTGATGGGTGGTGGTTTGTTCAGAGTTGCACAGTGGACGCGTAGCAGCTTAGTAGTCAAGTCCTCGGCCTATTAGTACCGGTCAACTGAACCCGTTACCGGGCTTACATTTCCGGCCTATCAACCCAGTCGTCTAGCTGGGGGCCTTACCCCACAAATGTGGGTGGGATACCTCATCTTGAAGCGAGCTTCCCGCTTAGATGCTTTCAGCGGTTATCCCTTCCGAACGTAGCTAACCAGCCGTGCCCCTGGCGGGACAACTGGCACACCAGAGGTTCGTCCGTCCCGGTCCTCTCGTACTAGGGACAGCCCTTCTCAAGTATCCTACGCGCACGGCGGATAGGGACCGAACTGTCTCACGACGTTCTAAACCCAGCTCGCGTACCGCTTTAATGGGCGAACAGCCCAACCCTTGGGACCTGCTACAGCCCCAGGATGCGACGAGCCGACATCGAGGTGCCAAACCATCCCGTCGATATGGACTCTTGGGGAAGATCAGCCTGTTATCCCCGGGGTACCTTTTATCCGTTGAGCGACACCGCTTCCACATGCCAGTGCCGGATCACTAGTCCCGACTTTCGTCCCTGCTCGACCTGTCAGTCTCACAGTCAAGCTCCCTTGTGCACTTGCACTCAACACCTGATTGCCAACCAGGCTGAGGGAACCTTTGGGCGCCTCCGTTACCCTTTAGGAGGCAACCGCCCCAGTTAAACTACCCACCAGACACTGTCCCTGAACCGGATAACGGTCCGAAGTTAGATACCCAAATCAACCAGAGTGGTATTTCAAGATTGCCTCCACCCATACTGGCGTATGGACTTCACCGGCTCCCACCTATCCTACACAAGCTAATTCAGATACCAATGTCAAGCTATAGTAAAGGTCCCGGGGTCTTTCCGTCCTGCCGCGCGTAACGAGCATCTTTACTCGTAATGCAATTTCGCCGGGCCTGTGGTTGAGACAGTGGGGAAGTCGTTACGCCATTCGTGCAGGTCGGAACTTACCCGACAAGGAATTTCGCTACCTTAGGATGGTTATAGTTACCACCGCCGTTTACTGGCGCTTAAGTTCTCCGCTTCGCCCCGAAGAGCTAACAGGTCCCCTTAACGTTCCAGCACCGGGCAGGCGTCAGTCCATATACATCGAATTACTTCTTCGCATGGACCTGTGTTTTTAGTAAACAGTCGCTTCCCCCTGCTCTCTGCGGCCATACAACGCTCCACCCGCGCGGGGCTTCACGTCTCCGGCCCCCCTTCTCCCTAAGTTACGGGGGCAATTTGCCGAGTTCCTTAACCACAGTTCGCCCGATCGCCTCGGTATTCTCTACCTGACCACCTGTGTCGGTTTGGGGTACGGGCCGCTAAGAACTCGCTAGAGGCTTTTCTCGGCAGCATAGGATCACTGACTTCACCTGAATCGGCTCGGCATCACGTCTCAGCCCTAGTGGTGTGCGGATTTGCCTACACACCGGCCTACACGCTTACCCCGGCACAACCACCGGCCGGGCTCAGCTACCTTCCTGCGTCACCCCATCGCTTGACTACTACCCGCCAGGTTCCCACGCTCCCCACCATTGGTCCGAAGACCGCCGGCAGTTCGGGTGGTTAGCACAACGAGGTTCATCAGGGTCGCTCTTTCGCGGGTACGGGAATATCAACCCGTTGTCCATCGACTACGCCTCTCGGCCTCGCCTTAGGTCCCGACTCACCCAGGGCGGATTAGCCTGGCCCTGGAACCCTTGGTCATCCGGCGGAAGGGTTTCTCACCCTTCTTTCGCTACTCATGCCTGCATTCTCACTCGTGCCGCGTCCACAACTGGGTCACCCCGCTGCTTCACCCCCGGCACGACGCTCCCCTACCCATCCACACACCTGCACCTGGCATCAAGGCCAGGCGAAGTTAAAATGTGAATGCCACAGCTTCGGCGGTGTGCTTGAGCCCCGCTACATTGTCGGCGCGGAACCACTTGACCAGTGAGCTATTACGCACTCTTTAAAGGGTGGCTGCTTCTAAGCCAACCTCCTGGTTGTCTATGCGACCCCACATCCTTTTCCACTTAGCACACGCTTAGGGGCCTTAGCTGGTGATCTGGGCTGTTTCCCTCTCGACTACGAAGCTTATCCCCCGCAGTCTCACTGCCGCGCTCTCACTTACCGGCATTCGGAGTTTGGCTGATTTCGGTAAGCTTGTGGGCCCCCTAGACCATCCAGTGCTCTACCTCCGGCAAGAAACACGCGACGCTGCACCTAAATGCATTTCGGGGAGAACCAGCTATCACGGAGTTTGATTGGCCTTTCACCCCTAACCACAGGTCATCCCCCAACTTTTCAACGTTGGTGGGTTCGGCCCTCCACGCGGTCTTACCCGCGCTTCAGCCTGCCCATGGCTAGATCACTCCGCTTCGGGTCTAGAGCATGCGACTGAAAACGCCCTATTCAGACTCGCTTTCGCTACGGCTCCCCCACACGGGTTAACCTCGCCACATGCCACTAACTCGCAGGCTCATTCTTCAAAAGGCACGCCGTCACCCCGCAAGGCTCCGACGGATTGTAGGCGAACGGTTTCAGGTACTATTTCACTCCCCTCCCGGGGTACTTTTCACCATTCCCTCACGGTACTCGTCCGCTATCGGTCACCAGGAAGTATTTAGGCTTACCAGGTGGTCCTGGCAGATTCACGGCAGATTTCAGGAGTCCGCCGCTACTCGGGAACACCCACAGAAGACCAGCAACTTTCACCTACCGGACTATCACCGTCTACGGTCAGCCATTCCAGACTGTTCGACTAGCCACTAGCTTTGTAACTTCTCCAACAGATGTCAGTCTGCTGAGCAGGGTCCCACAACCCCGACGACGCAACCCCTGACAGGTATCACACGCCGCCGGTTTAGCCTCAATCCGCTTTCGCTCGCCACTACTCACGGAATCACTATTTGTTTTCTCTTCCTACGGGTACTGAGATGTTTCACTTCCCCGCGTTCCCCCCACACACCCTATGTGTTCAGGTGCGGGTGACATCACATGACTGATGCCGGGTTTCCCCATTCGGACACCCTGGGATCACAGCTTGGTTGACAGCTCCCCCAGGCCTATCGCGGCCTCCCACGTCCTTCATCGGCTCCTGGTGCCAAGGCATCCACCGTTCGCCCTTGACAACTTGACCACAAAGATGCTCGCGTCCACTGTGCAATTCTCAACAAACAACCAACCCACAACCCACAGCCCCACACCTACAACCACCACATGGTTACGGTTTGCGAGACCAGGCCATGCCTGGCACCAACCCCCGCCCTCACGGCGGGGTCATGGTTCCGAAAAAACAACCTCGGTTGTTCTTTCAGGACCCAACAGGGTGCTTACATCCGTCCCCAGCCGCACCACGGACTCGTTCCCACCACCCGAGAGTGGCTGTACTAGAGGATCCGCAGCCGTTGCCGGCGACCGACTTGCCAGTGTCTCCGCCATCTGAGCACCCCACCACCACGTTCGGGCGGTGCGGGCTCCATACCACCTTTCGGTGGATGGTGCTCCTTAGAAAGGAGGTGATCCAGCCGCACCTTCCGGTACGGCTACCTTGTTACGACTTCGTCCCAATCGCCAGCCCCACCTTCGACGGCTCCCTCCACAAGGGTTGGGCCACCGGCTTCGGGTGTTGCCGACTTTCGTGACGTGACGGGCGGTGTGTACAAGGCCCGGGAACGTATTCACCGCAGCGTTGCTGATCTGCGATTACTAGCGACTCCGACTTCACGGGGTCGAGTTGCAGACCCCGATCCGAACTGAGACCGGCTTTTTGGGATTCGCTCCACCTCACGGTATCGCAGCCCATTGTACCGGCCATTGTAGCATGCGTGAAGCCCTGGACATAAGGGGCATGATGACTTGACGTCATCCCCACCTTCCTCCGAGTTGACCCCGGCAGTCTTCGATGAGTCCCCGCCATAACGCGCTGGCAACATCGAACGAGGGTTGCGCTCGTTGCGGGACTTAACCCAACATCTCACGACACGAGCTGACGACAGCCATGCACCACCTGTGACCGCCCCCGAAGGACCTGCCATCTCTGACAGTTTTGCGGCCATGTCAAACCCAGGTAAGGTTCTTCGCGTTGCATCGAATTAATCCGCATGCTCCGCCGCTTGTGCGGGCCCCCGTCAATTCCTTTGAGTTTTAGCCTTGCGGCCGTACTCCCCAGGCGGGGCGCTTAATGCGTTAGCTGCGGCACAGGGAACCGGAGAGGCCCCCCACACCTAGCGCCCAACGTTTACAGCGTGGACTACCAGGGTATCTAATCCTGTTCGCTCCCCACGCTTTCGCTCCTCAGCGTCAGTATCGGCCCAGAGACCCGCCTTCGCCACCGGTGTTCCTCCTGATATCTGCGCATTTCACCGCTACACCAGGAATTCCAGTCTCCCCTACCGAACTCTAGCCTGCCCGTATCGACTGCAGGCCCGCAGTTGAGCTGCGGGTTTTCACAGTCGACGCGACAAGCCGCCTACGAGCTCTTTACGCCCAATAAATCCGGACAACGCTCGCGCCCTACGTCTTACCGCGGCTGCTGGCACGTAGTTGGCCGGCGCTTCTTCTGCAGGTACCGTCACTTACGCTTCGTCCCTGCTGAAAGAGGTTTACAACCCGAAGGCCGTCATCCCTCACGCGGCGTCGCTGCATCAGGCTTCCGCCCATTGTGCAATATTCCCCACTGCTGCCTCCCGTAGGAGTCTGGGCCGTGTCTCAGTCCCAGTGTGGCCGGTCGCCCTCTCAGGCCGGCTACCCGTCGTCGCCTTGGTAGGCCATCACCCCACCAACAAGCTGATAGGCCGCGAGCCCATCCCAAGCCGAAAAACTTTCCACCACCAACCATGCGATCGGAGGTCATATTCGGTATTAGCCCCGGTTTCCCGGGGTTATCCCAAAGCCTGGGGCAGGTTGCTCACGTGTTACTCACCCGTTCGCCGCTCGAGTACCCCGAAGGGCCTTTCCGCTCGACTTGCATGTGTTAAGCACGCCGCCAGCGTTCGTCCTGAGCCAGGATCAAACTCTCCAACAAAAACTTGTCGAACAGCAATCAACCTGGCAACAAAAGTGTTGCCAAAGGAATCCCAACCAGCCAGACAAAAGCCTGACCAGTCCGGGGTATAAAACAATTGGCACTGGCTTTACAAGCACCCTGTTGAGTTCTCAAAGAACAACCACACACCAACCAGAAGC
>NZ_JALJRJ010000046.1:0-3235 GCF_024519755.1 Micromonospora sp. Mcm103
ATGACCGGTTCCCGACCGGCCACCGCCAGCCGGTGCACCTCCACCGCCTGGGCGAGGGAGGTCATGACGGGGAGCCGGGCGGAACGGGGGCGGTGATCCAGATGCTGTGCAGGGATCGTGCGGCGGCGGCGCAGGCTTGGGTGGTTTCGTCGTCGCTGAGCAGGGGGCGGATGAGGGGGCGCAGCACGTTGGAGACGTAGTAGCGGGGCCGACGGGTTTCGGGGTCGGTGCCTTCTTCGAGCAGGCCGAGCTGGGCGGCGCGTTCGATGTGGCTGGCGGCGTCGGGGTGGTCGTGGATGGTATGGACGGTCTCTGCAGGCACGGGCAGTTCGACGACGTTGACCTTGGCGAGCATCTTCTGCAGTTCGGAGGGCTGGGAGCTGAGGAGGTTGGTCGCGAGGATGGTTTCGCGGCGGAATCGGTCGGCTTCGTTCTCGATGGCGGTGATGATGCCGTCGACGTCGAGGGTGGTGTCGGCGACGATCAGGTTGAGCCACTCGAGCAGGCGGGGGTTGCCGGCCGCGGCCTCGATGGCGCGGGTCCGGATGGTGGGGTCGATAGGAGAGCTGGGGCGCAGGTTCGGCAGATTCGTGATCTTCTTGGTCTGCTCGATAGCGGTGAGGGTTTCGAGTGACTCGACGACGACGCGGGTTGCCGGGGGTGTGGGGAACCGGTAACGGCTGGTGATGATGACCCGGCTGGGGCTGCCGGTATCGCGAATGGCGGTGAGCAGAGCCGGGAGGATATCGGCCATCGCCGGGGAGAGCACGTGGCTGCCATCGCGTTCGTCGAGGTTGCCGTCCTCGAAGTCGTCGAACACGAACAGGCAGGAGGTCTGGCCGAGCGGGCCGTCGACGTCCAGCAGATGACGCAGTCTGACGGCGAGTGGGGCATAGTCGGTGTCAAGCAGTTTGACCGCCTCGATGTGCTGCTCCACAGTAGGAAACAGGATCTTGGTGGTGAGTTCCCGGAATTTGGTGAGGTCGACGCGGCCGTACCAAACGGCGCGTTGGTGGGTTGGTATGCGTTCCAGCAACCGGGAGGCGAGGCTGCTCTTGCCGAGCCCGCCCATGCCGTGCAGGACGAGGGCCTCGGCCGCACCCTGGCTGCCGGGGGGTTGTTTGAGGGTGCGTAGGCAGCGCTGAATGACGCGGCGTCGGCCGACGAACGCGGCGCGGGCGGCGACCCGGGACAGTTGGGTCTGGGGGTCGAGGAACTCCTGGTCGGCGGGCCGGACCTGGATTCGTGCACGCCCTTTGGTGTTCAGAGGTGTGACCATCGAGGCGAGAGGGGACCTGTCGGCGTAGACACGGAGTAGGTGCCAGTTGCCGCGCTTGTTCGTGTACAGGTGCTGGCGGGCCTCGATGATGGCCTGGTCGAGGGGCTCCCCGCTGGCGAGGGCCCGGTAGAGTTCGGCGGCGAAGTCGGTCGCGGAGACGTCGCCGACCGGCAGCGCCCACCCGAGCACAGCGGGGGCTCCGGCGCGGACCAGGCTTTCGCTCATCGAGGGAAACGCACCCCGGTCGGGGGCATTGCCGGTGAGGCAGCCGGAGACGAAGACCAGTCGGGGCCAGTGCCCGGCCATGGCCTGGGCGATCTGGTCAGCGGTGGCGGAGGCGACCCCGCCGAACTCGTTTTCCACCACGAAGGTGGGCTGCCCGTTGTCGATGGTGGCGTGGCCGCTCAGATGCAGGACGTCGAAGTACCCCTCGCCGTAGTCGCGGCTGAGGAAACGGAGTCCTTCCAGGGTGCCGCTTTCCTCGACGACTAGGTCGGTGCCAGTACGGGAGGTCGCCGACAGGATGGCCGCTTCCTCCGCCTCGTAGTTCAGCACGGGCTCGACGCCCTCCGGAGAGGTCGCCATGAACAGCACCCGCAGCGGCCGGTTACCCGGGATGACAGGCGTCTGCAGGGTCGTACCGGCGCCGACGGCCCGTACCGGCAGCAGCGGCGCAGGGCCGGAGACGGTCAGGAACGAGCCGTCTCTGCACAGCAGTTCCCAGGGCAAGTGGCGTAGCCGTTGCTCCGCGGTGATTCGCAGCGTGACGCCCGGCGGGCGATTCAGGACCGCGGTCAGCCACCGCTCGTCGCCGTCGAGGAAGACGGCCAGTTTCGCGCCGAGGTCGCCCAGCTGCGGTGAGCCGAACACCTTCTGGGCGATCGCGTGCTGGCTGTAATCACGCTCCACGAGCTCGATCAGGTGATCGACTGCGATCTTGTCCAGACCACGGGTCTTCGGCGGGCCCTCGCCGGTGGACAGGCGCAGCTCGCAGTAGCTGGAGGTCTGCTCGAAGATCTCCAGCTCCAACATGTTCATCTGGCTCACTCCGGTTGTCTCCGCCCTTCAGTGCTACTGCGATTCGTCCTGCCGGAAGACGATCTCCAGCTGGTCCTGGCTGACGTCGGACAGGTTGAGCCGGGTGCCGTCGCTGAGCAGGATCGTGACAGTCACCCCTCCCTGGCGGCGGGAGTGCCACCAGTCCCAGATCGTCTTGGCCGTGCCGACCCCGGCGAACACCAGCCCGATCACAGCGATGACCATCTCAGCGGACCGAGCCACCTCAACAGGTGACACCTTGTCGCCGGGCTGGGCGTTCACGGTGAGAACGGCGTGGAGTTCCGCGGCCCACTGCGTGGCCTGCGCTCCCGACACCTCAACGGTGGCAGTGCCCATCGCCTAACCCCTCCTCGCTTGCTGAAGCTCGATGAGGAACGCTCGCATCTCATGCAGCGCTGGGTGACCCGTCCGCTCAGCCAGACCGATGGCCCGGCGCTGGAAGTCGACGGCGTCATCCACCCGCGCCATCTGCAGGAGCAGAACAGCCATGTTGAAGCTCGCCACCGCCTCGGAACCCCGATCACCCACGACACGAAAGATCTCAAGCACCTCACTAAAGGCGTTCATCGCCCCAACCGGATCGCCCTGATGAAACCGGACGGCGCCAATGTTGTTGAGCGTGACCGCTTCGCCGGCGCGGTCGCCGACTTCCCGTCGGATGGGCAGGGCTTGCTGGTAGTAGGTCAGGGCCTGCTGCCGGTCTCCGAGTCCGTTGTACACGCGGCCGATGTTGTTGAGGGTGGTGGCTTCGCCGGCGCGGTTGCCGACGTCGCGGTGGATGCGCAGGGCTTGCTGGTAGTAGGTCAGGGCCTGCTGCCGGTCTCCGAGTCCGTCGTGCACGTTGCCGATGTTGGTGAGGGTGGTGGCTTCGCCGGCGCGGTCGCCGACCTCCCGCTG
>NZ_JALJRJ010000047.1:0-2536 GCF_024519755.1 Micromonospora sp. Mcm103
CAGCGAACCGTCCAGCACGTACAACGCCCGGTCCCCCACCGCCCGGCCGATCGGCACCGCGCCGTCCACGGCGGACGGCACGTCGTAGACGGTGGCGCTGATCGTGGTCTCGGTGGGGCCGTACGTGTTGACCACGGCGACGTCCGGGTGGTGCCGCCGCCACCAGGCCAGGTCGGCCGGGCGTACCTCGTCCCCGCCGAGCACCAGCAGCCGCAGTGCGGCCGGGCTCCAGGTGGGCGCGGAGGTGCCGTCGGCGGTGACCTCGGCGATCAGCTCGGTGAGGTAGCCGGGGACGACCTCCATCACCGTCACCCGGTGCCGTTCCACGTCGGCGACGAGCTGGGCCGGGGCGACCAGGCCGTGCTCGGGCAGCACCAGCGCCGCCCCGCAGCTCAGCGCCGGGAAGATCTGCTCGACGGAGGCGTCGAAGGCCAGCGCGGCGAACTGGAGCACCCGGTCGGCCGGACCGAGTCCGAACCGGCGTCGCATCCGGGACACGTGCGCGGCCATCGCCGCCCTCGACACGCCGACACCCTTCGGCCGGCCGGTCGAGCCCGACGTGTAGATGACATACGCCAGCTGGCCGCCGTCCACCGGCACACCCGGGTCGTCGTCACGGCCACCATCGGGCAACTCGCCGTCCAGCACCACGCTCACGCCGAGGTCGGAGGTCAGCAGTTCCCGCCGCTGCGCCGGCCAGGAGGGGTCGATCGGCACATACGCGCCACCCGCCTTCAACACACCCAACACCGCGACCAACATGTCCACCCCACGCGGCAACCGGACACCCACAAGCGACTCCGGACCCACACCACGACCCCGCAACCACCACGCCACCCGATTCGCCCGCGCGTTCAACTCCCCGTACGACACCACCCCACCCGCGGCAACCACCGCCACCGCACCCACACCACGACGCACCCGCTCCTCGAACCCCACCACCGGATCCACCACCCGGCCCACCACCTCCGGCGCACCGAAACGCCGCAACACACCCCGCTCCCCCGACGGCAACCCCAACCCACCAACCCGCACACCCGGATCAGCCACCACCGCCACCAACAACTCCCGACACCGACCCACCAACCGACCGATCGACACCGCATCGAACAGATCCGTCCGGTACTGCACGAAGCCGCCGGCCGCGCCGGGGTCGGTGGTGAACGTGACCATCAGGTCGAACTTGGTGACGTCGAACGGGATCTCGGCGGGACGCAGCCGCGCGGCGCCGAGCCGGGGCGCGGCGATCGAGCGCACCTCCAGGTCGAACATGGCCTGGAACAGCGGGGTCCGGCCTGCCTCCCGGTCCGGGCGCAGCTCCTCCACCACCCGCTCGAAGGGGAGCTCCTGGTACTGGTAGGCGTCCAGCGCCCGGTCACGGACCCGGCCGAGCAGCTCGGTGAACGTCGGGTCGCCGCTCAGGTCGGCGCGCATCACCACTGTGTTGACGAAGAAGCCGATGACGTTCTCCACCTCGGGCCGGGTGCGCCCGGCCACCGGCACCCCGACGCCGAAGTCGTCCTGCCCGGTCCAGCGGGCCAGCACCGCCTGGAAGGCGGCCAGCAGCGTCATGTAGAGCGTGGCGCCGTGCGCGCGGCCGATCCGCTCCAGCGCGGCCACCAGTTCGGGGTCCAGGGTGAACTCGTGGGTCGCGCCGGCCCAGGACGGGCGGGCCGGCCGGGGCCGGTCGGTGGGCAGTTCCAGCGCGGGCAGGCCGGCCAGCCGCTCCCGCCAGTGGGCCAGTTCGGTGTCGAGCCGCTCGCCGGTGAGTTCCCGGCGCTGCCAGCCGGCGTAGTCGGCGTACTGCACCGGCAGTTCCGGCAGCGACTCCCCGGCGTAGGCGGCACCCAGTTCGCGTACCAGCACGCCCATCGACCAGCCGTCGGAGACGATGTGGTGCATGGCCAGCACGAGCAGGTGGTCCTCCGGCCCGAGCTGCCAGACCAGGGCCCGGAACAACGGGCCGGACGCCAGGTCGAACGGGCGGTGCAGCTCCCGCTCGGCCTGCGTCACCGCCTCGGTGTACGGGTCGGCGGCGGATCGGGTGTCGTACCAGTCGGCGGTCACGTCGCCGATGGCAGCGACCCGCTGCACCGGCTGCGTGCCGACCACGGGGAAGGTGGTCCGCAGCGACTCGTGCCGGTCGACGAGCTGCCGCAGCGCCCGGTCGAGCCGGTCCCGGTGCAGCGGTCCGTCCACCCGCCAGGCCAGCGCCGCCATGTAGTCGGGCGCGTCGGGCTCCAGCCGGTGCAGGAACCACATCCGCTCCTGCGCGAACGAGAGCGGGAAGTCGCCGCTGCGCCGCAGCCGGGTGATCGCGGGCGCGGTGCCGGCGGTGGACGCGGGCAGCGCGGCGGCGAACTCGGCGATGGTGGGGTGGGCGAAGAAGGTCCGCACGTCGACGGGACGGTCGAGCGCCTTCACCAGTCGGGCCACCGCGAGGGTGGCGAGCAGGGAGTGGCCGCCCAGGTCGAAGAAGTCGTCGTGGATGCCGATCCGGTCGACGCGCAGCACCTGCCGCCAGACGTCCGCGATC
>NZ_JALJRJ010000048.1:0-1916 GCF_024519755.1 Micromonospora sp. Mcm103
GATACATCGCCGCCAACCGCTCCGCCCGCCCCCGACCCAACACCCGCGTATGGCTGCTGAGCCCCAGCTGCCCGCGCAGCGTCGTCACCGCGAGGTCGAACTCCGTGTTGCCGTCGGCCAGGGTCGCCGCCAGGTCGACCGGCTCGGTGTCGAGCTGGTCGAAGTCGAGATAGTTGAACGAGACATCGACCAGCCGGCCGCCGCCGGCCAGGCTCTGCATCCGCGGCATCGGGAAGTGCCGGTGCGGCCACATCGCCACCTCCTGCGCGAACACCGCCGCGACCAGCTCCCGCCACGTCCACCGCCCCCGCTCGAACACGAACGGCACCGTGTTCAGATACATGCCGTGAACCCGCTCCGCGCCAGCCGCCTCCGGCCGGGCGTCACAGACGAGACCGGTGAAGAACGACGGTTCCCGGACCAGGGAGCTCAGCACCTTCAGGTGCGCGGCGAACAGGACGCTCTTCAGTGACGCGTTCGCTGCGCGTGCCACGCCGCGCAACTCGCGCTCCAGGTCCTGGAACGGCACCCGGAGCCGGTAGCGCTCCCGCGGCCCGTCCGTCTCCCCCCAACCGTCGGGCAGGCCGAACCGCGGATGCTGGTCGATGATCTGTCCCCAGTAACCGCGATCCTCCGCGGACTCGAGGGCCCGCAACTCGCGTGCGACGAAGTCGGCGTACCGGACCGCGGGGAGCGCCGGCAGCGCCGGTTCCCGGCCGTCGCGGATCGTCCGGTACGAGCCGAGCAACTCCGCCAGCAGGTGGTAAAGGCTCCAGCCCTCCGTGATGGCATGACAGCGCACCACGGTCAGCCACCACCCGCCGCCGGATTCGAGATGCACACCGAGCCGCAGCATGGGCGCCCGGGTGACGTCGAACAGCCGCGCCCGCTCCTCCGCCTGGTACGCACGCAACGACTCCCGCAACGCGTCCGCGTCGCTTCCGCGCAGATCCCGCACCGTGACCGGAACCTCCGCGTCGGCGTGCACGAGCTGCATGGGCATCGAACAGGAGTGGAGGTCGAACGAGGTACGCAGTGCCTCGTGCCGCCCGACCGCGACGCGAGCCGCCGCACGGAGCGCGTCCGGCGAGAACAGCTCCTCGTCGCGGATCCGAAACGTCGTCACACTGTGATAGCGGTGCAACGTCTCGTCGGCGAGCATCTCGGCGACCATGCCGACCTGCGTCTGCGCCATCGGATAGGCATCGACAAGATCGCCCGGCAGTGCGGCACGGTCGACTGGGTCGATCAACGCGAACGGCGCCGCCGGCGACATGGCCTCGGCCGCCGGTCGAGCCTCGGCCAGCTCACACAGCCGGGCCACCGTACGGCAGTCGAACACGTCCCGTACGGTCACGTCCAAGCCGGCAGCCCGGAGGGGACCGACGATGGCCACGGCCCGGAGTGAGTCGCCACCCAGCTCGAAGAAGTTGTCCCGCATCCCGACCCGGTCGAGACCCAGTGCCGTACACCAGACGTCGGCCATCCGCTCCTCCAGGGGGGAGCGCGGGGCCACATACGTACTCGTCCGGGCGTCGAAGCCGGGCGCGGGCAAAGCCGCCCGGTCGAGCTTCCCGTTCCCGGTGAGCGGAATCTCCGCCAGCGGCACGATCGCGGTCGGCACGAGGTAGTCGGGCAGCCTCCGCAGGCACTCGTCGCGTAGTTCCTCCGGCCGGATCGGGTCGGCGCCCGCCGCCACCACGTAGGCGACGAGGCGTCGGTCACCCGGGCTGTCCTCGCGGACGACGACCCGCGCCTCGGCCACCTGGGGAGCCTCGGCGAGGACGGACTCGACCTCGGCGGGCTCGATCCGGTACCCGCGGATCTTCACCTGGTCGTCCGTGCGCCCGACGAACTCCAGCGCGCCGTCGTCGCTGAGGCTGACGAGGTCCCCGGTGCGGTACAGCCGCGACCCG
>NZ_JALJRJ010000049.1:0-1768 GCF_024519755.1 Micromonospora sp. Mcm103
GACCGCCAACGGCAAACTCGACCGCCGCGCCCTGCCGTCGCCCCCGGCCGCCGAGCCGGCGCTCGCCGACGACACCCCGATGACCGATGTCGAGACCGCGGTTGCCGAGGCGTGGCAGCGCGCCCTGAACACGGCGCCGATCGGCCGGCACGACAGGTTCTTCGAGCGCGGCGGCGACTCGATCCGGGCCGTCGCCGTCGTCGGCGCGCTGCGGGGCCTCGGCTACGACCTGACCGTGCGCGACGTCTTCGCCCAGCGCACGGTCGCCGACCTGGCCGCCGTCCTCGCTACCCGCGGCACCGCGGCCGAGGCGCCGGCGGGCGTCGCCCCGTACTCGCTGATCAGCGACGCGGACCGGGCCCTGCTCCCGGGCGGCACGGTCGACGCGTACCCGCTGGGCGAGGTCCAGCTGGGCATGGTGGCCGAGCAGTTAGCGAGCGGAGAGCGCCGGGTCTACCACAACGTCGCCGCTCGGCGGATCAAGGACGACCGGCCGTTCGACGAGACCGCGTTCCGCCGGGCCGTCCAGGTGCTCAGCGCCCGGCACGAGAACCTGCGTACGTCGGTGCACCTCACCGGCTACTCGGTGCCGATGCAGATCGTGCACGAGACCGCCGCCGTCCCGGTGCGGGTCGTGGACGGACGCGGCACCGACCAGGCGACCGGCGAGCGTCGGCTCACCGCCGAGGTGGCGGCCGAGCGGGCCGCCCCGCTGGAGTTCCGCTCCGCGCCGCTGATGCGGGTCGCCGCGCTGATGGAGAACGACACCACCTGGTGGTTGCTGATCACCTGCTCGCACGTGATCACGGATGGTTGGAGCAACGCCACCTTCGAGATGGAACTGGCGAACGTCTACCGCGAGATCCGCGACACCGGCGAGCCCGCACCCTACGAGCCGCCGCCCGTCCGGTACGCCGATGTGATCGCCGGCGAGCTCGCATCGCTGCGCAACCCCGCCGACGCCGCGTTCTGGAAGCGGATCGTTGACGACTACGCGCGTTTCGACCTGCCCGCCGCCTGGGTCGGCACGCCAGGGGAGGACGCCGAGCCGTACGGCGTGAGCGTGCCGATCGCCGATCTCGCCACCGACCTGCGGGCCCGGGCGGCCGAGGCCGGCGTGCCGCTCAAGACCGTGCTGCTCGCCGCCCACCTGGAGGTACTCAGTTGCCTCACCGAGGCGCCGGCCTTCCACACCGGCGTCGTCTTCCACGGACGGCCCGAGGCGGTCGGCGCGGAGCGGGTGCTCGGCATGCACCTCAACTCGCTGCCGTTCCCACACCGGCGCGGCGCCCGGACCTGGCGCGAGCTGCTCACCCGGGTCTTCGAGCAGGAGACCGAGGTCTGGGCGCACCGCCAGTACCCGCTGTCCCGCATCCAGCGGGACACCGCAGCCGGTTCCCGGCTGATCGACGTGCTGTTCAACTACATCGACTTCCACCAGGTCGACGGCGAGATCGTGGACCAGGGCGTCGCGGTCAACCAGCAAGCCAACGATTTCGGTCTCTCCGTGCACGCCTACGGCGACCGCCGACTCGGCATCGCCACCCGCACCGGACTGCTCGCCCCGCAGCACGCGGAACAACTCGCGGCCATGTACCGGTCGGTTCTGGCCGGGATCGCCGCGGGACTGGACGAGGAGGCGACGGTGCCGCTCACCTTCGGTACGGACGCGGGCAGCGCCCCGTCCGCGGTCACCGTCTCCGACGACGGACCGCTGGTGCACGAGTTGTTTGAGGCGCGGGTGGTGGAGAGTCCTGATGTGGTTGCG